>NZ_JAFENV010000024.1:0-92046 GCF_016892225.1 Staphylococcus sp. GDY8P47P | reverse complement strand
CTATCGCTAAATAGATGTTACAAAAACGTCCGGGGCATAAAGTTCCAGGATAAGTAAATAAAAAAGGGAGTGGGACAGAATTCTTTTGAATTCGTCGTCCCACCCCCGCAAGGATGACTAGAACTGAGAAAAGCTTGATTTAAGCGCCTTCTCAGTTCAGTCAGCTACTGCGAATGTGCAAAATAGCACCATTATATTATGTATGTCCTAGCCTCTTTTAATTGTTAAACAATTATTTTCATACATATTATATTTCTAAAAAGTACGGCTTACAATTGTCGACATTGTAATCTAATGCTTCATCCTCATCAATCATATTGAAATATGCAAATATACAACGAATAACGACTTGATGTGCTACAATCACAATTGTTTTATCATCATGACGATTCAATTGTTCAAAGAATAGATGAACTCTATGATACACATCTCTATAACTCTCACCCTCAGGCGCTTTTTGAGTGAAACTGTGACGGAAATCTTTATATTCCGGATCATTAAAGTAACGATGATACTTCGCATCATGCATCAACGTATCTTTATACTCGCCCTCAAACACACCAAGTGAACGTTCACGAAGCAATGACGTAATTGTCGTCGGTATCTCATAAGGAAAGATATAGCGATAGGTTTCTTGCGTACGCGTTAAGTCGGATACATAGACGTGATCAATTTGTCTTTCTTTAAAATAACTTTCTAAATTTTGTGCACCCTCAATACCCTTTTTAGTTAGTGGTACATCTAATTGACCACAGAAATAAGCTCTTTTATGTTTGTTGTCATAATTTGATTGTGATTCACCATGTCTCACTAAATATAGTTTCATATACTACAATCCTTTACTTTAATTTAACTACTCTTGCTTAATAATAAATGAATGGATAATCCAATTAAAATGATACCTACCATATAATCGAATGCAGCTTTTATTTTCGGTTGACTGAATAGTAACTTAATATATTGAAATACAAATACACAGAATAAAAACCAAATTAAGATAACGATGATGACAATTATAGATAAAATGGCTACTTGTGACTTTACTTCAATACCACCAGTTGATAGAAATTGAGGTAAAACACTCACATAATACAGTAGTGCTTTTGGATTTAAAATAGTGCTTATAAAGCCTTGACGATACGAAGTAAAATAGCTCACATCATCGATGCCAATACAAGTTGTATTAAAATTCATCGACTGACGTGCGGTGTGAATACTTTGTACGCCTAAATACACTAGATAGCACGCACCAAGTATTTTAATGATCAAAAATATGTAATATAAACTTGTAAGGATATATATAATTCCCAACACAGCTAATGACGAATAAATAACATGTGCAGTAGTGATACCTAATGCTGACATTGCCCCATTTACTTTACCCGAATGGATTGTATTTTTCATAACAATTAAAAAATCAGGACCAGGCACTATAATGATAAGTAACGTAATAGTAATAAAGGTTAAGATGCCTTCCATATACACACCCACTTCAATTTAATATTATACAGATTATGGCATACTTAAATTGTAAATGTAAGTCTACGGGTAGTCTAAAATTCCAAAAGTAGCACGATCCTTTAGCGTTTAATACTTAACTTAAATACGACTTTTACAAATCATAGGACTAAGCGAAATTTTTTTATATTTTAAGTACTTTTCATTGTCATTATGGTCGGTTACATGGTAGTATAAGGGTGTAGTTAAATAATAACTACAAAGTCTTTTATATTCATGAACATAATACTCCTGGGTGACGCCTTAACCCGACGTCACCCTCTTTTTATGCCCAATTTTAATCCCTTTTCCTAGTATTCCTCACAAAATAAACACCGAAATGATAATCATTAGCATTTAAGTAAAATTACTGTCATCATGCATTTTTACATGCTACATTATAACTAAGTAATCACACTTATTGGGGGGGAATCAATAATGGAATTGCTAGGCTATAAAATGATTAATGACGAACTCATGGCAACTGTTAAATCTGATCACGGACATATATTTAGATATTCATTTAATATTGAAACACCAGAATATGAAATTTTAGAAGTACTAGAAGAAGTTAATCAACATGTTGATAATGGCAGACATCCATTAGGATGTGAGATTATTAAGAACTATGATTTTGAAGATATTCATAACCATCAGGCTTTAATTAATTAAAATTTCATTAAACTAAAAAAGGAGCGGGACAGAATTCTTTTGAATTCGTCGTCCGCTCCCATCTTGCTTTACTTGTGGAATTTCTTAATGAAATTCTCTTTGTTGGGGCACCGCCCACAAGGATGACTGAACTGAGAAAAGCTTGATTAAAGCGCCTTCTCGGTTCAGTCAGCTACTGCGAATTTGCTAAATAGCATTATTATACTATTTATATCCCAGACTGTTTTAGATATTACTCTTATTTTCTTAGTGCTTTTAAAATTAAAGAAACAACGAAAATAACAATAATTGCACCGATTAGTGCTGGAATGATTGGTACGCCACCCCATACAGGTCCCCAAGTACCTAATAATTTACTACCTACTGCTGAACCGATTAATCCAGCGATGATGTTACCGATGATACCACCTGGGATATCTTTACCCATGATCATACCGGCAACCCAGCCGATTAATCCTCCGACTATTAACATAACAATAAAGCCCATATTCAGAACTCTCCTTACATCTTCTATTTTTGTATACTTCTTTTATATACCACGCATCAATATGAATAAACATTAGGATATAATTTTATTATATTTTTATTTAAACTTATATCAAATCTCATTATAAAAATTATGGATAATTTATATATTCGTTTTCCACTACTACAAATTCGATTTTCATTCTGAAATTCTGTAAAATTTTAATGCATTTTTATAAAAGATTTTCTCTTGTGTCTCTTCACCAAAATGCTTTTGAATTAACTCAATATCTTGTTCACTAAAAGGACGCTTTGCTCGAGTAGAGGGCAAATCAGTACCAAACATAATGGCCTCAGGGTTAATTTCAATTAGTTCCTCATTGGCTTTAATGGGATCTATCTCTATACGCCCAAATCCAGTTGCTTTAACATAAACACCTTGTTTAACTAACGTTTTTAAATCCTCAAAGCCCTCTACAGTCAAGCCGAGATGATCGATTGATACTTGGGGTAATGAGCTTATAATTTCTTGATAGTCTTTTAATTGTTTAGATTCAATATAAATTTCAGTATGCCAATCAACTAAATCATATACCCTTTGCGCAAACGTCTTGATAAGCGCTATATCTTCAGACCCACCGCGCTTAACATTAAATCGAATACCTCTAACCCCTTTATCATTTAATCGAAGAATTTCATCGTCAGAGGTCGATGCAGGTAGCTGCGTTATCCCAACAAATTGACCTTGAAGTT
This sequence comes from Staphylococcus sp. GDY8P47P, assembly GCF_016892225.1. NCBI lineage: Bacteria > Bacillati > Bacillota > Bacilli > Caryophanales > Staphylococcaceae > Staphylococcus > Staphylococcus sp. GDY8P47P. The sequence continues at coordinate 88,659 of NZ_JAFENV010000024.1, read as the reverse complement.
GATCTAATGCCGTTATTAAATAATCTTGATCAAACCCTTGAAATGACCCTGATACAATTGCACCTCCTACAACATTTAATTGCTTAGTATGATTTAAATAATCATTAACCTTAAATGATGGGGGTATGTAGCCATTATTCTCTTTAACCGGATAATCAAAGTCAATGATATGAAAATGCGAATCAAATAGTTTCATTATAAATTCCCTCTTTATTTATATTTCTTGAAATAAAGATAACATAATTAATATTTATCAACTAAAAAACTTGATAATTATTGTGAACAGGACTAGTATAGTAAAATAACTTAGGTTATATATAAAAGACTTAAAAAAACTTACTTATAATAAATAAACTTGGAAAGTAAGAAAAAATAATTTAAATTCAAACTTGAATTTTAGGAGGTTATGTTTCATGAGTTCACATACACTTTTTAATTTAAGAACTAAACGAAATCTTGAAATTAACGAATTAACTGAATTAATTAACGAAAAATATGGTACACATTATGAACCCCATCAATTATGGGAATGGGAAAATCACCAACACGAACCTAAGTTTAAAGATGCAATGATTCTTGCAGACTTCTTCGACACGCCTTATCAAATGTTAGTCGAAAGTAAATACAAAGAATATCAACAGCAAATTGACGATATCGATATTCGTTTATAATTTAAAATTATTAAGGGGCTGGGACATAATTCCTAGCAAAAATGCCAGTAAATGAGATTTTTATAAATTCATTTACTGGCATTTTTGAATTACAAAGCTCAAAATAACGGTTCTAAAAGAAATGCGGTTAATAAAACAAATTGATTGTTCCATTAACCGCATTTTTTATACGTTGAGTTGTCAATTTAATTGCAACAACTCAGAATTTAAAATTTCATAAGACGTCTTCCAATTAAGACACTTTCTAGGACGATGGTTAATAGAGTTTAAAGCATAATCCAACTCTTCTTGAGTTACCTTTGCTAAGTCTGTTTTCTTAGAGAAAAATTCTCTAAGTAATCCATTAGAATTTTCATTAGTTCCACGCTACCAAGCAGAATATGGGTCAGCAAAATAAATATCGACCTCAAATTGAGATTCAATATTTTTGTAACATGAAAACTCTTTACCACGATCTACAGTAATCTTTTTTACAGCGTTGTTAGGCAAAGATGAAATAAGTTGTTTTATAGCTACTTACATTGATTTAGAAGAGCGATCAGACATTAGAAAACAAATCTAATATCGAGATTTTCTTTCTGCGAAAGTAGCCAGACAGCCTTTACTTTTTCCTCGGCTTGAAACAACTGTATCTGCCTCCCAATGGCCAAAAGAATTGCGTTTTTTAATATCCTTAGGACGTTGAGATATTGATTTACCAATGTTGAAACGACCCCGGGTTTCTTTAGGTCGTTGTCCCTTGCCTTTTTGTCTTAAATTTAGAAGGACGACCACAATTCTTTTTTCGAGTTTCATAATTAGTTTGAGCTGTTTCAGCAACATAATTATGATTGAATTTATTTCTTTTAATTTCGCGAGAAATGGTAGAAACCGAACGGTTTAACCGTTTAGCAATCGCTCTTAAAGAATAATTTTCTTTCCAAAGAATCTCTATACTTGCACGCTCAGTTATTGTAAGATGAATATAGCTCATATTGGCACCCCTTGTATGTGTTTTTGTGGTTATTAACATCTTACAATAAAGTGCCAACCATAGGCCTTTTTTATGGAATTTTATTAGTGTTGCACTTAATATTACAATTCGTCTTTTAAAATACCTCTAAGTTTTTTTATATTTTTAGGGACTGTACTAGTAATATAAACATCACAAGTATAAATATGTTCTCGGAATTCCTCACCTTCTGGTTTTTTTAGCTGGTATGTATCATCAGCATTTTTTTCTATAATATCAAAGGTGTCTAATTTTAAGAAAATGTATAGTTGTGTTGGCTCTTTAATTTTTTTGATATCATGTAAATTTAGATTAGTTATATAACTTTTGTAAATTATGTGACTATATACTTTTTCCCATTTCTTGTATAAATCTTCGTAACTTAATAATGGATTTGGAATTTCTTTTTTGACAACTTTTTCAATTTCTAGTTTATTATGATTATTGATATCTCTCATTTCTTTACTTAAACTCTCTATCTCATTTAATAAAGATAATATATCTTTAAAAGCTTCTCTTTTTTCTTGAAATTTATATTGCTTAATAGCATTCTCTCCAGAAATTTTAGCACCTAAATATGCACCTCCAAAAGTAGCAAATATACCAATAAAAGCTATTGCCAATGAGATACCATCTTGTATATCTATTTTAAATACACTTTGTAATAATGCAGCTATAAAAAATATTGTTACAGAAATAAATAAAATTAATAGTGGGAAACTTCTTTTTAAATAATCAATCATTACATGTTACCTCTTATTTATTTGTTAATTACTAATTATTTTAATAGTTTTACATCTAGAAGTATAGACCTTTAAATTCTAAGGCAATTAAATAATAAAAATCCACTTTTTGAATGACGTTAAAACTTATAGTCTATTATGTAATTATAAAGTATTTCGAAGGTTCAATTTGATATATCTTTTTTTCACAAAGATCCAACAAGTTATATCTAAAGATGAAGAAACAACCGAAAAATCAGCAGATTTTATAGACCGTGAAGAGTATCGAGAAATTTTTAACGACCTAGATAAATTAAAAATTAAAGATGGTAAAATAATCTTAAACGAGGATTAAAGGAGATATACATATGAAAAAGATATTCGGCGTATTACTAACTAGCACACTTATATTAGGTGCACAAAAAAAGAGTCAGAAAGTAATTTTGCGTTTTCCTCCAAAACTTCTTTGTAGTTATTAATATCTCTAACTAAATGCACGTGACGCTTTCATATAAATTTTATAAATAAAGGAGATAAGAATGAAAAAAGAATTATTTGAAACTCTGATGGACAAAATAAAAGTATTTGAGAAAAGTGTTGTGAATATACCTATTGCTGGGGAACAAACTAAACACAATATTATACATATTAGTGATGAGTCAGAAAAGTTTAAATTGATAATCAATAAAAAAGGTCATAGAAATCCTGATAATTTATCAATTTTACTAAATAGTATTTCTCAAAAGCACCCAATGGTGCGTTTTGATGTTAATGGCGCTGACCACTCAAATCCCCCAAACGATACAGTGATCCCTACTCCTCACTTGCACATTTTTACAGATGAATACGATAATGGAGGGATAGCTATCCCATTATCAGAAGTAAAAGATGAGGAGTTAGTAGAAGAGCTCTCAGACTCACTAGATTTTTTTATGGATTATACCAATATATCTCATGAAAATGTTATACTAAAATCAAAATTAGTATGAGTAAAGGGGTGGTAATTAATGGAACTTATAGAACAAAAGATGAATGAATATTTTAATTGGTTAAAACAAAAATATAAGTATAAGCAATTAAATAATTCAATGGAAATTACCACACCTTTTAAAAATCATATAAATGACTACATTAGAATATATGTTGATATGCTACCTAATAGTGAAATAAAGTTATCAGATGATGGATTAACTTTAAATGAACTAGATTTGTTAGGTGTTGATATTACTACTAAAACTCGAGAAAGATTAATTAAAAATGTATTGAATCAGTTTAGTCTAGAGCTAAATAATGATGAAATAATTGCAAATGTAAAAAACGAAAGCTTTGCTCAATCGAAACATAACCTAATTCAGGGCATCTTAAAAATTTATGATTTATCAATGACTACAAAATCAAATGTTTCCAATCTGTTTTATGAAGAAGTACTTGATTTCTTTTATGACGAAGACATTATAGGATCTGCTAAAGTAGCGATATCTGGAGAATCTGGTATTAAGCATTCTATTGATTACATTTTACCTGCTACAAAGTCAGCCCCTGAAAAATTAATAAATTTTGCTAATAATTTAGATTTTAATAAGGTGACAACAGACTCCTACATTTACAGGGATGTTAAACCAAATAGACTAAATAAAAATAATTTAGAACCAAAGATGTTAATTATCGCAAACGATATTGAAAATCCAATAACTAATAGAACTCTTACAGTTGCTCAACACGAGAATTTATCAATATTGAAATGGTCAGATAAAAAACAAATCCTATCAGCTTTAACTGCTTAATTTTTAGGGTAGCCTACCTACCCTTATTATTTTTTATCTTTTTTAGAAGACACACTCACATGTGGCATAAAAAATTTACTAATAAACATGGTGAAGTACATATCGCTATTATGAGAAGTGTAAAAACCCTCTCACAAACAAATGACGACGTACTAGCGTAATTTTGAATACGAATAAAAAGAGGTTCAAAGACGCTTAAATGCGCGCATTAAGGCAAAGCTAAATGACAAGACATCTACTAACCTTAAAACGTTAACTTTTCATGCTACATGTGATGAGTGGCTAGAGCATTATAAAATCCATTCTGGTTCCAAAGCCACTACTATTAAAGATAAAGTAAGCAATACTACCACAGTTAAAACGCTATAGATAAAGAAGTGCTGATAAACAACATTACACATACATATCTACAAGATATTATTAATAAGTGGACTAAAATTCATAGTAAAGGACACTTTCAATCACTAGTTATCATTATTCGTTCTGTGTTCAAATATACGTTTAAATATTACGATTTACAAGATATAAATGTACTAGATAAAATCATTATTCCTAAAAAGGCTAAAACTAGAGATGAACTAAAAGCTAAACGTAATAACTATTTAGAGGATAGCGAAGTTAAAGAGTTAATTGATTGTTTCGACTACTTAATTAAACATAAAAATCATTCAACTCGTAACTATAATATGGTTAAAGCTATAGTACAGTTCCAAGTTGCTAATGGTATGCGTATTGGCGAACTACTTGTCATTAAGTCAGACATTATAAACTTTGCACATAAAACACTTGAGATTGATGGCACAATTAATTGGGTGACCGATAAGGAAACGGGAGCATTTGGAGTTAAAGAGACGACTAAAACAAGGAAAAGTTATAGAACTATAGGGCTCACTACTCAAAGTATCAACATACTTAAAACACTTATTTTAGAGAATATTAAAGAAAAACAGTGGAACGGAGAATTTATTGATAGGGGTTAGGAATTCACTAATATAGCTGATAGCCCTATCGACTTAAATAAAATTAACGGTATTATTCAAGAGGCTACTGAGATTAGTTCAATCAAGAAACATGTAACAACTCACACATTACGTCATACTCACATCTAAACACTTGCACAATTAGGGATTAACCTAAAATCTATACAAGACCCTGTAGGACACTCAGATTATAAAACTACCCTAAAAACATACACATATGTTACTGTTCAGATGGCTAAAGATATGATGAATAAATTGGAAGGAGTAGATAGTTTATGATTTCTTTATTCAGTAGACAAAGTTGTTCCTTTATATCGACTTTATTAATTGCTACTATCGGTTACTTCACCCTAACATTACAATTAATTTATTTAATTGAAAAAGGTGAGAACGACTTAATAAACACTTTCTTTATAGCTTTTCAGATATTATTTGTTTTTCTTTTAGATGCTATTTATCAATGTTCCATTTACTCGTACAATGCTAGAAACACTGATAATAAAGCACCAAGTGATTTTGTTAAATTGGAATCTTTCAAAATTAAAGTGATGTCTGGATTTTTTGCACTAGTATCTTGTCTTATAGCTTATCTGAATCAAATCGGTGCATGGAATCAAGATGATTTAAAACAAAAAGGAATAATAATAATATTTCTATTATTTTTGAATATGCATACTTGCATTTTTAATAGTAGAAATACTTTTTACAATAAAGTGAATAAAGACCCACTTTTATTTTTTGAAGATGAACAAGACATAAAGCCAATTATTAAACGTCTGATCGTTAGATTGATAATATCAGTACCAGTAATATTATTAACCATTGCTTTTGTATATAAATTACTCGAAATATTTTAAAGTTGCCCTCTTTCTACCTTTTTTCTAAATTCGCAAAGCACAAAAATAACCCCGTAAGCTTTAAGCCTACGGGGTTTAAATACTAATTATATATTAGTTTTCGTCTTTAACATATGGTAATAAAGCCATATGACGAGCACGTTTGATAGCTGTAGTCAACATACGTTGATATTTAGCTGAAGTACCAGTTACACGACGTGGTAAAATTTTACCGCGTTCTGAGATAAAACGTTTTAATAATTCAGTGTCTTTATAGTCAATGTGTGTAATACCATTTGCTGTGAAATAGCATACTTTTTTACGACGACGTCCGCCTCTTCTTGGTCCACCTGCCATGGTTAATTACCTCCTTTAGAATAAATTTTTATACGTTCATTTTGTTATTAGAATGGTAAGTCATCATCACTAATATCAATCGGTCCGTTTGCGTTTGCAAATGGATTATCAGATTGTTTATTAGTTGATGCATTATTGTTATTATAAGACGTATTTTGTCCCGATTGTTGACCACCAAATCCTTGACCGTAGTCTTGGAAATCATTGTTATTACTTTGATTACGTTGGCCACCATGCGCATTCTTAGGTTCAAGGAATTGAACACTATCTGCTACAACTTCAGTAACAAAGATACGACGACCTTCTTGATTTTCATAACTGCGTGATTGTATGCGACCATCAACGCCAGCTAGACTACCTTTGAATAAATAATTATTCACGTTCTCTGCTTGTCTTCTAAACACAACGACATTGATGAAGTCAGCTTCGCGTTCCCCTTGAGCATTCGTGAAAGTACGATTAACTGCTAGAGTAAATGTCGCTACACTTACGCCTGAGGGAGTGGTTCTGTATTCTGGATCTTTAGTTAAACGACCTACTAATACAACTCTGTTTATCATTAAAACGCCCCCATTACCTTATTACTTATCTTGGTCTTCACGGATAACGATATAACGGATGATATCGTCACTGATTTTAGCTAAACGTTGGAATTCGTCTGTAGCTTTGTTGTTATCAGTTTTAATGCGTACGATGTTATAGAAACCTTCTTTGAAATCTTCAATTTCATAAGCAAGACGGCGTTTACCCCAGTCTTTTTCTTCTAAAACTTCTGATCCTTCTGAAGCTAAGATACCGTTGAAGCGTTCAACAAGTGCTTTTTTAGCATCTTCTTCAATGTTTGGACGTACGACATACATAATTTCATATGTTCTCATTTTATACTTGCACCTCCTTGTGGTCTATGCGGCCTATCGAATACTAACGATAAGCAAGGAATAATTTTCATTACTCACAATCAAGAATTATAGCACAGAGTATTACTTTTTACAATATATTTTATGTATCCTCCGCCTCACTATTTTGTATTGCCTATAACTTAATTTTCTTATATATGAATCGCGTCTTATATAAAGTTGCGAATTAGAACTTTTTATACTAATATCACAACTGCATTTTACATAGTATTATTTCTAAAAAATATAATATCTAAAGGAGAGCTCAAATGTTTAAAAAGGCAACATCATCTATTGCATGTTTAACTATTATGGCGACTTCTGTAGGTGCGTTAAATGCAAACGCTTCTGAGCATTCTGGAGGTAGCCAAAAAGGGACAATGGGGTATGGATATCAACAATATCTTGAAAATAACCCCGACCAACAAGATGCTTCAACAAGTAATCGTTCAACCTTTTCATCAAAATCCAAAGCAGTGACCACACAAAACGGTGAACGTGTATTAGATATTTCAGAGTGGCAAGGCAACTTAACTGACGCCCAAATCAAACAATTAAAACAAGATTATGATTTTATTATTATTCGAGGTCAATATGGCTCCGAATATGTCGATAAATGTTTAGAGAACAATTCAACTTTACTAGATAACAATAATATGAAATTTGGTGTATACTCATACAGCATGTATGAAAATGCCGATGACGCTCGAAATGAAGCACAAACGCTTTATAATCGTGCGCCTAAAGCATCATTCTATGTTAATGATTTTGAGCAAAATTCCATCACTTCTGGTGATGCTGACACTGCCACAAAAGCTTGGGCAGATTAAATGCGACAACTTGCTGGAAATAAAAAAATATTATTTTATTCTTATGAGAACTTTATGATTAACAATGTTCCTAATGCAGTGAGTGCTTATGATGGTTATTGGTTAGCAGCATATCAAACACAAGAACCTAATAGAGAGAAAGTATTATGGCAATACACTGATCATTACTATGCACCAGAGTTAAACCAAAATGTTGATGCGAATTACTTAGATGCCAATGTTACGGCTGATTGGTTTATTGATTAAAAATACATACATAACACTTTATTTTTACGAACACTTGTTCTATAATGAAGTCGAGGTGTAAAATATGCAATTAGATTTAGATTGGAATAAAGATTTTCAAGAATTTCAAGAAGTCTTAAATTGCGGTATCAATCCAGAATGGTTATATTGTGCGAAAGCCAATATGATTCTTGAACCTGCTTATACTGGAGAAGGTAAACAGTTTTTTAGCACCAAAGACATTATTGAAGCAAGTAAAGTTATACCGTTCTTTTAAGATATAAATGAAACAAATGATATAAAAAAAGCAATGTAAGTCTCTTGTCACTTAAGCTAAGCGAAACTTACATTGCTTTTTATTTTACTCACATAATCCGTTGAGAAATGATTAAACGTTAAATCTGAAGTGCACGATATCGCCATCTTGCATAATGTATTCTTTACCTTCTAAACGTTGTTTACCCGCTTCTTTAGCACCTTGTTCGCCACCATGTTCTACATAGTCATCATAACTAGTCACTTCAGCACGAATAAATCCACGTTCAAAGTCAGTATGAATAATACCTGCACATTGTGGTGCTGTCATACCTTGTCTAAATGTCCAAGCTCGTACTTCTTGTACACCTGCAGTAAAGTATGTTGATAAGCCTAATAAATCATATGTTGTTCTGATAAGTACGTCTAGTCCTGGTTCTTCAATGCCTAAATCTTCAAGGAACATCGCTCTATCTTCGTCATCTAATGTAGCAATTTCTTCTTCAATTTTCGCGCTAATAACGATAACTTCAGAATCTTCTTTCGCCGCATATTCACGAATTGCTTTTACTTTATCATTATCTTCGTCACCAATTTCATCTTCACCGACATTGGCAATATATAACATTTTTTTAGATGTTAGTAGTTGTGCTTGGTTAACGTATTTTTGATCTTCATCATTGAAGTCTATACTACGTACAGGGTCGCCGTTTTCAAGTGCTTCTTTAATTCTAGAGAGAATTCTCATTTCCATTTCAGCAGTTTTATCTTTTTGACGTGCCATTTTTTCAATTCTAGGCAAACGTTTTTCGACAGATTCTAAATCTGCTAATACTAACTCCATATTAATGACTTCAATATCATCTAATGGGTTGACGCGACCTGATACGTGTGTAACGTTTTCATCATCAAACGCACGTACAACTTGGCATATCGCATCTACTTCACGGATGTGTGAAAGGAATTTGTTTCCTAAACCTTCACCTTTAGAGGCACCTTTTACAATCCCTGCAATATCTGTAAATTCAAATGTCGTTGGAATTGTTTTTTTAGGCTCAACCATTTCTGTTAATTTATTTAAACGTGTATCTGGCACTTCTACGATACCTACGTTTGGATCAATTGTTGCGAACGGATAGTTAGCGGCTAATGCTCCCGCTTTTGTTATTGCGTTAAATAAGGTAGATTTACCTACGTTTGGTAAGCCTACAATCCCTGCTGTTAAAGCCATTAATCATTCTCCTAACCTTCAGTATCTTGATATGATACTAATATTTTCTTTATTTTTTTATTGAACGTTTGACGTGGAATCATAATACTTCGTTGGCAATTCTCACATTTGATACGAATATCAGCACCCATACGAATGATTTTAAATCGATTAGTTCCACATGCATGTTGCTTTTTCATCTCTACTATATCATTTATTCCATAATTTGACGTCATGAAATTACCCCTCAATAATAATTAAGATTTGCCTTGTTGATTATTATTTTTAATGTAAATTGGTTGTGGTAATTTAATACCTTCTTGGACAAACACTCTTTGAATTTCTTTACGTAATATTCTTGAGCCAGATGCACCTTCACCAGGAATCGTTTCAGCAGATATTCTAAACGTTACTTTCGTTTCATCTAACGAATCAATACCTTCCACGACTGGATCAGTAATAAATAAGTAATATTTACTACGCATTGCTGTAAATAATTTATTTAGACGTTTTTCAACTTTATCTAAATTTTCTTCCACAGATACTGGAATTTCTACTATAGAGAATCCATTGGTAATAGAGAAATTCGTAATTTCGCCCATACTACCATTTGGTAATATCGTTAATTCACCTGTAATAGTATTAATACGTGTTGATCTTAAGCCGATAGATTTCACAGTTCCTTCTGCTACAGTTGTACCACCGCTATTGATTTTAACATAGTCACCAACGTCGAATTGATTTTCAAATATGATAAAGAAGCCTGTAATAATATCTTTAACGATGGTTTGCGCACCGAAACCAACAGCTAAACCAACGACCCCAGCACTCGCAATGATGCCTTCAACACTAATTCCAAATTTACTTAAGATGGTAGTAATCACAATAAACCATACGATGTAACTCACTACGTTTTGAACTAGTGAAATTAATGTTCGAGAACGCTTTTTATTTCCTTTGCTACTACGGTTTTGTATTTTAAATGCTTGTTCAATTGCTTTGTTTAATATTGCTATAACAATCAACGCAACAATAATATATATGAGAATTAATGCTATTTTGATAGCTAAATTCTCATATGTTTCTATCTTTGTTAATGGTTCAAATAATGAAGACAATACATTTTTGACCTGATTCATATAATAGCAACCTCCCTATTTAACTATTTTATAATTTAATTATTATACGCATTTATTGCACAATATGTATCCGTCTTAAGCTTTACTTTCAATATTATTTTCTCTCTAAAGCTTAAAATGTAACATAACTTTGCTCACTAACTCAAAGATCCCATTCTAACAGTACATTTGGATATGTACCATTAATCTTCATTAAGTTGTTGAATGAGTCGCTGAAACGCTTCTTTTGATTTAAATTCAAATGTTATTTTACCTGTATTTTTACGCGTTGAAATCTCTACTTTAGTGCCAAATTTTTCTTTTAATAGACGTTCTTGTTTTTGAATGAATTTGGGTTTCATTGGCGTTGGTTCTTTACTTTCTTTAGACTGCCGGCCGTCTTGAAGTTCATTTACAACTTGTTCAAGATACCTAACGCTCCACTTTTCACGTATTGCTTGTTGACTTATCTTCTTCATCTTACTAACATCTTTAATTCCTAGTAATGTCCGTCCATGCGCACCGGATAACGCACCTTCTTTGACTTGCTTTGAAACATCTTGTGGCAAATTCAGCAATCTCAACATATTAGCGATGTAAGGTCGTGATTTACCTAATCGCTCAGCTACTTTTTGTTGCGTTAATCCTAAATCTTTCATCAAACGTTGATAGCTCTCCGCTTCTTCAATAGCATTAAGATCTTCTCGTTGTAAATTTTCGATAATCGCTAATTCCATCATGTCCGAATCAGATAATTCTTTGATGATTGCTGGTATTTCAGTTAACCCTGCTAATTGAGATGCTCTAAATCGCCTTTCGCCAACCACGATATAGTAACCTTGTACAGTTTGGCGTAATACAATAGGTTGTAAAATACCGTGTATCTGTATGGACGTTGCTAAATCGCTTAACTTTTCATCATCAAAGGTTTTGCGAGGTTGGTATGGATTGGCTTTAATTTGAGAAATATCAACGTTTTGAATTTGTTCATTTTGACTTAAGGCCAATCGTTCATCTTGTTTATGATCCACTATCTTTCACCCCTTTCAACTAACATTTACTAAACATTTAATACTTTATCTTTGCACTAGGCTTAATGCGATTACAACAAACTCACTTACCTTCTCATTATAACTATTATGGCACGCATTTGATTAGCACTTATCTATTTTAAAAAATATAGAATAGGTTTAACAAGTAGATAAGGTCGATGAAATAAAAAATAATTTTTTATGTGCGCATATTATGATGTTATCAATACTTTAAGCGTTTTCTGATTTGACTTTATAATCTTAATTTTCAGAAAAGTTGTTGACAAATATGAATTAGGCCTGTAAGCTATGAATTAACTTAAAAAAACACAAATTACACACTGTAATAAGGAAAGTAGAACTTACACTGCTAATACAGAGAGTCTCCTTAGCTGAGAAGAGACATTGAAAGAAAGTTTGAAAATGGCCTTTGAGTGTTGATGCCAATACGAGGTGTCAACGGGTTCGCCCGTTATAGCGATACAGTATTAACATTTATTGTTTAATGGCGTACTGGAATTCTAGACGTCGCTATTCATCGTTAATACTCATTTACTTGTAATCAAGTTAAATGAGTTTTTTAATGGAGACTTTCATTTATCCGAAGCTTCAGATAACGAATGGATTAGCGTCTACCATCTCAGTACACGTTATTCACATAATGGCGTACTGTTTGAGGTTACTTTAGCAATAAAGTAATAAACAAAGGTGGTACCGCGAAACAAGCTTTCGTCCTTTACATCCGATACATATCGGGTTTAAAGGACGGAAGCTTTTTTTATTGGATTATAAATGGATGGAGGATTTGACATGAAAGATACACAATTAGCACAAATATCATTAACTAAAGATGTTACTGGCGCAATAGCCAATCCGATTTATTTGTCTACCGCATATCAACATCCTCACCTTGGTCAGTCAACAGGCTACGACTATACAAGAACTAAGAACCCAACACGTTCTGCATTTGAGGAATCCTTCGCGAAATTAGAAGGTGGTATTGCTTCGTTTGCTACGTCAAGTGGCATGGCTGCAGTACAGCTCATTTGTAACTTGTTTCAACCAGGTGATGAGATATTAGTCGCCTTCGACTTATACGGTGGTACATTCAGATTATTTGATTTTTACGAGAAACAATACGGTATCAGATTTAAGTATGTCGACTTTTTAAATTATCAGGAAGTCGTTGACAGTATTACACCAAATACGAAAGCACTTTTCATAGAACCCATTTCGAATCCACAAATGATTGAAATTGATGTTGAACCGTATTATATCTTGAGTCAAAAGCACCATCTGTTAACAATTATCGATAATACATTTTTAACACCGTATCTATCTACTCCTTTAGAGGAGGGTGCAGACATCGTGCTTCATTCAGCAACCAAATACATTGGCGGTCACAACGATGTGCTCGCAGGTGTTGTAACAGTGAAAGATGAAGCGTTAGCCGAACAACTTGGACAATTGCATAATATGATTGGTGCAACATTGTCCCCTATTGATAGTTATTTATTACAACGTGGTTTAAAAACACTACATTTACGTATTGAACGGTCAGAAGCAAATGCTAAGAAATTAGCTGAACGATGTAAAGTTTCAAATGCTATAGATGAAGTTCTATACAGTGGAAAAACGGGCATGTTAAGTTTACGCCTAAACAAAGACTTTAGCGTTGCTAAATTTTTGGAAAATTTAGAAATTTGTATTTTTGCAGAAAGTTTAGGCGGAACCGAAACATTTATCACTTTCCCATACACACAAACACATGTCGATATGCCTGATGAAGAAAAAGATAAACGTGGCATAGATGAACATCTCATACGCTTATCCATAGGTATTGAGGATTATAACGATATTGAGTCAGATATTTTACGCGCACTGGAGAATTCTAAAGTAGGAGTGATTTCATGACCTTATCAAAAGAAACTGAAGTTATTTTTGATGAACATAGAGGTGTTGATTACGATTCAGCTAACCCACCGCTTTATGACTCTTCAACATTTCACCAACAGGTACTCGGTGGCAATGCAAAATTCGATTATGCCAGAAGTGGTAATCCCAACCGTCAACTTCTTGAGGAGAAATTGGCAAAGCTTGAAGGTGGCAACTACGCATTTGCATATGCGTCAGGTATTGCTGCAATATCAGCGGTGCTATTAACACTAAAAGCAAATGATCATGTGATTCTTCCTGACGATGTATACGGCGGTACATTCAGACTTACCGAACAAATTCTCAATCGCTTTAATATTCAATTTACGACAGTTAATGCCACACACCCTGAGGAAATTGAACGAGCGATTCAACCTAACACTAAACTCATCTACGTTGAAACACCATCGAATCCGTGTTTCAAAATTACAGATATACGTGCCGTCGCATCGATTGCGAAACGTCATCAGTTACTTTTAGCAGTGGACAATACATTCATGACTCCATTGGGTCAATCCCCGCTTGCACTTGGTGCTGACATTGTTGTTCACTCAGCTACTAAATTTTTAGGTGGACACAGTGATATTATCGCTGGTGCTGCCATCACAAATCGCAAAGACGTCGCAGATGCATTATATCTTTTACAGAATGGGACTGGTACTGCATTATCAGCACATGATAGTTGGACGTTAGCCAAACATTTAAAAACATTACCCGTTCGCTTTAAACAATCAACAGCTAATGCAGCGCAACTTGTCACATTTTTAAATGAAAGAAAAGAAATTGCCGAAGTATATTATCCAGGGAACAGTTCATTACACTTGTCACAAGCAAATAGCGGTGGTGCCGTCATCGGTTTCCGATTAAAAGATGAAACGAAGGCACAAGATTTTGTGGATGCCTTAACGTTACCTCTCGTTTCCGTAAGTCTCGGAGGTGTTGAGACCATTTTATCTCATCCTGCCACGATGTCACATGCTGCTGTTCCTGAAGATGTTCGAAATGAACGTGGCATTACCTTTGGCTTATTCCGATTAAGCGTAGGTCTAGAACAACCTCAAGAATTAATTGCTGACCTTAACTACGCATTAAAGGAGGCTTTCAATGAGTCGATTATTGAATCAATTACAGAACAACGTTTTAGTAGCTGATGGTGCAATGGGAACAACCCTCTATTCAGAGGGACTCGATACATGTCCAGAAGCATATAACTTAACACATCCGGAGAAAGTAGAGTCAATACATCGTTCTTATATAGAGGCCGGTGCTGATATCATCCAGACGAATACGTACGGTGCTAACTTTGAAAAGCTTAAACGCTTTGGCTTAGAACATAAAGTGAAGGATATTCATAAAGCAGCTGTAGCTATTGCGAAACGTGCGGCGCAACCGGACACTTTCATACTTGGTACAGTAGGTGGTTTTAGAAGTTTACAACAAGAGGAGTTGCCTTTGTCCACCATTCAATACCATGCTGAAAATCAAATCGATACACTCGTTGAAGAAGGTGTTGATGGGTTATTATTCGAGACTTACTACGATTTAGAAGAACTTACAAACATCGTTACAACAACACGTCGTAAGTACGATATTCCAATCATTGCTCAACTCACCGCTTCAAATACGAATTACTTAGTCGATGGAACCGAAATTAATCAAGCGTTACAACAATTAGTTGCTTGTGGTGCCAATGTTGTAGGCCTTAATTGTCACCACGGTCCACATCACATGCAACGTTCATTTTCACATATTGCGTTACCAGAGAACGCATACCTATCATGTTATCCAAACGCGAGCTTACTGGATATCGAGAATAGTGAATTTAAATATAGTGATAACGCACAATATTTTGGCGATGTTGCGCAAGAACTTATAAATGAAGGTGTACGGTTGATTGGTGGTTGTTGTGGCACAACACCACAACACATTGCTTATATCAAATCATCCGTCAAAGATTTGAAACCTGTTACCAATAAAAAAGTAATTCCAATTAATCGCCAAACGAATCGAGCAGTGACGCGTACGTATAAACATAACTTAACGACAAAGGTTAAAAATGGACCGACAGTCATTGTCGAACTCGATACACCGAAGCATTTAGATACAGATCTTTTCTTTGAAAATATCGGCAAACTCGATGAAGCCAAAGTTGATGCAGTAACACTAGCTGATAATTCACTAGCTACCGTGCGTGTTAGCAATATTGCAGCGGCAAGTATTATACGCCAACGTTACGATATTGAGCCACTCGTACACATTACATGTCGAGATCGTAATTTAATTGGCTTGCAATCACATCTACTTGGCTTATCACTTATCGGCGTTAACGAAATTTTAGCAATTACAGGCGACCCGTCAAAGGTAGGTCATCTACCCGGTGCCACAAATGTCTATGATGTCAATTCAAAAGGATTAACCGAATTAGCATTAAGATTCAATCAAGGTATTAACACGGATGGTGATGCGCTGAAGAAACATACAAACTTCAACATCGCTGGTGCATTTGACCCTAATGTACGTAAACTCGACGGTGCGGTCAAACGCCTTGAGAAAAAAGTAGCTGCAGGCATGAATTACTTCATTACGCAACCTGTATACAGTAAAGCAAAAATCAAAGAAGTATACGAGGCGACGAAACATCTGAATGTCCCTCTATTTATAGGTATCATGCCTATCGCAAGCTATAATAACGCACTTTTCCTACATAACGAAGTGCCTGGCATTAAAATGTCTGAAGACGTATTAAGCCAATTTAAAGCAGTAAAAGATGATAAAGAAAAAACTAAAGCATTAAGTTTGAGACTCTCTAAAGAATTGATTGATACAGTGCATGAGTACTTCAATGGTTTATACATCATCACACCGTTCCAACGTATCGATTATTCATTAGAACTCGCAGCGTATTCTAAAGCAATTACCCAAAACAAGGAGGCAATATCATGACAACAATTACAACTTCAAATTTAGGATTCCCAAGATTAGGTAGAAAAAGAGAGTGGAAAAAAGCCATCGAAAGCTATTGGGCTAAAAAAATTGATAAAGCAGAATTAGATCAAACGTTAAGTGATCTTCACAGAGAAAATTTATTATTACAAAAGCATTATAATTTAGACAGTGTACCTGTCGGTGACTTCTCACTATATGACCACATTCTCGATACATCATTACTATTCAACATCATTCCTGAACGTTTCCAAGGTCGCGAAGTCAATGATGATTTATTATTTGATATTGCACGTGGTAATAAAGAACATGTAGCGAGCGCTTTAATTAAATGGTTCAATACGAATTACCATTATATCGTGCCAGAATGGGATAACGTTGAACCTAAAGTGAATCACAATGTATTATTAGATCGCTTTAATTATGCAAAATCACTTAACGTCAATGCGCATCCTGTCATCGTAGGACCAATTACGTTTGTGAAATTGTCTAAAGGTGGTCATCAATCTTTCGAGGAGAAAGTTCAAACACTTTTACCATTATATAAAGAAGTGATTCAAGCACTCGTTGATGCTGGCGCAGACTATATCCAAGTGGATGAACCAGTATTAGTAACAGATGAGAGCGCAGCCTATGAAGCGATTACAAGAGAAGCCTATAACTACTTTGATACAGCAGGCTTAGCAGACAAATTAGTCATTCAAACTTACTTTGAGCGTGCCAATGTTAAATTCTTAAGTTCATTACCAGTAGGTGGCTTAGGATTAGACTTTGTACATGATCACGGTTATAACTTACAACAAATTCAAGCAGGTGACTTCGACGCATCTAAAACATTATATGCTGGTATCATTGATGGCCGTAACGTTTGGGCGGCAGATATCGAAGCTAAGAAACAATTAATCGAATCATTACAAGCCTATGCGAAACATATCGTTATCCAACCGTCATCATCTTTATTACATGTACCAGTATCATTAGATGATGAAACATTAGATGAATCTATTGAAGACGGCTTAAGTTTCGCTACTGAAAAGTTAGACGAATTAGATGCACTACGTCGCCTATTTAATCATAACGACAGTGCGAAATATGATGAATTCAAAACACGTTATGAACGTTTCCAAAGTCAATCATTCAAAAATCTTGAATATGATTTTGATAGCGTACCAACAAGCCGTAAGTCACCTTTCCCTGAGCGTAAAAAAGCACAAGACGCACGTTTACACTTACCTGACTTACCAACAACAACGATTGGTTCATTCCCACAAACTCAAGAAGTACGTAAATATCGTGCTGATTGGAAAAATAAACGTATCTCAGATGAAGCTTACAACGATTTCCTAGAAAGTGAAATTGCACGTTGGATTAAAATTCAAGAAGATATCGGTCTAGATGTACTCGTTCATGGTGAGTTCGAACGTAATGACATGGTTGAATTCTTCGGTGAAAAACTACAAGGCTTCTTAGTCACTAAGTTCGGCTGGGTACAATCGTACGGTTCACGTGCTGTTAAACCACCAGTGATTTACGGAGATGTCAAATGGACTGAGCCATTAACAGTCAAAGAAACGGTATATGCACAAAGTTTAACTGACAAACCTGTTAAAGGTATGCTAACTGGTCCAGTAACGATCTTAAACTGGTCATTCGAACGTGTCGATGTGCCACGTAAAGTCGTTCAAGATCAAATTGCTCTAGCGATTGATGAAGAAGTATTAGCGTTAGAAGAAGCGGGTATTAAAGTCATCCAAGTAGACGAACCAGCTTTACGTGAAGGTTTACCATTACGTTCTGAATACCATGAACAATATCTTGCAGATGCAGTCAATTCATTCAAATTAGCAACTTCATCAGTCCAAGATGAAACACAAATTCATACGCATATGTGTTATTCTCAATTTGGTCAAATCATTCATGCCATCCATGAATTAGATGCTGATGTTATTTCAATTGAAACATCACGTAGTCATGGTGATTTAATCAAAGACTTTGAAGATATCAACTATGATTTAGGTATTGGGTTAGGTGTATATGACATCCATAGTCCACGTATCCCTACTGAAGATGAAATTGCTACAGCAATCGATCGTTCTCTACAACAAATTGACCGTTCATTATTCTGGGTTAACCCTGACTGTGGCTTAAAAACACGTAAAGAAGAAGAAGTTAAAGACGCTCTAACTGTACTTGTAAATACCGTTCGCAAAAAACGCGAAGCAAATAACCAAAACAAACCCGCATAGGGGAGCTGTACAGAAATCACTTGTGATTTCGTCGTACAGCCCCGGCACAGATGACTAGAACTGAAGCGAGCTTTCCCTAAAGCGATGGAGCAGTTCAGTCAGCCACTGCCAAAAATAACATAAAATAACTATTACTATTGGAGGTATGAAACATGCCAAACTATCCATTATGGAACCAATTAAATCAACTGAAAGAAGCAACTTGGGTGGATTTAACACATACCTTTGACCCAGAAATACCTCGCTTTAGTGAATTTGAAAAAGGTGAAGTTTCGACACTCTTTACCGTTAAAGAACATGGGTTTTACGTGCAACGTTGGAATATTGTCACACAATATGGCACACACATTGATGCCCCTATTCACTTTGTTGAGAATAAACGTTACTTAGAAGATTTAGACTTAAAAGAATTAGTATTGCCCCTTATTGTCTTAGACTTTTCAAAAGAGGCTACAGAAAATGCTGACTTCATCGTCACACGTGACCATTTAGAGGCATGGGAAGCGAAACATGGGCGTATTGAAGACGGTACGTTTGTCGCTTTACGTACAGATTGGTCAAAACGTTGGCCAGATATTGAACAATTTGAAAATAAAGATGCTGAAGGTAATCAACATTTACCAGGTTGGGGTTTAGATGCCTTGAAGTTCTTAATCGAAGAACGTGGTGTGAAATCAATCGGACATGAAACATTCGACACAGATGCGTCAGTGGATACTGCTAAAAATGGAGATATCGTTGGAGAACGTTATATTCTTGGACAAGACACATTCCAACTTGAATTGTTAACGAATCTAGACCAATTACCAACGCGTGGTGCGGTCATTTACGCAATTAGTCCGAAACCCAAAGATGCACCTGGATTCCCAGTACGTGCATTTGCGATTAAACCTTAATCAATGACATGTTTTAGGCTTGATATTGAGCGATCAAAGCCAAAACTTTCCTAATATTATAAAAATCCTGTCACATCAACCGTTACGCGTAAGTGCCGGTATGTGGCAGGATTATTTTATTGATACGTTTTTATAATATTGATAATGTCTTCATGAATATCTGGATGTGCAATAATTGCACCCTTAACGTGATTTAAATCGATAGCATTGCCTTGAATATCTGTCACAATTAGTCCTAACTCTTTCGCATATAATAATTGCGCACTCATGTCCCATAGATTTGCGCCCATATCGATACTTGCTCCGAAATCCCCTGTAATTGTTCGCAACGCACCAATGCCACCAGCACCAATAAATCGAAAGCCATGTGATTTTGAAATCAATGCCTTTAATAACTCGGAACGCGCACGTTTTGGATCAATAGAAATCAACGCATCTTTGAGGTGATGATACGTGTCTACACGTAGTGGCACGCCATTAACCGTCACACCTTTACCCTTTACAGCTTTATATAATTTTTGTTGATAAAATTCATATGTATAGGCTAGTAAAGGCTCGCCATCATAGAATAAACTTACTATTAAACAATAATCTTTATGTTGTTTCACAAGATTCGTTGTACCATCAATAGGATCTATCGCCCAAGCATAGCCACGGTACATATCAACCTCATGATTGCTTTTTTCTTCACCCATAATCTGATGTTCTGGATAATATTCTTTGATAAGTTGAGTGAAATCAGCTTGAACTTCCTTGTCGATATTCGTCACTAAATCTAAATCATGCTTTTTTGTTTCAACCGCCACATCATTCAACATCATATCAACCTTACGTGCAATATGTGCTATCCATGCTTCAATACGACAATCAATCTCTTGAATTGCGCACATTTTTTATCACCTCTTACTTTCTTATCTAAAAACTAATTTTTTAGGTTTAACATTATCCTTTATATAAATATACCTAAGATTCGTTAACCTATTAAGTTCTTATATGAAGTTTATATATTTTTTCTAATAAAACATCTATTAAATACGCTGCCATTTAGTCATTTTCTTTAATAAGACTATCGTATCACTTGATTGACAAGCACGTTTAACGGGTAGACGCTTAATAGTCAATTCTTTAAACATGTGGGAGGAAACGAAAATGAGTAATAAAACAGTCTATGATGTGATTGATACTGGTGTGAACTACTTACTGTCCGTTTATGATAATTGGAACATTGAGGAAGTATTAGATAAAGACAATGATGTATTTCCAAATACGCTACATTGGCAATTTGGCCATGTCTTAACAATCTTTGATTCAGCTTTATCGATGGGTGGCCAAAATGCGGTAGATATCGACAAATATACTACAATATTTGGTTATGGTTCTAGTCCTGCTAACTGGGGTGGACAAGACGTTCCATCAATTGAATCCATTAAAGAGGACTTAAAAACGATTCCAGATCGCGTACGTCAACTAACTGACGAGCAACTCTCTCAAGCATTAGACCAACCGATTGCTGGTTGCAAAACGGTGAACGAATTACTAGTATTAAATGCCATTCATGTCCCATTACATGCGGGTAAAATTGAAGAAATGGCTCGTGTTCTGAAACAAGACCACTAATTTAAACGCCATATTATATAAATTGAAGGGGTACGTATGAACATTATTGCGAACAGTATTTTTGTAGAGAATCAAGAAGAAGCTTTACAATTTTATACAAATATTCTAGGCTTTGAAAAGAAAATTGACGAACCTGTAGGCGGAGGTTTTAGATGGCTCACTTTAGTGTCTCCTAATCAACCTGAAGGTGCCCAATTGGTCTTAGAACCCAATGGTAATCCTATTGCAAGTGACTATCAGCAACGTCTATTCGAAGCCAACATACCTATTACTATGTTTGGCGTGGACAATGTACAACAAACGTATGACACATTAACGCAAAAAGGGGTTCATTTTACCGTTGAACCGACGACAATGGGTAGCGCTAAAATGGCCATTTTTGATGATACATGTGGTAATTTAATTCAAATTGTAGAACAAAGATGACCTCATAGGATGCATATTGATGCATCCTATGAGGTCTATTTTAATGAAAAGGAAGTCATACATTATGATTTATAATTGAAATCAGGAATGTTATGCCAACGTTCTTTAAAATAATGTGCAATCGCTTTAGGTTTACGGTCGCGTGTGAAGATACCTTTCTTATTACCTTGAACACGAATGATACCGTTTGATGTTTCAAAATCTGCGAAATTCCATGTCTGTTCACCGATAAATTGTGGGTATTTATCCATAATTTCATGGTTCGCTTTATAGTAATTCAATTGATATTCTTCCGTAAACATTTGATCATCAATCGCATGCATACCTGCAACGGTATCAGCACCATATTCTGTGAACATAATTGGCTTGTTAGGTTGTCGTTCAGACCACTGTGCTAATTCTTTATCCAGTGCTTTTTTCGCACTTGCTAAATCTGCAGATTGCGTATACCAACCGTAATAGCGATTTAAGCATAATACATCAACTAAATCTTGCACTTCACATACATCAGGTTGTGCCATTAAAATGGTAACGATTGTAACAGGTCGTTTCTGTGGATCTTTACGTTTCGCTAATTCCACAAATGGTTCAAAATAAGCTTTTGCGCCTTTTTCATTAGAAGCAGGTTCATTAGCGATTGACCACATAACTACGCACGCATGGTTCTTATCTCTTTCAATCAAACCTTCTATGACTTCTTTATGCGCTTGATGTGTATCAATCTCTTTCCAAGTATCATGTTCTAATTGGCCACCTAAAGCCACCATAAAGTTAAGATGTACACCGACCGCTGTCGTTTCATCGATCACAACGATACCTTGTTCATCCGCTAGACGCATCATTTCTTCGGAATATGGATAATGCGCTGTTCTGAAAGAATTGGCACCAATCCATTTCATCAAATTAATGTCCATTACATTGGCTGCCTCATTTAAGCCACGCCCACTATAAAATGTATCTTCATGCTTACCAAATCCTTTGAAATAAAACGGTTTATTATTGATAAGGAATTGACCATCTTTTACTTCTACAGAGCGAATACCAAATCGTTCTGTATATACATCAACAACCTCGCCGTCATTCAGAAGTTCAACTTTCATGTGATAAAGATACGCATTAAGTGGCTGCCATAAATGTGGATGATCAATAGACATTGCACCTTCAGCTTCATTGTTCTGAGTAACAACTTGTCCATCTTCATCTATAATCGTTACGCTAATTCGATCAATATCTGAGCGGTTTCCGTGAACATCCACTTTATAATTCACTATACTTTCTCCATTTTGTTTAACTTCTGGGTTAATCACAATATCCTGAATATATGTTTGAGGTGTTGTATATATTTTTACAGGGCGATGAATGCCTGCGTAATTAAAGAAGTCAAAGTTTGGCGTGTTGACTGGCGTAACCGTTCCATCTTCATCAACACGTTCACTATAATTACCTACCGGCAATGTGCTATGCGTCAGTATATTGTTGACCTTCACCGTTAATCGATGACTACCTGTTGTAGCGATTTCCGTAATATTCACTTCAAATGGTAGAAAGCCGCCTGAATGTGTCACGATTTCCTTGCCATCTAAATAAACCGTCGCATGATGCGTTACTGAACCAAATCTTAATACAATACGTTCACCTTTGAGGTGCTTTGGAATCATAATCTCACGTTCATAGTAAACGTCGCCAACGTGTTGTCGAATACTTTGAATCACGCCTTGATCATTATAAGAACCTGGTACAGCCATTACATCTTCTGTATCTAAAGCTTGACTTACGTCGACATGTTCTTTATAGCCTACTAATTTAAATTTCCATATACCAGACACGTCTAATAATTGTCTGGTTTCTGTATTAATTGGATATAACATCTTCATTCCTCCTTATATTACACACCTGAATATGCGTTAAAGCCACCATCTACTGGTAATACAACGCCATTAACAAAGCTTGACGCCTCTTTACTAACTAGGAATAATAATGCACCTACCAGTTCTTCCGGTTTACCGAAACGTTCCATTGGCGTAGCATTAATAATTTTTTCAGAGCGCGCTGTATAACTGCCATCTTCATTTAGTAGTAATGCTTCGTTTTGTTTTGTTAGTAAAAAGCCTGGGGCTATGGCATTTACTCTAATATTTGTTTTAGAGAAATACACACTTAGCCATTGTGTGAAATTACTAATTGCTGCTTTTGCACCACTATAGGCTGGAATTTTTGTAAGTGGGGTAAAGGCATTCATTGATGAAATATTAATAATCGTTGCGTCTGCTTTATCTAACATATCCGTTGCGAAACCTTGTGACGGAATAAATGTACCTAGGAAATTAAGATCCATTACGAAGCCAACACTTTCTTCATCTAAGTTGAAGAATGTTTGTTTATCTTGATCTAAGTCACCTTCAAAGCGCTCGTCATCTGTAGTACCTTTAGGCGCATTACCGCCTGCACCATTTATTAAAATATCGACACTACCGAAAGTATCATTGACTTCCTGTTTAATTCGTTTCATGTCTTCTTTATTTGTTACATCGCCTAGAAATACTTGAGATTCTCCGCCGAGTGCTTTTATTGTTTCAACTAAGCCACTTGCATCCTCTCTAAGGCCAACCATCGCAACTTTAGCGCCACTTTGTGCTAAGGCAGTAGACATCGCACTGCCAATGACACCTGTTCCACCTGTAATGACAACGACTTTATCTGTTAAATCAATATCGAATGGTAATTTCATAAGTTCATTTCTCCTTTTTTATTTGTTATTCTTACTAACCGCTTCATATAAACCGTTTAAATAAGTTGCGCCTAACGCACGATCATATAATCCATATCCTGGTTTACCTGTTTCGCCCCAAATCATACGTCCATGGTCCGGTCTTATAGGGCCATGATAATCGAAACTATGCAAAGCTTTAACGACTTCATACATGTCGATTGAACCTTTTTCAGATAAATGTGCAGATTCTTGGAACGATTTATCGCCAATTAATTTAACATTACGTGCATGTACAAAGTTGACGCGGCCTTTCTCGCCAAAGTAACGTAACATGTCAACGAAGTCATTTCTGCGATCAGCACCTAATGAGCCAGAGCACATCGTTAAACCATTGTATTTAGAATCATACAAGTTAATAAAGCGCTCTAAATTTTCTTTGTTAGTGATAATACGTGGTAAACCAAAGATATTCCATGGTGGATCGTCCGGATGTATCGCCATCAGAACATCTTCCTCTTCAGCAACCGGTATTACTTTTTGGATAAAGTAATTTAAGTTGTCCCATAGCGTTTCTTCATCTACTTCTTTATAATCATCAAATAATTGTTTTAAATCTTCTTTCGTATAACTTGAATCCCATCCTGGCAATGATAATTCACCACTTAATGGATTCATTTTCTCAACATCTTGTTCATCATAGATTAAGCAAGTAGAACCATCATCTAAGCGGTAGTCTAATTGTGAACGCGTCCAATCAAATACTGGCATAAAGTTGTAACATACAATCTTGATACCTGCTTGTCCTAGATTTCGAAGTGTTTCACAATAATTTTCGATGTATTTATCGCGAGTAGGTTTACCTAATTTAATATCTTCATGTACAGGTACACTTTCAATCACCGATAATTCCATGCCTGCATCTTCAATTTCTTGCTTTAATGCTTTAATTTTATCTAATGGCCAAACTTCACCAACCGGTACATCATAAATTGCACTTACAATACCTTTCATTCCAGGTATTTGTTTAATATATTCCAAGCTGATTGGATCATCTTTGCCGTACCATCTA
This sequence comes from Staphylococcus sp. GDY8P47P, assembly GCF_016892225.1. Lineage (NCBI taxonomy): Bacteria > Bacillati > Bacillota > Bacilli > Caryophanales > Staphylococcaceae > Staphylococcus > Staphylococcus sp. GDY8P47P. Next base: position 62,911 of record NZ_JAFENV010000024.1, on the reverse strand, counting down.
AATGTCATTTTCATTGTCTTGTCCCCCTATATTAATTTGAAATAGTTATAAGCATTGTTATAGCAAATATTTTCAATCATGCGTTTTAACAGTTGATCATCATTAGGAATTTCACCTTTTTCAACTAAGTCCCCAATGAATGAAGATAATATACGTCTAAAGTAATCGTGTCTTGAATATGAAATAAAGCTTCTTGAATCTGTTAACATACCAACAAAATGCATTAGCAACCCTTGATCAGCTAATGATGACATTTGTCTTAACATGCCTCTTTTCGTATCGTTGAACCACCAACCTGCACCATGTTGTACTTTACTTTTAATACCTGGTTCAGTTTGGAAATTCGCAATTGTAGAACCCACGATATCATTATAAATTGGGTTTAAGTTATACAAGATGGTCTTAGGTAAGTGTCCTTCTTGTTCCATCATGTCTAGTGTTGCATTTAAATGATACGCAAGATTGTCTTGGTCTCTAATTGAGTCAAAGCCAGCATCTTTTCCTACTTTTTCAAACATCTTCGTATTATTATTTCGAATTGCACCAAAGTGAATTTGCATTACCCAACCACGTTCATGGTATGCCTTACTCAATTCATTTAACATGTAGCTTTGGAACTGGAATCGTTCATATGTTGAAATATCTGCATGATTTAAAGCTTTCTTGAAAATGTCTTGAATAGCTTGATCCGTATAAGCCTCAAAATGTATTTCTTCTAAACCATGGTCAGCTAATCGACCGCCTTTATCATGGAAATATTGAATACGTTTATATAACGCTTCGATAAAGTCAGAAGGTGTCGTAATTGGATGCGTAAGGTTTTCTAACTTTTGTAGTAAGTCTGTAAACGCTGGGTCGCCAACTTTAAATACATCATCAGGTCTAAATGCAGGTAGGACAGTCGTGTTAAATCCATCCTGTGCTTTAATAGCATCATGATAGTTTAAGTCGTCTGTAGGATTATCTGTTGTGCAAATTAAGTTGACATTCGAATCAGTAATCAATGATTGAGTTGTTGTGTGATGTTGTTTTAGATAATCATTAGCACGATGATAAATAGCTTCAGCGTTATCACTAGTCAGTAAGTCTTCAATGTCAAAATACATTTTCAATTCAAGTTGTGACCAGTGATATAACGGATTGCCCACTGAATTTTCTAATGTTTCTGCCCATTTTTTAAATTTATCAAGTGGTGCAGCATCGCCAGTAATATACTGTTCTTCAATGCCTTGTGCACGCATTGCACGCCATTTGTAATGATCACCACTGAGCCATAAGTCTGTAATATTGTCACATACCACATTGTCGCTAATTTGCTTAGGGTCTAGATGACAATGGTAGTCATAAATTGGCATATCTTTCGCAAAATCATGGTATAAATGTTTTCCTGTTTCATTATTCAACATAAAATGTTCATTTATAAAAGCCATATCGTATACGCTCCTTTAAATTTCTTCTCTCAATGCAAGTTCTTTAACAATTTGTTTATGTCGTTTATCTGTAAGTGGGTACCATATAAAGAAGATAATGAATGCGATGGTACATGCAACTGCCGGTACTGCAAAGAATAAAACTTTAAGTCCAAAGATTGTGCCCGCTGATTGGTCTACATTAGGTTGATAACCAATGAACGTTAATGCTAATCCAGGTACGAAACCTGCAAGTGCTTGTGATACTTTTCTAGTAAAGCTATAACTTGAATAAGTGATACCTTCTGAACGTAATCTGAATTTCCATTGTCCGTATTCCACAACGTCTGCAATGAATGCCCATACAACTGTGTTAGGAATAACTAAGAAGAATTGTGCTATCGTATTCATGATTAAGAACATGACATAATTTTCTCCGAAGAATAAGAAGTTTAAGGCTTCGAAGATAACAAATCCGCCAATACCAATGAGGGCTGTATATTTTTTACCTAACTTTTTACTAATATATGTAGTTGCAAATAAGGCTGGTAATAAGACGATAAAGTTTAATGTACTGACTAAACCAACAAGATTCGGTTTATCTAATACATATTTAAAGTAGTAAAGTTGTGTTGATTGTACTAAGAACATAGACATAATCGTTAATAGTGTGAAGATAGCTAAGACGGCAAAGGCTTCATTTTTCACTAAGTTGAAGAAGGCTTTCTTATTGACGCCTTTCTCTTTCGGACGTTCGATAACGTGACGTTCTTTAACACCTTTGTAGCAAATCAAATGGAATATCACACCAAAGATTGCAAGCATACCAACAACTACTGGATAACCAATTGCGTGATTATCAAATTTTGAAACTAATGGTACAACGGCAATACCTGCGATGAATAATGCACTTTGTGATCCTAAGTTTCTAAATACAGATAACTGTGTTCTATCATCCGCATTCACTGTCATTGCAGCTGATAATGAGCCATAAGGGATATTAACGACTGAATAAGCCGCGTTAAACATTAAATAAGTTGCGAACGCCCAAATGACCTTTCCAGTATCACTGAAATTAGGTGCGGTAAATGAGAGCACCGTTAAGATTGCTAGGGGCACCGTGCCATATAAGATGAATGGTCTAAATTTACCTTTAGGCCCTATATTTGTTCTTGAATCGACGATCGTCCCTACACCTGTATCTACAAATGCATCAAAGATTTTAGCAACTAAAAATACAAGACCACCGTAGAAAGCTGAAATACCTAAAATATCTGTGAAGAACATCATTAAGTAAATTTGTCCCATATCAAACATCATGCCGTTACCTAAATCACCAAATCCATAAGATAACTTTTCTTTAAAACCTAATGTTGATTTTTGAATATTATTGAGACTCTGCACTTTTTGCTTTTCTCTTGTTTCAACTGTAGTTCCCATAATACTGCCTTCTTTCTATCTATTGATATCTTTGTTACTTTCAATAGACGTATTTATTTTTTCAAGATTGGCATAACTATAATCACCAATGACGTTGTGCTTATAAACCATGTTATTGATCCCAAATTGAACAGTATCTTTTAAATCCCATTGCTTCATAATTCCATAAATGATACCTACACTAAATGCATCACCCGTGCCTAATCTATCTAAGATATCGACCTCAACTGTTTCAGTTTGTTCGAGTTGATTTGGTGTAGATAGAAACCCTTGTAAGCGGTTTCTTTTATGGTTAAAAATTTTTCTCTGTGTAAATGCAATATAGTTAATGTTGTATGTTTGATGTATTTTCGTTAAAAACGGTCTAATGTCTTCAATATTAGCCATTCTATCTAAACCATCTTTTAAATCTTTACCATCTTCACCTGGCAGTGATAAAGGCTCATAACCAAAGATTAAATCCACGTCGTATAAGAGTTCAGACATTTTTCTTCTCGCAGTTTGAAAATCCCACAACGCATCTCGAAAGTTCAAATCACAGCTTACAAAAAGACCTAATGTTTTAGCTATTTTGACCGCTTTTTTCAAGAATTCAAATAACGCATCGTTTAGTGCTGCCGTAATACCCGTAATATGAAACCATTCATGCGCTTTCAATATGCTTTCAATTTCATATTCATCAGGATTTAATTGGCTAAATACACTCATTTGTCTATCGTAAATAAGACGGTTTGCTCTTTGTGCATAACCACTCTCAGTAAAATAAAGACCTAATCTGCCACTAGCGCTTTTCACCTTATCGGCATTCACGTTGTAACGTCTTAAATGTTGTATGATGTTGTCTCCAATATCATTATTAGGTAAAGCCGTTACCATTGCGGTATCGATACCTAAGCCTGATAAACCTATCGCAACATTCATTTCGGCCCCGCCATAATGAATATCAAACGCTTGTGACTGTTCAAATGTTTGGTGATGCGGTGTACTTAATCGCATCAATATCTCGCCAAAAGTAATGAATGACATGTGCTCACCCACTTACTGTTTGAAATTTTCTGACAAATTTTTCTGTATTTTCTTTAATTACAGTGTCGTTTCCATCTTTTGCATTTTTCATCAATGCACTACCAATGCCTACCGCATAAGCACCTTTGTTATACCAATCTTCTAAATTATCTAAAGATACGCCACCTGAAGGCATTAATTCTATATGTGGTATAGGTCCATGTACATTTTTTATGAAATTCGCGCCTAGCAACTCTCCAGGGAATAATTTAACTAAGTCAACGCCTGATTCCATTGCTTGTACAATTTCTGTTACAGAACCACATCCAGGTAAATAAGGCACTGCGTATCTGTTACACATTTTAGCTATTTCAATATCTAAGTGAGGGCTCACGATATATTCAGCACCGTTTAAAATAGCGATTCGTGCAGTTGCACTATCCAATACAGTACCTGCACCGATGACGATATGTTCATCGCTTGTCGCACTTAAGTGTCGAATAACTTCTTCTGCTTGAGGCGTTGTAAAGGTAATCTCAATATTATAAATGCCACCTTCTATCATTTGTTGAACAGCAGCGATTGCATCATCTTTGCTTTTACCTCTGACAACTGCGACGAGATAATTTTCATGCAATTGATTTAATATTTTTATTTTTTTCATTTTCGCAAAGCTCCTTATTTCTAATTTCTTTGCCAACCCAATTTCATTATATTTGCAAATGGCGAATCGTCAATTTAGCGCAGTCAGAAATCGCTTTCAAGCAAAAATAAACCCTTCCTATCAAACTCCTAAAAAGCTTGATATGAAAGGGTTTATAGCATATTTCTATTTTCTTAATGATGATGAATTACAACGAAATATCATCAAAATAAATACTAAAAAAACAGTATAAATTGCTTATATTTTTTGTAAAATTTTAATGATTTTTATAAATTATTGACCTTAAATTTAAAAAAGTAGCAAATTTTCTAAATTTTCTATTACTTGAACTAGTGATAAATATAAATGAATGATAATTTTAAATTGCAAGCAAAGTTCAACGCATCACTTCTAAGTTTAATTCACCGAGCTATATTGTTTACGATATTCTAACGGTGACAGTTGATACTTAGCTTTAAAACATTTTGTAAAGTAACTTTGCTGTTTAAAACCTATGTAATTTGAAATCTCATCAACTTTCATAGGTGTATGAATTAATAAATCTCTTCCCTTTTCAACACGTAATTGCATAATATATTGCGAAACAGATTGTCCCGTTTCCTGATTAAACAATCTTGACAGGTATGATGGTGCCAACCCAACTAAATCAGCCAACTCATTTAGACAAAGTGGGCGATCCAAATTAATTTTGATGTGTTAAATGACAGTATTAATGTTAGCACTGTACTTAAGAGATTTAACCTTTAATGCGGTCTGTGCATACTCATAAATGAGGTTTTCCATTACGTTATCTAAGTCTTCAATGTCAGTGGCATCATCGATTTCTGCAGCATACTTCCCTGAGATATCATTGATGGTCAATAAATTGACGTTAGCCTTTTCAATGGCTTTCCGGCATAACGTATTAACAAGAAACCCTCTATACTTATGATTTAATAAATCATCTGTGACGCGTCGTATGCCAGATACTGAAACTTTCATTAATTTAAATAAATTGAGTGCTTCATCAGCATTACCATTCTGTATGGCAGTCAGCATTCTATTTTCAATATCGTAGCGTTCTTTAATCTTATTAAATGTGAATTCATATTGTGCCTTATCTTTGGCGTGTGATTCTGGGTTACGATGAAAGCTAAAATCAATATCTTCAACACTATAATGAATATTTCTATTTTTTAAATATCGAACAGCTAGATGCGTCATATTGAGCGCTTGGCTATACTGACAAACCGGTATTTGCAGAAGATATTGTTTTAAGATGGTAAGTTTGGAATGTTTAATTTGAACTTCTTGAAGCATTTCGAGACATTTATTTTCGCTCGGTCTTTGAAGTAAAAATGGACCTAATATAATAACTTGATGCAATTTTCGATATTTAAACATTAAAAAGTGTGCATCAAATTGATTCACATAATGGTAAATCATATTACTTTTCATATTTTCTAAAAGTTTTTGTAGTTCTGCTTTATAGCGTTTGCTCTTTGTATTGGTAAAAGGCGATTTCAAGTGACTACTTATATGCTTGAGATCTTCCAAATCATATCGTTCAAGAGATACCATTAATAGTTCAAACGCATGCGTTTGTAAAATACCAAAAACTTCTCGATTTATCACATTAATCACCCTCATTTATGACTATTACAAGAAAGGATTGAAAACATTGAATTACACACTAGAACATTTTCAACCTCAACATGATCACCTTATCTGCGTAGACTCAGATGGCTGTGGCATGGATACAATGACCATTAAACATGAACGTGCATTTGGACCAGCACTACTTGATATTTGGAATCTAGACGATATCAAAGATGACGTATTAAATCGTTGGAATCAATTTAACCTATATGAAATCACACGTGGTATTAATCGATTTCAAGGACTTGAAAAAATATTAACTGAATTGCATCAACAAGGTCGAACTGTAGATGGCTACGATGACATTAAGGCATGGGTAGATACGACGGCGACTTTCTCAAACCCACAATTGCAACAAGATATTGAAGCTAACCCTGATAAAAAAGGTTTACGTTTAGCGTTAGACTGGTCGAACCGCGTTAATCAACTCATCCAACGTCTTCCGAGTATTGGTCCTTTTGAACATGTACATGACGCTTTAAAGCGCGCCTATCATAACGCAGATATTGTGATTGTTTCATCTGCAAACCTATCAGCAGTTGAGACAGAATGGACTGAACACCAACTCACACCTTTTATAACTAGCATCTTCGCGCAAGAAGCTGGCACAAAAAAACATTGCATTAATCAACTCAAACGTTTATACGATGCAAATCAAGTACTCGTTCTAGGTGATACTAAAGGCGATATGCAAGCGGCACAAGATAATGATGTGTTATTCTATCCAATTTTAGCTGGAAACGAAGCGACATCTTGGCTTGAATTTAAAGACAAATACTTAAATTTATTCATTAATAATCAGTTTGATAATACTATTCAAGAACATGTAATTCAACAATTTTATAATAATTTTGACTAGAAAAGGAGCATGATAACTATGGCACGAGTAGATTTGAAAGCTAAACCTTACTTTTTAAATGACGAACAAATTCAATGGGTTGAAGAGACATTGTCACATTTAACTGATGAAGAAAAAATAGGACAATTATTCTTTAATTTATTTTCATTAGAAGAAGATGGAGATTTTAACGATTCTGAGTATACAAATAAAGATATTTTAAATCGATATCATATCGGTGGTGCCCGCTATCAAGGCGGAAACAAGCAACAAGTTCAAGCGCTATTAAACGATTTACAACAACATAGTAAAGTGCCTTTACTTGTCGCTGCAAACTGTGACTCTGGTGGCAATGGGGCTTGTAAAGACGGTACTTATATCGCTTCAGCAGCTCAATGTGAAGCCGCTCAAGACAGTAAAGTCGCTTATAATGCAGGTTACGTATCTGGTCGAGAATCACAAGCACTTGGCGTTAACATTAACTTTGACCCTTGCGTTGATATTTTAAAAAATTGGCGTAACACAATTGTGAACACACGTGCATATGGAACAACTGCAGAAACCGTGATTAAATATACCAATGCCTTTATTAATGGCTTTAACGAAACACAAGATATGATCACTTGTATTAAACATTTCCCGGGTGATGGCACTGAAGAACGCGATCAACACCTTGTATTAGGTGTAAATGAAATGACAACAGATGAATGGGATCAAAGTTTCCGAAAAGTCTATGAAAATCACATTAATAATGGGGTGGAAATGATCATGTCAGGTCATATTGCATTACCTCATTATTCTAAAAAACTCAATCCTGAGTTAGCAGACAAAGATATTTTACCAGCAACATTATCTAAAGAATTAATTACCGATTTATTAAAAGACGACTTAGCTTTTAATGGCTTAGTCGTAACAGACGCAAGTCATATGTTAGGTATGACTGCAGCCATGAAACGTGAAGACTATGTGCCTCAAGCGATTGCTGCCGGTTGCGATATGTTCTTATTCTTCAATGATTTAGAAGAAGACTTCCACTTCATGTTAAAAGGTTATCAAGACGGCGTGATCACTGACGACCGTCTAAATGATGCAGTAAGACGTATTCTAGGACTAAAAGCTAAAATACATTTACCTAAAAAGCAAGCACAGGGTACACTACTTAAAAATGAAGACGAACTTAGCATTATCGGTTGTGATGAACACTTGGCAATGCAACAAGAAGCTGCCGATTTAGGCATCACATTAGTGAAGAACACATTAGATCAATTACCAATACGCCCTGAAACACACAAGAATATACGCTTGTATATCATCGAAGGTGAGAAAAATGGTATTTACAAATCAGATGACACTGTCGAACATAACTTAGTATCTATTCTAGAAGATCGTGGATTTAATGTGACAGTTAATGATGGCTCTACACGTGTAAAAGGTAAAACATTAGAATATCGTGATAACGTTGATGCTGCACTCGTATTCGCAAATATCGTTGGATACGCTGCTGAAAATAACTATCGCATCCGATGGTCAACTGCAATGAGTAACGAAATTCCATGGTACGTTCATGAAGTGCCTACCGTCTTTACATCACTCAATTTCACAACACACCTACATGATGCAACAATGGTCAAAGCCTATATCAACGCGTACCATTCAAATAAAACAACATTAGAAACCGTTGTCGATAAAATCATGGGCGAGTCAGATTTCAAAGGCGTGCCAAATGATTTAGTCTGGACAGATAAATGGCAAGCTAAATTATAATCATATAATATTTAAATTTAAACAAAAACGCTAAGGGAGTGGGACAGAATTCTTTTTAAATTCGTCGTCCCACTCCCAACTTGCTTTGCTTGTAGAATTTCTTTATGAAATTCTCTTTGTTGGGGCCCCGCCCGCAAGGATGACTAGAACTGAGAAAAGCTTTGTTAAAGCGCCTTCTCAGTTCAGTCAGCTACTGCGAATTTGCAAAATAGCTACATTATATTATTTATGTCCCGGACTCTTAGCGTTGTTTTCTTTGTTCAAGATAATGTGTAATTCATCAAATAATTATTTTAATAATTATTATTAATATGAAGAGAAATATATCTAAATATACAATGAAAATATTCTTCTTATAAATATTTGGAATGATATTAATTAATAATCTCATCATAAAAAATAGTGGGACAATATTTTTCATGATATCAAAGAAAGGAAGAAAAATGACACTTATTATGCCCAATAAAAGAAATATAGTTGAAGTATAATTAAAAACGATACACCATTTAGGTTCTTCATTTATATTCTTTTTGCTTATGCATCAAAACGCCTTATCAATTTATGATTAAAGGCCGTTGGTTCAAATGTAGAATAACTTAAATCCAACGTCAAATCGAACTGATAAGTATAAAATGCTTAATTATAATACTCTTCTCTCAACAAACTATACACATAACTATCCGAGAACTCGCCACGTAAACGTTCGTTACTTCTCAACACACCCTCTTGCGTAAAACCAAGTCGTTCAGGTATGGCCTTACTTTTCGGATTTCGTGTCGACATTTGAATTTCTACACGGTTAATATCAAACGTTTCGTACACGTAGCGAATCAACGCCTTTGTGCATGCCGTCATAATTCCCATTTTTTGAAAATGCTCAGCCAAATAATAACCGATAGACGTACGTTTGTTAACAAGGTCTAAATAATGCAAGCCGATGACACCTACAAGTTCATCGTCATACCATATGCCACAATGAAAGCCGTCACCACGCGTAAATTGTTGTAACGCCGACTGAATAAATGTCTTACTGTGCGCAACTTCAGTTGTATATTCGACAAATGGCAAGAACTCGCCTAAATATTCACGATTGCTATCTACTAATTTGAAAAGTTGATCCGCTTCACGCTCTTCTAATATTTTTAACGTCACATGTTCATTCACTTGATAACCAAACATCATCGATATCGCCTCCAGTTAAAATTGTCAAATTATTCGGTAAATTACATATATAGTAACACAAATATATGTATTTTTATTAAAAGCTTAAATTCCATTCTATTTTGCATTAGGATAAAATGCTTGAAATTAAAAAATGACACATTAGATTCCGCACCGCGACAGTAAAAAATTGGAGTCTGAAACATCCATCATATAATAATGCTATTGTGCAAATTCGCAGTAACCGACTGAACTGAGAAGGCGCTTAAGTCAAGCTTGTCCCAGTTCTAGTCATCCTTGTGATTGAGACGCCCAGCAGAGCGCATTTCATTAAGACATTACTCAAGCTAAGCACACTGGAGACAGCGCATTTAAGATAAATTTTGTCCCCCTCCACATCTTATATATATTATTTCATAATCATTTCAATGACAGTTCTAATATTTTTATCGATATATTTATCAACATGTTTAACTAGATAATAATGACGTTTCACATTAAGTGTTTTTACCACTAAATTTTCATAATCTTCAGGATTAATTGCTGATTTGGAAATAATAGCAAATCCATTTCCAGCCTCTGCCATTTGTTTAATAATACTAATATTATTAATTTCTACTAAATATGGATTTAATTTTAGTTCGGAAAGTCCTGCCTCTTGATAAAATCTCGTTCCTGATCCTTTTTCTCTAACGAAGCATATATCCATTCTAGGTTTAATTGATTTTTTATAAATATACACCATTTCATCTTCAATTATTGTTTTACATTCTATCGCATTATCTTGAATGTCTTTTTCTACAATACCAATATCTACTCTATTGTGTTTAATATCGTTTATAACTGAATCTGAATTATTAATACGTAAATGAATATGTAACTTCGGATGTTGTTGCATAAGAATGGTAAGTTTTTCTGATAATAAATATTCACCATATGTATAACTACTTCCGACCGTAAGCGTGCCTGCGATGGTTTCGGATTCAGATGCTAAATTTTGCCATAATTCTTGTTCAATACTTTCCCGTTGCAATGCATATTGTAAAAGCTTTTCTCCATCATTCGTTAGTTTTAAATATGGAGACTTAAATTCAAATATATTTATATTATATTTTAATTCTAGACGTTTAATATCTCGACTAACAGACGGTTGTGACGTATATAAATTTTCTGCTGCTCTAGTAAAACTTTCTGTTTTGATTACTTCAATTAATACCTTATACGGATCCATGTCTCATTCTCCTTCAAGTCTAATATATCATTTTTGATATAGATACTATACTAATTATTTATTTAACGTTATAACGATAACATGCTAAGATTTCATATCGAGGTGAGAAATACATATGAAATCATTAACGCAAGCGTCATTTATAAAAGGCATTATGTTTACTTTTGTGATTGCAATTACCAGTTATATATTAGCTCAATTTCCTGTTTTACATACAATTGGGGCTTTAGCTATTGCAATCATTTGTGCGATGATATACCGCCAAATCAAAGGTTATCCAGAACATCTTCGTCCTGGTATTACTTTTGCATCGAAGCGTTTATTAAAATTTGCGATTATCTTATATGGATTAAAACTAAATATAGGAGATATTCTAGGTAAAGGCTGGAAATTATTACTAATTGATATATTCGTCATTATCTTCTCAATTAGTTTAACTTTAGTTTTAAATCGTATGCTTAAAGGAAATAAAGATATCTCTATACTACTTGGTATCGGTACAGGTGTATGTGGCGCTGCAGCGATTGCTGCTACAGCACCAATTTTAAAATCTAAAGAAAAAGACACCGCAATCAGTGTAGGTATTATTGCGCTAGTTGGGACTATATTTGCGCTAATATATACAGCCATCGAGGCTATTTTTAAAATACCTGCGATAACTTATGGCGCTTGGGCAGGTATAAGTTTACATGAAATCGCTCAAGTCGTTTTAGCAGCAGGTATTGGTGGACCAGAGACAATGACGTTTGCTTTACTTGGAAAATTAGGTCGTGTTTTTTTACTTATTCCATTAAGTATTGTCTTAATTCTGTATATGCGTTATCAATCAAATTCAGATCAACAACAACAAAAAGTTCATATTCCTTATTTTCTAATTGGCTTTATTTTAATGGCTTGTATAAATACGTTTATCCCTATACCTTCAATGTTGATGAGTATTATTAATGTCATCACAACGTTATGTATGTTAATGGCAATGGTCGCTTTAGGATTAAATATTGTTTTAAAAGACGTCATCTCAAGCGCACTTAAACCTTCTATCGTTATCTTTATTACTTCAATTTGTCTATCTAGTGTGACACTCCTAATCGCGTATATAATGTTTACATAGATGATGATGTTATACGTTTTTATGCCAACAAATTGAAATAAAAAAGTGGCTGGGACAAAATAAAATGTCTCAGCCTTGTTATCATTTTGGCAGTAGCTGACTGATTTCAAAATGCACTTAAATCAACTTTTTTCAAATCTAGTCATCCTTACGGGCGGGGGCCCAGCAATGAGCATTTCGTCAAGAAATGCTACAAGCTATACAAGTTGGGAGCGGGACAACGAAATTATTTTAATTTCTGTCCCACTCCCAAAACTACTTCTATAAGCTATTTTTATTTACTCGAATGTACCTGGGTTAAAGCCAGCTTCCCATTTATTAAATGGCCAATATCTTAATACAACTTTACCCACAAGTTGATCTTTATCTACTAAACCAACTTCAGCGAAACGGCTATCTATACTATTTTGTCTGTTATCACCTAAAACTAAATATTTATCTTTAGGGATTTTGTTCTTACCGTCAGCACCATTCACTTGGCTTGTCTTAAATGTACCAGTTAAATACTTACCTTGTTTGTGTTTCTTATTATAATCTAAATACGGCTCTGATACCTTTTTGTCATTCACATACAATTGATCACCTTTGTACTCTACTTTATCACCAGGCGTACCAATCACACGTTTAATAAAATCACGTTGTGCATCTTCATGGAAGACAACAACATCACCATTATCAATGTGATTCAATGTTTTAGAAATTTTACTTACAATCACTTTATTTCTATCTTGAAAAGTTGGATACATCGACGACCCTGATACTGTGTATGATGTGCCGATAAACTTTAATACAATACCTACAATTAAAAGTGCGCCACCAATGGCTACAATCCATTCAATTATCTCTTTTTTCAATTAAACCCCGCCTATCATCTTTTATAAACATAACTTACTTTATCACAAAATCATTGCAAAGTCGTTTCACTCATCTTTAAATCCGGTAACGTTATTACCCTCAAGTTCTTACTAAAGATACCGCATGCTATCATGAGGTCTTCTCTAACATATTGTTAGCCTCATCGTAACAAACCTCTTAGAACATTACTATTCAAGTTATCACATTTAAGTGTGCCTTCTCACTTTTATTTTCAAAAATAAAGTCAATCTTTCATATTCGTAAGAAATAACAGTGACTTTGTAAGGTTAGATAAAGGCAGTACTGACGCAATCTTCCTACAATTATAAGTGTAATAGAAATAAGGAGTGATGATATTGAAAACCTTAAGAAATACAGTCATTACTATTGCAATTGTCATAATTGGAGGATTATTTGGATTAGATGCCTATTCCAATCAACACCCTAACAATCATGCAGTCAATGATTGGAATAAATTGAACCCCGTAGCACCAACATATAACTATTATGTTAAGACACAAAAACCATCAAACGTAGAAGTCGTTGATAAGGAAAAAGACTTCTATATCTACCATTACAACCAAACAGGGTACACCAAAGACGGTAAAGCTAAAAAGATTGATTATACAGCATCTAAAAAATTAAAAACGAATCATTACCTAGTTGTAAGTGAGAAATCTCACACTATTACATCTTATGAAGAAATCAAACAATCAGAAATTCCAACTCAAGCAAAAGAAAAATTATAAAACGAACAAGGAGTGCGATGGACATGCCAATTTTAAACGTCAATCATTTATCAAAAGTATATGGAAATAAACAAAAATATAAAGCGCTAAACGACATTAACTTTTCAGTGGACAAAGGAGAATTCGTCGCCATAATGGGCCCTTCTGGTTCAGGAAAGACGACGTTACTCAACGTCATTAGTTCGATCGATAGTATTTCTGGAGGCACTGTCGAAGTAAGTGGCAATGAAATTAATAAGCTAAAGGACAAACAATTAGCACAATTTCGCAAAAAAGAACTCGGATTTATCTTCCAAGATTACAGTGTGTTACCGACATTAACCGTAAAAGAAAATATCATGTTGCCATTATCTGTTCAAAAAGTGAGTAAAGATGAAATGGAACACAATTATAAAGAAGTAACGGAAGCACTCGGTATTTATGATTTAAGCAATAAATATCCAAGTGAAATATCAGGTGGTCAACAACAACGTACAGCAGCAGCACGTGCTTTCGTTCATAAACCATCGATCATCTTTGCGGATGAACCAACTGGCGCGCTTGATTCGAAAAGTGCGCAAGACTTACTCAATCGTCTTGAAGAAATGAATGCACAATTCGATAGTACCATTATTATGGTAACCCATGATCCATCCGCTGCAAGCTTCGCACAGCGTGTCATTATGTTAAAAGATGGACATATTCATTCAGAAATCCACCAAGAACATAAGTCAAAACGTGAATTTTATGATGAAATTATTCAATTACAGTCTGCCTTAGGTGGTGTCGCAAATGACATTTAATCAGATTACACTCAAAAATTTAAAAAGTAATTTTAAAAATTATGCACTATATCTCTTTTCATTAATCTTTAGTATTATTTTATACTTTAGCTTTGTCACTTTGCAGTATACGCATAGTATCAATAACGGTGGTTCTCCAAAAGTGATACAAGAGGGTGCTAAAGTAGGCGCAGTGTTCCTATTTATTACAATTATCATTTTCTTAATGTATGCGAACCAATTGTTTATTAAACGTCGAACACGTGAATTTGCATTATTTCAACTCATCGGTTTAACACGACAAAATATTTTACGAATGCTAGCAATTGAACAGCTTACTTTCTTTATTTTCACAGGTATCATAGGTATTTTAGTAGGCATTGTTGGTTCCGAACTTTTACTTAATATTCTAGTGAAAATGATGCATCTGAAAGTAGACGTGTCGATAGGATTTGAATTACCTGCATTAATTCAAACAATAGTAATGCTTGTACTCGCATTTATCTTGATTATGTTTCAGAACTACCTTTTTCTAAAAAGAAGAACGATACTGTCAATGATGAAAGATAGTACAAAATCAGAAGCGACTAAATCAAAAATTACTGTTCCTGAACTTATTGCCGGTATTCTAGGCATTGTCATGATTATCTTAGGCTATTACATCTCCACTGAAATGTTTGGCAAATTCCAAGGATTAACGATGGTCTTAGTAACACCTTTTCTCATTTTATTTCTAACTGTTGTAGGGGCGTATCTATTCTTTAGAAGTTCAGTATCTATCATATTTAAATCTCTGAAAAAATCAAAGCATGGTCGTGTTTCAATTAAAGATGTTGTATTTACATCATCTATTATGCACCGCATGAAGAAAAATGCGATGTCACTAACAATTATCGCGATTATTTCAGCAATAACGGTAACGATTCTATGTTTTGGTGCAATTAGTAAAGCCAATACGGATTATATGATTCAAACATCATCTCCTCAAGACATTAACTTTACTAAATCGCAATCAGCTCAAAAATATGAACAATTATTAAAACAGCATCATATTCAATATGACACTTCAACATTAGAGGGAAGTAATACGAAACTGCTCAAAAATGATGTGTTAAAAAGTAAAACATCTAACGGTATACAAAATGCTGGTGTCATTGTTATGTCAGATGCGCAAATCAAAGGTAACCATGCTACAATTACGAACACACAAGGTCCCCTGTCAGGTATGGTAAGTGTTCATACAGATAATGATATGACACTTCAAGGCCAACAGAAAGTGACATTACTTGTAAATCAAAAAAATGACAATGAAGTCATCCCATCAAATGTGTCTATAGGTGGTCCCGTATTAAAAGTGAGTCCAGACGTTTACAATAAATTGAAACTGAAAAATCAATTATTACATCATTATGGTTTCGATATTAAACATCACCAAGACATATCAAAAGCGGAAAAATTAGCTAAAAAAGTGAGTCCAACTGTAGCGCTGAAAAGCGATACAAAACAAATGCTTGATGAAAGTAACGGTATTTTAATGTTTGTGACTTCATTCTTAGGACTAGCATTCCTAATCGCAGCTGGATGCATTATTTATATTAAACAAATGGACGAAACTGAAGATGAAATTAACAATTACCGTATCTTAAGACGTATCGGTTTCACACATACTGATATGACGAAAGGTTTGGCCTTAAAGATATTATTCAACTTTGGTTTACCTTTAATTATTGCGTTACTACACGCCTTATTTGCAGCACTAGTATTTATGAAACTGATGGGAGAATTTTCTCCAACACCAATTATCATTGTGATGATTGTGTATTCACTTGTGTATCTTATCTTTGCTGTGATATCGTTTGTTCACGCAAATCGAATTGTAAAACACGCTATATAATAATTAAGAAGAAAGAATGTTTTTAAATGAATATTAAAGAATTAATTCGTAAATCTTATGAGGATTTATTAAGTCTAAAAGTCAACTGGTTTAATGGCCTAATGTTAGTACTTATCGTCTTTATCTTAAGTAGTATTGCAACACCATTTATTGGAGTGCCGGTAGGCTTACTTGGTGGCGGTTATCTCTTGAAACGTTACGAAGAAAAACAAGACAACTGATAGTCAATTGCAAAGTAGATTGGAATGGGAGTGGGACATAAACAATATGATGGTGCTATTTTGCAAATTCGCAGTAGCTGACTGAACTGAAAATGCGCTTAAACCAAGCTTTTCTCAGTTCTAGTCATCCTTGCGGGGGTGGGACGACGAATTTAAAAAGAATTCTGTCCCACTCCCTACTCCTTTTTGCTATGTATTTTAATAATTATGACCTTTTTGTTTTAATATTGTTTTTTATTTTATATATTTTATAATTAAATTAACAGATATATTTAATTCATCTAAGAAAGGACATCAAGAAATGCAATTTAAAACTAAGTATCGTTTCTCTATTCGAAAGTTTTCAATAGGAACAGGCTCCGTTTTATTAGGTGCCTTTTTATTTGTAGGCTTTCAGGATGTAGCTCATGCGAGTGAATTACATAATAGTACGTTACAAACGGATACGACTTCCAATCCTCAATCTTTTGAAAGTAAAGTCAATCATTCAACAGATGAAGTCGTACGTAATATAGCTTCACCATCTCATTCTGATCCCCTAAACAATACAGAAAATATAACAAAAACAGAAACTCAATCTCAAACAACTAGTAAAACGACTAATCCTGATAAAGAAAAAACAAACGCGCAAACAATTACCGCTTCACCTCAATTAAAAGAAAAAACTTCACATACTCGTTCACGTCGTTCTGCAACGTCACCAATTGCTTCAGAAGGCGTTTTAGAGGATACAACGACAACTGCAACACCTAATATGGATGATGCTAATGGCGCATCGGTTAAAAGTAGGGATGTTATCATTCCACAACCTAAAGATTCAAATACAATTCCAACACCAAATGTCGTATTTGAAAAAAATTCTGATCCAAATCAATATACGTTTGCGATAACAGACCTTAAAGCTTTTAATGCTGCCTATCATACAAAGTATTATTATCGTTTATCTAAACCTTTCGACGACTCTAATGACGTAACGATTGAGTTAGTTAACGGTGAGACAAATTCTGTAGTAGAAACAAAACAAATTAATTCACCTGGCATTGTATCTATTGGTGAAAATTCTTTAGAAAGAGCAGTAGCTGCTCAAGATCCTCAAAAAGCGAAATATGGTCATATCAATTTCACTTTCTTAAATACATTAGACTCATTCAAAAATACGATTTCAACAATTAGAGCACGTTTTGAAATAGATGAAAATGGTAGCTTAGAAGATCAACGTAGCGGTATACAAATTTATGATTTATTTAACCGAGCGAACGAAGGAACAACCATTACTGATCCACAATATTATGTGCCTCATATTGTTCCTGAAACGACCTATTATCGTGTTGTTAATAAAAATAACCCTACATATCAAGCAAATAAGACTGATATCAATGCGCAAACATATCAACCAGATTTCACTGAGAAGGAGTTAGCGCACTATACAATTAAAGGAATGGATGGACAAATCTATACCGCTTCAAATTCACGTGAATTTGAAGGTTACAAATTATATCAAATTGCTGAGCCTGATCATATGTCTGGCCCAATGGTTCGCCCATATCAAGTTGGGTTAAGATATGTGGATGCTGAAACGAATAATGGCGGCGTCAAACGTATAAAAGAAATTATTGGAGAAGATGGTACTACACGTATCGAAATTTGGACTTTATCAGCCGACCATATGTCTGAATCTGCTAAAAACACAGGTATTGATACTACAAATTATGTCAAAGTGTATGAAGCAACGTTAAGACCTGGCGAAAGAAATAAAAATGATTTAGGTAAACAAATTTTTATACCTGGATATGATATTCCATTCCTTGTACAGCCAGCAAGTGCAGGTGAAGGTGCTGTAGGTAACCTTTTTGCACCTAATCAATCAATAAACGGTGTACAAGTTGGACGCGGCAGTAACTTCCGTTTACAAAACTTATTAGCTAAAGCACACCCAATTATCTATTATTACACAGCAATCGACCCTGTTGAGGTTACATTAAAAGCAAACAAAGTAGTTAAAGGGGAACACACGCTAGCGCAAGGAGAATTCACTTTCAATATTGTAGCTGGTCCTAATTCACCAGCTATTCCAGAGGCTTCGCAATCAAAAACAAATGCAGCAGATGGTTCAGTTACATTTGATAAGATTTCATTTACAAAACCAGGTACTTACACCTATACAATTACAGAAAATAAAACTAATCTCAATCCGAATTTTGATGCTGAACCATTAACGATTACAGCGACTGTTACAGTAACCGAAGAAAATGGTGTCTTAAATGCAAATGTGAGTTATGCATATGAGTCAGACACTGATAATAACCAAGCATTCACTAACTATTATGTAGCACCTAAGCAATTAGACTTTGATGTTCATTTTACAAAATCATTAGTTGGTCGTCCATTAAATAATGAAGAGTTTCAATTCACTATGAAAAATGCTGACGGCGAAGTTATCGCTACAGGTACAAATAATGCGACAGGTCAAATTAACTTCAACTTTATTGAAGGTAAACGTCCAACTTATACGAATGCCGATGCTGGTAAAACCTTCACATATACTGTTGAAGAAGTTCCTAGTAACTTACCGAATATCAATAGTGATTCTATGAAAGCAATTGTAACTGTAAATGTAACTAAAGATTTACACGTACTTACAGCAACATCACTCGCACCAGCAGATACTGAATTTAACAATACATTTGTTCCACCAACACCACCAACACCTGTATTCCAACCTGAAAAATTTGATTTATCAGTGGAAAAATATGACATTACAGGCAACAAATTATTAGATGATGATAATGAATTAACGAATAAATATGCAGATACGAATGTGAATCCTTATGCAGATCAAACAACTAATAATGAACCAGAAAACATAAATACTAAAACACTTACTCGTGGGAATAAAATTGTATATCAAGTTTGGTTAGATACAACGCACTTAACACCAGAGAATAAAATTAATAAATTAGGCATTACTGATGACTACGATGAAACAAGCGTAGCTGTTCAAAGTATTAAGGTATATGACGGTATCACTGGAGAAGACGTTACAAACTTATTTGACATTACAGATGAGAATGGTGTCATCACAGCCACGTCTAAAGAAAGTTTAGTCAAAGACCATGTGTTAGATAATACACAAATCCCATTTGGACGTTATTACAAATTAGATATTGTCGGCGTTATTAAAGACAGTGCTAAAGCTAACAAAGACATCACTAACGTAGCGAATCAGTCTGTTCAATTCTTTAACCCAGCCAAAGGTGGTAATGAAGTCCCACCTCCTAAACCATCAGAAAAACGTGTAAACAAGGTAAAACCTGTACCAGTAAACTTTGAATTCAAAGTGACTAAAAAATTGGAAGGTGGTCAACTTAAAGGTGGAGATTATACCTTCATCTTAACTGATTTAAACAACCCTAATCACCAAGTACAATTAGCAACAAATGATGCGAATGGTAAAGTAAATTTCTTGCCAATTAAATTTAATAAAGTAGGCACTTACGTTTACCAAATCACTGAAAAAGTGGGAACAGACGCAAATATTGCTTACGATACAATGTCTATCACAGCAACAGTGGTCGTTACTGAAAATCCGGAAACTGGTAATTTACAAGCAACTGTATCTTACTTCAGTTCAGGAGGTAAATCAGTCGGAGTAAATGATACTGAGTTTAACAATACTGTTAAACCACCAGTACCACCAACGCCAGCCAAACCACCACATAACCCACCTAAAACACCGGGTAAACCTCCTGTTAACCCGCCAGGTAACCCACCTGAAAAACCAGGAGTACCAACGACACATCACGTGCCACCAACTCCTGAACAACCAAATCAACCGAAACACTTACCAAAAACTGGTAGCGGAGATGTTGATATTAACACACCATTATTTGCCACATTATTTGCAAGTTTAGGTAGCGTATTATTGTTCGGTAGAAAAAGAAAATGTAATAAATAATCAATTTTAATTACTAAAGACCTAAGAAGCAATTGCGCTTCTTAGGTCTTTTTCATTAATTATGGTAAAAATTTAAATGATAAATAAATACTCAACCAACATATGATTACAAATGCGCCTACTACAAAGACAACTGATAAGATGCTCGTAATGAGATTACGTGTTTTACTTGTCTGAACTTCATTAGGATCTTGACCATTCATAAATGCAACGATTCGATCGTAATTATCCATACCGTGCTTGTATTTAATTTTGTCGATTTGCGTACCACTATAAAAACCTACAGAAAAAATGACATAGGTAATCGCAACGCCCCACCAACTCAAATAAAATAAAAGTGGTCCTATTAAAACACATGCTAATAACATCCAAACCAACATCATCCACGTCCAAAAATCCATGTCTTTTTTAATAGTTTCATGTTCCATACGTTTCACGTCTCCTTTGACAAGATCATCTAATGAAACATTAAATAAATTACACATCATTAATAAATTATGGATATCTGGATAACTTCTTTCATTTTCCCAATTAGAAATCGTTTGTCTTGAAACATATAATTTTTCAGCTAGGTACTCTTGGGAATAATTTTCTTTTTCTCTATATTTTCGAATTTGTTGACCGATTTCCATCACCCATAACTCCTTAACCATTTAGATTAATCTTGTCTAGAATAGAAGCAAGATTAAAATGAATAATCGTATCTCACTTCAACTCCATAGAAACGTCTCTGTATATAAAAAACTACCAAATTTCTTTGACAATCACATCTTTTTCATTGTCAAAATCCTTTTACATACTGTAATATCAACATTTTTAAGACTACGGGATGTCTAAGAAAGGAACTGCGCTATTTATTAAAACACAGTTCCTCTTTGCTATAAGCCATTATTGATTAAACGATTTTAAAATAACATCAAGCATCTTTTTAATATAGGCTTCATCTAAAGTTTCAGGTTTAATTAAAATATTGAAATAAATAGGTGAGAAAATTAAATCAATAAATAAATCTTGGTCCTCTTCTTTGATATGTTGTGCGATAATCGATTTTAATACTTTTCGGTTACTTTTAAAATAACCTTTCATAAACAACTCACGTGCATCATTTTGTTGATTACTAATCAATATTTCAATTACCGCTCGTCCAAGATTCGTTTTATAAATTTCCATTATCTTTATTAAATATTGATATAATCCCGTATATAAATCTTTATTATCATTTTCGAAAATTTGTGTTCTACTTACAAACATATCTACAATAATAGATGACTTATCTTTCCAACGACGGTAAATCGTCGCTTTGGAAACGCCTGTATTTTCAGATAGTTGATCAATTGTAATTTCTCTAAAATGCGTCTTAGTTAACAATTTATCTATTTCATTAAAGATTTTATAATTAATTGTCGGATCTTTCGGTCTTCCAGCCATGTTTTCCCCTTCTTAAATGCGAAATAATTTCAACGATTTCAAATATAATTACTGCACTTACAAACCACGCAATAAAGCCAACAACGATGCTTAATAGCCATTGATTTGTATAATAAAGCATCCCCCATGTTGCTAATATACTAATTAACACGCCAGTCATACCAAACACTGCACCTCTACTTACGTGTTTAGCAATGACATCACCATGTTGCATACCTGTGATAAATAATGAAACTAAGAATACTGCTGGTAATGTCGCAAAGACACCACCTAGCTCTTTCCAAGGTAATATTACAGAAATAATATAACTGAGTGTAACCGCTAATCCCCCAACAAGGAATTTGATTAATGCTAATTTCATTATAAAAGCCTCCAATGATTAATTCATATGTCTAACGACAAACATGCCAATTGAAATGACAAGCCAACATATCAATGCAAAGCCTGTACCTCTTTTATAATCTCTTTTACTAATATAAAGAGAAGTTAGAAAGACAGTAACAATGCACGATATAATACCAATAATCGCACCAGAACTAAGATGAATTGACATTTGCACGAGTTGATTACCACGATGATCTATCGCAAGCGCTATGATTGCAGCTAAGTAGACTGCCGGCATAGTAGCGATAATACCACCCATTTTACCGCCGACTTTCTCAGCCATAATAGATGCAAATGCTACTGCAAGACCTCCAATAACAAAATGAAGAATAGCACTAGAAACGGAGATTCCAAACACATTAAACCCTTCTTCTTTAATTATTAAACGATACGTTTCGTTTAATAATATTGTAAAACTATTTCAGTATAATGTAAATGGCGTACGAAATAAAACTAATTTTCAAATTTTTATAAAAAAATCTCCTTTCAGCTAGTGCCTAAAAGGAGATTTTTTACTATCTTTTATAAATTTTTATCTTAATTTCATAATAATCATCATGATCTTTATCACGTTGTTCTACACGTATACCAGATTGTTCAATTACTTGAACGCTCTTTCCAACTTCATCACGTGCTTGTGTTAAATCTTTGGAAAATTGGAAAGATTGGGCTTTAACCTTTTCAGGTCCAATTTTTTGTTTAACACGTGCTTCTGTTTGTTTAACGTTTAACTTTTGACTGATGACTTGTTCAATGAGTTTTTCTTGATCTTCTTCTTTAAGAGATAAGACTGCTCGAGCATGACGCTCTGTAATCTTACCTTCTCTTAAACGACTGATGACTTTAGGTGCTAACTTCAGTAAACGCAACTTGTTCGCAATAAAACTCTGACTTTTGCCTAAACTTTTAGCTAATTCACTTTGCGTAGTTCCACCAATTTCAAGCAGTTTTTTATATGCTTCCGCTTCTTCGACTGCAGATAAATTTTCACGCTGAATATTCTCAATTAAAGCAACAACAGCAGTTTCTTCATCATTCATATGACGAATAATGACATCAGCTTGTGCTTTATGCAGGGATTGTAACGCTCTGAAACGGCGTTCACCTGCAATGATTTCATACATATTTTCTTCAATTGGTCGCACGACAATCGGTTGCAATAGCCCATGTTCATCAATGGATTCCGCAAGTTCTGTAATTTTACTTGAGTCAAACACCTGTCTTGGTTGATAACGGTTAGGTACAATACGCTCAATTTGAATGGATTCGACGCTAGAATTGCGATCTTCTTCAATGTATCCAACGATGTCATCTTTATTTTTCAATCCAAATAATTTTGAAAAAGGTTTTTTCATTATCCATTCACTCCTCTTAAAATTAATTTTAACATGTAAGTGCTATTAATTTTCTAGTAAAGGAGATTTATTAGGCGTACCAGGTTTTCTAGGATATTTTTTAGATGTTTGACGACGTTTATCAATTATAATCATTTGTCGTTCTCCAGCATCTTCAGGTAAATCGAAAGTGTAAGAATCACTAAAGACGCCACCTAATATACTAATCCCAAATTGCGCTTCTTCTAATTCTTCTTCTCCTTTAGAAGACTTCAATGCGATGAAATGGCCACCCTTTTTAACTAAAGGCAAGCATAATTCACTTAGCACTGTAAGTCTGGCTACTGCACGTGCGGTTACAACATCATATGTTTCTCTATTAACGCCTTTGCCGAATGTTTCAGCTCGATCATGCACAAAGCTAACTTGTGTTAAGCCAAGTTCGGCAGCTAAATGATTTAAAAATTGGATACGTTTATTTAGTGAATCTACAATCGTCACTTTCAACTCAGGATATACAATTTTTAATGGAATACTTGGGAAACCAGCACCCGCGCCAACATCACAAATGGCTAAGGGCTGATTAAAATCATAATAAAAGCTTGGTGTAATAGAATCATAGAAATGTTTCAAATAAACTTCATGTTCATCTGTAATACTAGTGAGATTCATTTTCTCATTCCACTCAACAAGTAGACGATAATATGTCTGAAATTGTTCTTTTTGTTTATCTGACAACGCAATTCCATGTTCACTTAATTCTTTAGCTAGCCATTCTACGCCACTCATTAATTTTTCACCCTTTGCAATTTACCTTGTTCTAAATAAACAAGTAAGATTGAAATGTCTGCTGGGTTAACACCAGAGATTCGTGATGCCTGTGCAATATTCAATGGTTTAACTTCAGCTAATTTTTCACGTGCTTCAGTCGCTAAACTATCAACTTTACTATAATCTAAGTCTTCAGGAATTTTTTTCGCTTCCATACGTTTAACTTTCTCAACTTGTTGTAATGATTTATTGATATAACCTTCATATTTCGTTTGAATTTCAACTTGCTCTTCAACCGCTTCAGGTAATTGATGCGTTTCTTCTAAGATTTCTAAAATCGTATCATACGTCATCTCTGGACGTCGTAATAAATCAATCGCCAATATACCATCTTTAAGACGTGAACCACCATGTGCTTCAATAACAGATTGCGTATGTTCATTTGGTTTAATGCGAATATTAGTTAGACGTTCAACTTCATCTTGAATTTGTTGGCGCTTTTCATTAAAGCGTGCATAGCGTTCTTCAGAAATCATACCTAATTCATAACCCATATCTGTTAAACGTAGATCGGCATTATCATGACGTAATAGCAATCTATATTCAGCACGAGAAGTTAATAAACGATACGGTTCATTTGTACCTTTCGTAACTAAATCGTCAATTAACACACCGATGTATGCATCTGAACGGCTTAAGATTTTTTCTCCTGTCCCTAACACTTTACCCGCTGCGTTGATTCCCGCCATAATACCTTGTCCAGCCGCTTCTTCATATCCTGATGTACCATTAATTTGACCGGCTGTATATAAGTTTTTAATCATTTTAGTTTCTAATGTTGGCCATAATTGCGTTGGTACAATGGCATCATATTCAATCGCATAACCGGCACGCATCATGTCGGCCTTTTCAAGACCAGGAATTGTTTCTAACATTTGACGTTGCACATGTTCTGGCAAGCTTGTTGAAAGCCCTTGAACGTATACTTCATTCGTATGACGACCTTCAGGCTCTAAGAAAAGTTGATGTCTAGGTTTATCGTTGAAACGGACAAATTTATCTTCAATTGATGGACAATAACGTGGACCTGTCCCTTTAATCATACCTGAATACATGGCTGATAAGTGTAAGTTATCATCGATGACTTTATGTGTACGATCATTTGTATACGTCAACCAACATGGTAATTGATCAAGTATATATTCTGTAGTTTCAAAGCTAAATGCACGACCTACCTCATCACCTGGTTGAATTTCAGTTTGAGAGTAGTCGATTGTTTTTGCATTCACACGTGGTGGTGTACCCGTTTTAAAACGTACAACTTCAAAGCCTAATTCTCTTAAATTATCAGCTAACGTAATAGATGGAAGTTGGTGGTTTGGACCACTTGAATATTTCATATTACCTAAAATAATTTCACCACGTAAAAACGTACCTGTAGTAATTACAACCGCTTGTGCACGATATTCAGTGCCGATATTTGTACGCACACCTTTAACTTCATCATCTTCAATGATTAATTCGTCTACCATACCTTGCATGATATCTAAATTATCTTCATCTTCAATTACACGTTTCATTTCTTGTTGGTACAATACTTTATCGGCTTGCGCACGTAATGCACGTACAGCTGGGCCTTTACCAGTATTTAACATACGCATTTGGATATGCGTTTTATCAATTGCTTTTGCCATTTGGCCACCTAATGCGTCAATTTCACGAACGACAATACCTTTAGCTGGACCACCTACTGATGGATTACATGGCATAAAGGCAATGTTGTCTAAATTAATTGTTAACATTAGCGTTTTGGCACCACGTCTTGCAGATGCTAAACCTGCTTCAATTCCTGCATGCCCAGCACCAATGACAATTACATCATATTCTTGAACCACCTGATTGACCTCCTTTAAATTTCCTTTTTCTATATTTTATTACTAAGACTTCCTACCGTCTTAATTTGTTTAATGTTTATTATTTCGTTCTCGAATGGCTATGATCTGCAATTTCATTATTTTCCTAAACAGAACTGACTAAATAATTGGTCAATTAATTCATCACTTGCGGATTCACCAATAATCTCACCTAATAGTTCCCATGTACGCGTTAAATCAATTTGAACCATGTCCATAGGAATACCAGATTCCGCTGCCTCAATCGCATCTTGAATTGCATTTCTAGCTTGTTTCAATAGAGAAATATGTCTTGAATTAGATACATATGTCATATCTTGGTTTTGAACATCGCCACCAAAGAATAAATCACGTATTTGTAATTCTAGTTGATCGATGCCTTCTTGTTTAAGCATAGAGGTTTGAATAAGTGGCGTATCACCAATCATTTCTTTAACTTCATCTATATCTAAATGTTGTTCTAAATCTGTTTTATTTACAATGACGATAGCATCTTCATTTTTGATAACTTCATATAAAGTACGATCCTCTTGTGTTAAAGGTTCATTATTATTTAAGACAAATAAGATTAAATCTGCTTCGCTTAAGGCTTTTCGTGAACGTTCAACACCAATCTTTTCAACGATATCTTCAGTGTCACGAATGCCCGCAGTGTCTACCAATCTTAAAGGTACACCTCTGACATTAACGTATTCTTCTAAGACGTCACGCGTCGTACCTGCAACTTCAGTTACAATCGCTTTATTATCTTGAATAAGATTATTTAACATTGATGATTTCCCTACATTTGGTTTACCAACAATTACTGTTGAAAGACCTTCTCTCATAATCTTACCTTGTGTCCCAGTTTCTAATAGAAGGTTAATTTCGTTTTTAATTTTTTTAGATTGTTCTAATAAGAACTCTGTTGTTGCATCTTCAACATCGTCATATTCAGGATAATCAATGTTCACTTCTACTTGCGCGAGAATTTCTAAAATGGATTGTCGTTGTCGTTTAATTAAGTCGCTGAGACGCCCTTCAATTTGATTCATAGCAACTTTAGAAGCACGATCTGTTTTAGAACGAATAAAGTCCATAACAGCTTCAGCTTGAGATAAATCAATTCGTCCGTTTAAGAATGCACGCTTAGTATATTCACCCGGCTCTGCCATTCTAGCGCCATACGTCATTGTTAGTTCTAATATACGATTAATGGTTAAAATACCACCGTGACAATTAATTTCAATAATATCCTCACGGGTAAATGTTCTTGGTGCTCTCAACACAGATATCATAACTTCTTCAACAACTTCATTTGTTTCTGGATCGACGATATGACCATAGTTAATCGTATGGGAATCTACGTCTTCTAACTTTTTCTTTCCTTTATATAGTTTATCTCCAATTTCAACGGCTTGCGGTCCAGATAAACGGACAATACCAATTGCACCTTCACCCATTGGCGTTGAAATACTAGTAATTGTATCGAAATCCATGATTATCCTCGCCTCCTTATTCAAGTAAAATTTCATTATAACATTGTAATTTGTTTCTATTAAAATTGCTAACAAGTTGATTGATTGTTATAAAGGTAAGACTCCTGTTTGTCTGACGTCAGACTGACGGTAGTCTTAACATCTCCCCTACCCTGCTTATTTAATCCTTTTATTAAACACTTTCGCAATTTTAAGTACATGTTCTAAGCTACCTTGAATTTCAAGTGTAGACATGTCTTTAGCTGGTTGCCTAGCGATAACGATAATGTCACGTGCGATGATATCTTCTTTATGAACTTTGAAATTTTCTCTAATCGCACGTTTAATTCTGTTTCGAGTCACTGCATTACCTAACTTTTTAGATACGCTAATTCCTAATCGGAAATGATCTTTATTACTATTATAGGTATAAACAACAAACTGTCTATTTGCTACCGATTTGCCTCTTTTATAAATGGTTTGGAAATCAGTATTCTTTTTAATACGGTAAGCTTTCTCCACGTTCACATCACTCGCTTATATTATTCTTTGCCATTCTATTTTATGTTCGTTCTGATATAGCGTGTCCCAATTTATACCTATTGAAACGAAAAAAAAGACCACTGAGAAGTCAGTGATCTTATGCTGATAAAACTTTACGGCCTTTACGACGACGACGTGCTAAAACTTTACGGCCATTTTTAGTGCTCATACGTTTTCTGAAACCATGAACTTTACTATGTTTACGTTTATTTGGTTGATAAGTACGTTTTACCATGCAAAACACCTCCATCTACATATTTATCCAGCTCACTCGCTCTTGTAGTGATCCTGATTATTTTAATAGATAAATTATACTTTCTGATATCAGAATTCTTGTTTTAATTCAATTTTATCTAGTCATAATTCAAGCAACTACTACAATATAACAAATTACTATTTATAAAGCAAGCAGCATTTGCAGTAAGATACTATTTTTTTAGTAAACTTTGTCACAAAATCATTTTTTAATATTTATACATTTTGCGCCGAGTCTATAGTACTTTCGTTATTCATTTTAAATACATCTTTATAAATTATTTCCCAAGGCTGTTATAATACATGGTGCTTTTATTTCAAAAATTATCCACTTATACACAGATGACCATTCAATAATTGTGGATAATATAACCATTATTAACAGATTTATACCTAATTTAACAACATATTCACACCTATTTGACATCTCTCTTGGTTAAAAAGTATAATTGTGTGGATAAGTCGTCTAATTCATTATTTTAACAGGATTTATTTATTGATTTTATATACGTTTTTAGTGTGAATAAATCATAGCATATATAAAGTTATCCACCGAATGTTATTAACTTGTGGATAATTATTAACATGCTGTGATTATTTTTATCCACTTGTCTAAATGTCTGTGTATAAGTCTTAAATTTAAAGAAGATGGAGTTTATTATATGTCAGAACAAGAAATTTGGAAAAAAGTATTAGACGTTGCTGAATCAGAAATATCTAAATCGACATTTAATACTTTTTTGAAAGATACGGAGCTTAAAGAAATTCGTGATAACGTTGCAATCATTTTCGTAATACATGAATTTTATGCAGAGTGGTTAAATTCTAACTATAAAGAAGTTATTCAAACAATTATGAAAGATGTTATTGGTTATGAAGTTGAACCCAAATTTTTCACTGCTGAACAATTAGCAGAACTTGATGAAGAGAGTCGTAAAGCTAAATCACCAAGCAGCGAACCTCAGCGTCACATCATTGAGGATGTTCATGAAGGTACAGATCAATTTAATACACACAATACATTTGATACGTTCGTTATTGGACCTGGTAATAGATTTCCACATGCAGCAAGTCTTGCAGTTGCTGAAGCACCAGCCCAAGCATACAATCCTCTATTTATTTATGGTGGTGTGGGTCTTGGTAAAACGCACCTTATGCATGCGATTGGTCATCATGTTCTCAGTAATCAACCAAATGCTAAAGTGCTATACACTTCAAGTGAAAAATTCACAAATGACTTCATTAAATCAATTCGTAACAATGAACCAGAAGCTTTTAGAGAGAAATATAGAAACATTGACGTGTTACTGATTGACGATATTCAATTCATTCAAAATAAAGAACAAACGCAAGAGGAGTTCTTCCACACATTTAATGAATTACATCAAAATAAGAAGCAAATTGTCATTTCAAGTGACCGCCCACCTAAAGAAATCGCTAAATTAGAGGACCGTTTACGTTCTCGATTTGAATGGGGCTTAATCGTTGATATTACGCCTCCTGATTATGAAACACGTATGGCAATTCTTCAGAAAAAAATCGAAGAAGAAAATTTAGAAATTCCAGCTGAAGCATTAAATTATATTGCTAATCAAATTCAATCAAACATTCGTGAATTAGAAGGTGCGCTCACGCGTTTACTTGCCTATTCGAAGCTTCAAGGCAGACCGATTACAACTGAATTAGCAGCAGAAGCACTTAAAGATATTATTCAAGTTCCTAAATCTAAAAAGATTACAATTCAAGATATTCAGAAAGTCGTTGGGCATTACTATAACGTTCGTATTGAAGATTTTAGTGCGAAAAAACGTACCAAATCAATTGCGTATCCTCGTCAAATCGCTATGTATCTATCAAGGGAACTTACTGATTTCTCATTACCTAAGATTGGTGAAGAATTCGGTGGTCGCGATCATACAACGGTTATTCATGCACACGAGAAAATCGCAAAGGATATCAAAGCAGATCCAATTTTTAAACAAGAAGTAGAAGATTTAGAAAAAGAAATTCGCAATCAATAATGTAAACATTCGAAACTGTTATACAACAGATTACGACGTTTAAGAGTGGGAAATAATATAAATGGTCTGTTACCTTGAATGAAGCGCCAATAAGTCTGACAAGTGAACAAGATGATTTTGTTAGCAATTGTGGATAATGTTAAAAAGTAATACACAGCATCAACAGTTTATCCACATGTGTATAACTTTGGCACATAAGGATTTTCTTAACATATCCACTAATCCACAAGCCCTACTACTATTACTATGAATTTAAAACCTATATAATTATATATAAACGACTGGAAGGAGTTTAAATTAATGATGGAATTCACAATTAGAAGAGATTATTTTATTAATCAATTAAATGACACATTAAAAGCCATCTCACCAAGAACAACATTACCGATTTTAACAGGTATCAAAATCGATGCTAAAGACAACGAGGTCATTCTTACTGGTTCAGATTCTGAGATATCTATTGAAATTACAATCCCTAAACAAGTTGATGGTGAGGATATTGTCACTATTTCTGAAACAGGTTCAGTAGTGCTTCCTGGTCGTTTCTTCGTAGATATTATTAAAAAATTACCAGGTAAAGACGTAAAATTATCAACAAACGAACAATTCCAAACACTGATTACATCTGGACATTCAGAATTTAACTTAAGTGGTTTAGATCCTGATCAATATCCATTATTACCTCAAGTATCACGTGATGACGCCATTCAATTATCAGTAAAAGTCTTAAAAAATATCATTGCACAAACAAATTTCGCAGTGTCCACCTCAGAAACACGCCCAGTACTTACTGGTGTGAACTGGCTTATA
This sequence comes from Staphylococcus sp. GDY8P47P, assembly GCF_016892225.1. Classification (NCBI taxonomy): domain Bacteria; kingdom Bacillati; phylum Bacillota; class Bacilli; order Caryophanales; family Staphylococcaceae; genus Staphylococcus; species Staphylococcus sp. GDY8P47P. The sequence continues at coordinate 31,299 of NZ_JAFENV010000024.1, read as the reverse complement.
CAAGATAATGAATTAATATGCACTGCGACTGATTCACACCGCTTAGCTGTAAGAAAATTGAAGTTGGAAGATGAGTCAGAAAACAAAAATGTCATTATTCCAGGTAAAGCTTTATCAGAATTGAATAAAATTATGAGTGATAGTGATGAAGAAATCGATATTTTCTTCGCTTCAAACCAAGTATTATTTAAAGTTGGTAATGTAAACTTTATTTCTCGTTTATTAGAAGGTCATTATCCAGATACGACACGTCTATTCCCAGAGAATTATGAAATTAAATTAGGTTTAGACAACGGTGAATTCTATCACGCAATTGATCGTGCTTCTTTATTAGCACGAGAAGGTGGTAACAATGTTATTAAGTTGAGCACAGGTAATGACGTTGTAGAATTATCATCAACATCACCTGAAATCGGTACTGTAAAAGAAGAAGTGACAGCAACTGATGTAGAAGGTGGCAACTTGAAGATTTCATTTAACTCTCGTTATATGATGGATGCGCTGAAGGCAATCGATAATGATGAAGTTGAAGTAGAATTCTTTGGTACGATGAAACCATTCATTCTTAAACCAAAAGCAGATGACTCTGTTACGCAATTAATTTTACCAATTAGAACATATTAGTTTTAGAGGGCCATACCCTCAGCATCAAAAAATTAGGAGTTAGACAATGCATTCTTAAAGAATGTTGTCTAACTCCTTTTTAAAATACATAATAAGCACATTCAGCCTTCAATATAGACGTTAATCTTAAAAACTAGTGGATAACTCTAAACAACTTCTTTTTACGCAAAAATGGCCCTTAAAATTAAAAATAGGGCTATATGAGTAATGAAATCATTTTTAACCCCTTTGCTTATTCAAAAAAAGCCGCTTCAATTTGAAAAATATAGGCAATTTTCCTTCAAAATTTAAATATGTATAAAGATATTGTGAAGTAAACGGTTTCACATTCCATTTTAAATGAAATTTAAACCTAAAAAAGGTATAATATATTAATGACACATAAAGAAACGGAGTGATTATTTTGGTTCAAGAAGTAGTGGTTGAAGGCGATATTACGTTAGGCCAGTTTCTTAAAACTGAAGGCATTATAGAATCAGGTGGCCAAGCTAAATGGTTCTTACAAGATTATGAAGTTTTAATTAATGGTGAACGCGAAACACGTCGTGGTAAAAAACTAGCCAACCAAGATCGAATTGATTTCCCTGATATCCCTGAAATTGATTCTGTAATCATTATTCATCAAGGTGAACAATGAAACTTAAAACACTCCAATTAGAGAATTATCGTAACTATGAAGAAGTTACGCTTGAATGTCATCCTGATGTGAATATTCTGATCGGAGAAAATGCACAAGGGAAGACGAATTTACTTGAATCAATTTACACATTAGCTTTAGCTAAAAGTCATCGCACATCGAATGACAAGGAGCTTATACGGTTTAACTCAGAGTATGCTAAAATAGAGGGTGTACTAAATTATAGACATGGAACGATGCCATTAACGATGTTTATAACTAAAAAAGGTAAACAAGTAAAAGTGAACCACTTAGAACAAAGTCGACTAACGCAGTATGTTGGACATCTTAACGTGGTTCTTTTTGCGCCAGAAGACTTAAATATTGTCAAAGGTGCACCACAGATACGAAGACGGTTCATTGATATGGAATTAGGTCAAATCTCTGCAGTTTATCTAAATGACTTGGCTCAATACCAACGTATTCTTAAACAGAAGAATAACTACTTAAAGCAGTTGCAACTTGGTCATAAACAAGACACTACGATGTTAGAAGTCTTAAACCAACAATTTGCGCAATATGCATTGAATGTAACGTTGAGACGAGCACATTTCATCAAAGAATTAGAATCATTGGCTAAACCGATTCATGCTGGTATCACTAATGACAGAGAAACGTTATCGTTGACTTATTTACCAAGTATAAAACTCAGTGATATGGATAAAGATGCGCAAGCGTTATTAGACGAAGTGATTACACTGTTAAATGACAATATTAAGCGTGAAATGGAACGTGGTGTTTGTTTATTTGGCCCGCATAGAGATGATTTAGGCTTTAATGTAAATGATATGGATGCGCAAACATATGGGTCTCAAGGACAACAACGTACGACCGCATTATCCATTAAACTAGCAGAAATAGAGTTAATGAACATTGAAGTTGGAGAATATCCAATCTTACTACTAGATGATGTGTTAAGCGAATTAGATGATTCTCGACAAACACATTTACTAAGCACGATTCAACATAAAGTACAAACCTTTGTAACGACAACATCCGTAGACGGCATAGATCATGAGATTATGAACAATGCTAAGCTTTATCGAATCAATCAAGGTGAAATTATAAAGTAATAGAAAGTGATGGTGAATACATTGTCAGATGTAAACAACACAGATAACTATGGTGCTGGACAGATACAGGTATTAGAAGGGTTAGAAGCCGTTCGTAAAAGACCTGGTATGTATATAGGTTCAACTTCAGAGAGAGGTTTGCACCACTTAGTATGGGAAATCGTGGATAACAGTATCGACGAGGCACTTGCTGGTTATGCAGATCAAATTGAAGTAATTATTGAAAAAGACAATTGGATTAAAGTAACTGACAATGGTCGAGGTATTCCTGTTGATATTCAAGAAAAAATGGGTCGTCCAGCAGTTGAAGTTATCTTAACTGTACTGCATGCTGGTGGTAAATTCGGCGGTGGCGGTTATAAAGTATCTGGCGGTCTACATGGTGTAGGTTCTTCAGTTGTTAACGCATTGTCTGAAGACTTAGAGGTATACGTTCATCGTAACGATACAATCTATCATCAAGCATATAAAAAAGGTGTACCACAATTTGATCTTAAAGAAGTAGGTAGCACTGATAAAACAGGTACAGTGATTCGCTTTAAAGCAGATGGCGAAATATTCACTGAAACAACCGTTTATGACTATGAAACACTTCAAAAACGTATTAGAGAGCTGGCATTCTTAAACAAAGGTATTTCAATCACTTTAAGAGATGAACGTGAAGATGAAGAACAACGTGAAGATACATATCATTATGAAGGCGGTATTAAATCTTACGTTGAATTACTAAATGAAAATAAAGAGCCAATTCATGAAGAGCCAATCTATATCCACCAAACTAAAGATGATGTAGAAATTGAAATCGCTATGCAGTATAACAGTGGTTATGCAACGAACTTATTATCTTATGCGAACAATATTCACACGTATGAAGGTGGTACGCATGAAGATGGCTTTAAACGTGCATTAACACGTATATTAAATAGTTACGGCACACAAAGTAAAATCATTAAAGATGACAAAGAAAGATTGTCTGGTGAAGATACACGTGAAGGTTTAACAGCTGTCGTATCAATTAAACATGGTGATCCTCAATTCGAAGGACAAACAAAGACGAAATTAGGTAACTCTGAAGTACGTCAAATTGTTGATAGATTGTTTGCTGAACATTTTGAACGTTTCTTATACGAACATCCAAATGTTGCTCGCATTGTTGTGGAAAAAGGAATCATGGCATCACGTGCACGTGTTGCAGCTAAAAAAGCGCGTGAAGTAACACGCCGTAAATCAGCTTTAGAAATTTCAAGCTTACCAGGTAAACTTGCCGATTGTTCAAGTAAGAAACCTGAAGAAAGTGAAATCTTCCTAGTAGAGGGTGACTCTGCCGGGGGGTCTACAAAAGAAGGTCGTGACTCTAAAACACAAGCAATTTTGCCATTAAGAGGTAAAATCTTAAACGTTGAAAAAGCACGTCTAGACCGTATTCTAAATAACAATGAAATACGTCAAATGATTACAGCCTTTGGTACTGGTATTGGCGGCGAGTTCGATATCACTAAAGCACGTTATCATAAAATTGTAATTATGACAGATGCTGATGTCGATGGTGCACATATTAGAACGCTACTACTAACGTTCTTCTATCGTTTCATGAGACCATTAATTGAAGCGGGATATGTATATATCGCACAACCACCATTGTACAAATTGGCCCAAGGTAAACAAAAATATTATGTATTTAACGATCGTGAACTTGATAAATTAAAATCAGAATTAAGTCCTACGCCTAAATGGCAAATTTCACGTTATAAAGGTTTAGGAGAAATGAATGCGGATCAATTATGGGAAACGACAATGAATCCTGAAAACCGTATGATGTTACAAGTTAAATTAGATGATGCGATTGAAGCGGACCAAACGTTTGAAATGTTAATGGGTGATGTCGTTGAAAATCGCAGACAATTTATCGAAGACAATGCAGTATATGCAAACCTAGATTTCTAAATTAGCGTGAACGAATGAACATGTTGAAGACTGTATAGCGAATGGCTTGCAGTCTTGCTATTTTAAGTGAATTGATTATAGAAGGAGGATATCTTGATGGCTGACTTACCTCAATCAAGAATAAATGAACGAAATATAACCAGCGAGATGCGCGAATCATTTTTAGACTATGCAATGAGCGTTATCGTTTCACGTGCGTTACCTGATGTACGTGATGGTTTAAAACCTGTACACCGTCGTATCTTATATGGCTTAAATGAACAAGGTATGACCCCTGATAAACCATATAAAAAATCAGCACGTATCGTTGGGGATGTAATGGGTAAATATCACCCTCACGGAGACTTATCAATTTATGATGCCATGGTTAGAATGGCACAAACATTCAGCTATCGCTATCCACTTGTTGATGGTCAAGGTAACTTCGGTTCAATGGACGGTGATGGTGCCGCTGCCATGCGTTATACTGAAGCGAAGATGACTAAAATTACGTTAGAACTACTACGTGATATTAATAAAGATACGATTGATTTCCTAGATAACTATGATGGTACTGAAAGAGAGCCGGAAGTCTTACCTTCTCGTTTCCCTAACTTATTAGTGAACGGTGCATCAGGTATTGCTGTAGGTATGGCAACAAATATTCCTCCTCACAATTTAACTGAAGTCATCAACGGTGTTTTACATTTAAGTAAGAATCCAGATGTTACGATTGCAGAACTTATGGAAGATATTCAAGGCCCTGATTTTCCAACAGCTGGTTTAATCCTAGGCAAGAGTGGTATCCGACGCGCATATGAAACAGGACGTGGCTCCATTCAAATGCGTGCACGTGCAGAAATTGAAGAACGTGGTGGCGGTCGCCAACGTATCGTAGTGACTCAAATCCCATATCAAGTTAATAAAGCACGTATGATTGAAAAGATAGCAGAACTTGTTCGTGACAAGAAAATCGAAGGTATTACAGATTTACGTGATGAAACAAGTTTACGTACAGGTGTTAGAGTAGTTATTGATGTACGTAAAGATGCAAACGCCAATGTTATCTTGAACAATCTCTACAAACAAACACCATTACAAACGTCATTCGGTGTGAATATGATTGCACTGGTTAATGGACGTCCAAAATTAATCAATTTAAAACAAGCTTTAGTTGAATACTTAGAGCATCAAAAGACTGTCGTACGCCGTCGTACAGAATATAACTTGAAAAAAGCGAAAGACCGTGCACATATCTTAGAAGGTTTACGCATTGCATTAGATCATATCGACGAGATTATTACGACAATTCGTGAATCAGAAACAGATAAAGTCGCAATGGAAACATTACAATCGCGTTTTAAATTGTCTGAACGCCAAGCACAAGCAATTCTTGATATGCGTTTAAGACGTTTAACAGGTTTAGAACGAGATAAAATTGAAAATGAATATAACGAATTGCTCGGCTATATTTCTGAATTAGAAGCAATCTTAGCCGATGACGAAGTGTTACTTCAATTAGTTCGAGATGAATTAACAGACATCAAAGAACGTTTCGGTGACGAACGTCGTACGGAAATTCAATTAGGTGGTTTAGATGATCTCGAAGATGAAGATCTTATTCCAGAAGAACAAATTGTTATTACATTAAGTCATAATAACTATATTAAACGATTACCTGTTTCTACGTATCGTTCACAACACCGTGGAGGACGTGGTGTTCAAGGTATGAATACATTGGAAGAAGACTTCGTCAGCCAACTTGTTACGTTAAGTACGCATGACCATGTTTTATTCTTCACGAATAAAGGTCGTGTATACAAACTTAAAGGTTATGAAGTGCCAGAATTATCTCGACAATCTAAAGGTATTCCAGTCATCAATGCGATTGAATTGGATAATGATGAGACAATCAGTACTATGATTGCGGTTAGAGATCTCGAAGATGAAGATAGTTACTTAGTATTTGCAACTAAAAACGGTATTGTGAAACGTTCTGCGTTAAGCAATTTCTCACATATCAATAAGAATGGTAAAATTGCGATTGGTTTCAAAGAAGATGATGAATTAATTGCAGTCCGTCTTACAGATGGTCACCAAGACATCTTAATTGGTACATCTCACGCTTCATTAATCAGATTTGCAGAAACAAGTTTACGTCCATTAGGTCGAACTGCTGCAGGTGTAAGAGGTATCTCATTACGTGAAGATGATGTTGTAGTAGGTCTAGATGTTGCCCATGCCGATAGTGAAGATGAAATTCTTGTTGTCACTGAAAATGGTTATGGTAAACGTACGCCAGTAAGTGAATATCGCTTATCAAACCGTGGCGGTAAAGGTATTAAGACTGCGAAGATTACAGAACGTAATGGTAACATCGTTTGTATCACAACAGTTACTGGTGAAGAAGATTTAATGATTGTTACCAATAGTGGTGTGATTATTCGTTTAGAAGTAGAAGATATTTCTCAAAATGGTCGTGCAACACAAGGTGTACGCTTAATGAAACTAGGCGAAGATCAATTTGTTTCAACGGTTGCTAAAGTCATTGATAAAACAGAAGATGAAGATGCAACTGAAGCAGCACAAGTTGAAGATGGTGAAACAAATGCAGAAAGTACAGAAAGTCCTAGCGAAGAAGTTGTAGATGATGATACACCAGGTAATGCACTCCATACGGAAGCGGATGAAGATACGGAAACAGTAGCTAAGGATAATGCAACAGATGAACGTATTGAAGTTAGACAAGATTTTATGGATCGTGTGAATGAAGACATTGATAATGCATCTAACGATGATGAAGACGGCGAGAATTAAAGGCTAATCCATAGTGATCAGTGATAATAGAATATATTCATTAAATAAAAATAAGACTTCNNGAAGTCTTATTTTTATTTAATTCAATTAGTTTTCTAACTCTTTCATTACATATGGGATTTCACTAATTAAACGTGAAGGTGGCACAACGTACATGGATTCAGATAATTTCTCTCCAATATAACTGTGTGTATATGTTGCGCTTGTAATTGCATCTCTAAAATCATCAAACTGGCCAACAAAGCTAGTAATCATTCCAGCTAATGTATCGCCCATACCACCCGTTGCCATTGCTGGCGTACCAATTGTCAGTCTATATTCCTTATCTTTGAAGAATATTTCAGTACCGTGTTTCTTCAGTACAACAGCAGCACCTAACTTATCAACAGCTTCTCTATTACGTTCGTAAGTTTGTTCTTCAATAGGAATACCACTTAAACGTTCCCATTCTTTTTGATGTGGTGTAAAGATGACACGGCAAGTTGGAATATCAGGTTTTAATTTACTAAATATTGTAATTGCATCGCCATCAACAATTAAATTTTGATGTGGTTGTATATTTTGTAGTAAAAACGTAATTGCGTTATTACCTTTGAAATCGACACCTAACCCTGGTCCAATTAAAATGCTATCAGTGTTTTCAATCATTTTCGTTAACATTTTAGTGTCGTTAATATCGATTACCATTGCCTCTGGACAACGTGAATGGAGTGCCGCATGGTTTGTAGGATGTGTAGCTACTGTAATTAACCCACTTCCACTATAAACACATGCACGTGCAGCTAACATAATTGCGCCTCCTAAATTGGCACTTCCACCTATCAGTAGAATCTTTCCATAGTCACCTTTATGTGTCTCTTCTTTTCTCTTTGGAATATTAACAGTTGTTAATGTTTCCATAAATTAAACCCTCCCTTGAAGACGTTGTGAACGTATAATGCTAGAAAAATGTGTGTACCGCCAATACTGTATATAACTCAAATTTCAAGTGACAATGAAATGCGTAGCGATAGCATCCATAATGACCTAGGTGATTGAGTTCTAAATTGGATTGTTTGTCTATACCTTTTTTAAATACAATAGAAAATATTATACCTGTGAAAGACTTTCGTCAACACTATTATGAAGAATATTTAATTATACGTATCATAAGGTACCTACATGGCTTTATAGAGGGCGTATATAATAAGATAAATATAATATTATTTAGCATTTACTTGCTAATTATAGAGGAGTTTGCTATATTAAAAATAACTTAATAAGTTATTGTTCGTGGGACAAGTAACATAATCAATTAATTTCAGAGAGCTTGTGTTGAGTGTGAACAAGTAATTGATGATTATGCGAATCTACCTACAATTGTGAACAACCGGTAATAACCGTTATTTTAAGGAAAGTGCAATTCGATACATCTATTGTGTCAAATTGTTAAATAGGGTGGCAACGCGTAGACCACGTCCCTTGTAAAGGGGATGTGGTCTTTTTTTATTGAGCAAGACGCATGTTATCCAAAATAAAAATTTTCAAAAAATTGGGAAGGATGAATGTTACATGTTAGACATTAGACTATTCAGAGAAGAAGCTGACAAAGTTAAGAGCAAAATTGAATTACGTGGAGATGATCCTAAAGTTGTTGACGAGGTATTAGAATTAGATAATGAACGCCGTCAATTAATTGGTAAGACTGAAGAAATGAAAGCACGTCGTAACAAAGTAAGTGAAGAAATCGCTGAAAAGAAACGTAATAAAGAAAATGCAGACGACGTTATTAAAGAAATGCGTGAACTTGGTGACGAAATTAAAGAAAACGACGCTAAACTTAATGAAGTGGATAATAAAGTTAGAGATATCTTAATTCGTATTCCTAACCTAATTGCTGAAGATGTACCACAAGGGGATTCTGATGAAGAAAATGTTGAAGTTAAAAAATGGGGTACACCTCGTGAGTTTGACTTCGAACCTAAAGCACACTGGGACTTAGTTGAAGAATTAAAAATGGCAGACTTTGAACGTGCTGCAAAAATTTCAGGTGCGCGTTTCGTATACTTAACTAAAGATGGTGCATTATTAGAACGTGCATTAATGAACTACATGCTTACAAAACATACAACACAACATGGTTACACTGAAATGATGACACCTCAATTAGTTAACGCAGATACAATGTTTGGTACTGGTCAGTTACCTAAATTTGAAGAAGACTTATTCAAAGTTGAAAAAGAAGGTCTATACACAATCCCAACTGCAGAAGTACCATTAACAAACTTCTACAGAGACGAAATCATTCCACCAGGCGAACTACCTGAAAAATTCACTGCTCAAACTGCTTGTTTCCGTAGTGAAGCTGGATCAGCAGGTAGAGATACAAGAGGTTTAATCCGTTTACACCAATTCGACAAAGTTGAAATGGTACGTATCGAAAAACCAGAAGATTCTTGGGATGCATTAGAAGATATGACACAAAATGCGGAAGCAATTCTTGAAGAATTAGGTTTACCTTACCGTCGTGTTATCTTATGTACTGGCGATATTGGTTTCAGTGCAAGTAAAACATATGACTTAGAAGTTTGGTTACCAAGTTATGACAACTATAAAGAAATCAGTTCTTGCTCAAACTGTACTGATTTCCAAGCGCGTCGTGCTAACATCCGCTTCAAACGTGATGCGGCTTCTAAACCAGAATTAGCACATACATTAAATGGTAGTGGTCTTGCAGTAGGTCGTACATTTGCAGCAATCGTTGAAAACTACCAAAATGCAGATGGCTCAATTACAATTCCTGAAGCATTAGTACCATTCATGGGTGGTAAAACTGAAATCCGTCCAGTTAACGACTAATTCAATTATTAGTTAGCTTATAACGTTAATTTATAGAGTTCGGAATAAGCGTTAATATACTAAAGCTACAGTGCAAACTCGCAGTAGCTAACTGAGCTGAGAAGGTGTTTATATAACACTTTTTCAGCTCTCTTTTTATGGTGTTAAACCAATATGAATGTCATAAACAAAGTGAATTGGTGGTAGGAATGCTTCAATGAAACTACATTGAATTGTGGTCTATGATGTCTTAAATATACAATCAATCATGCTAAAAATTCACTTTTTCTTAATAAAGTGATGAAGTAAAAAGAGTGGATTTAGACTGCTTTCAGATCTGTAATATACGCTTTGTTGTCAAAAATAGAAACATTAAATATCCCTTTAAATCAGTAGTTATAAGTAGTCTGTTAGTCTAACATCACACAACCCTATGTCTAACGTTGTTGCCACTCTAGCATCCGTATATTAGACTGAAATTATTAATAAAATACTGTTCTAAAATATTAAGCATAAAGGGAGGTTACAAAGATGACATCACATGTGACGTTTAAGCAAGGCGTTAAAGAATGTATACCTACTTTGTTAGGATACGTTGGGATTGGTTTATCGTTTGGCATTGTAGCTGCGTCACAACATTTTAGTATCATTGAAATTCTATTATTATGTTTACTTGTCTATGCTGGCGCAGCACAATTTATTATTTGTGCACTCGTTGCTACAGGCACACCGATTTCTGCTATTGTTCTTACAACATTGATTGTCAATTCACGTTTCTTCCTATTATCAATGACGTTAGCACCCAATTATAAAGACTATGGTATTTGGAATCGTCTAGGTCTGTCTTCAATTTTGACAGATGAAACATTTGGCGTCGCTATCACACCGCATTTAAAAGGGGAGAAGATAAACGATCGGTGGTTACATGGCTTAAATTTAACCGCATATACATTTTGGGCACTAGCTAGTATTGTTGGTGCGTTACTTGGTAAATATATATCTAATCCAGACATGCTAGGTCTCGATTTTGCGATTACAGCAATGTTTATCTTTTTAACCATGGCACAATTTGAGTCAATTACATCATCTAAACTACGCATATACATTGTACTTATCGTATTTGTTATCGTGATGATGCTTAGCTTAAGTTGGTTTATGCCTTCATACGTTGCAATTCTGATTGCATCGATGCTAGCAGCAACATTAGGGGTGGTGATGGATAAATGACAACATCTTGGCATATGTTTATCTTAATCGTGTTATGTGGACTTGTAACGTTAATCATTCGAGTAGTTCCATTCTTAATGATTTCACGTATTCAACTCTCGGAAACGGTGATTAAATGGCTATCGTTTATTCCAATTACATTATTTACAGCACTGATATTAGATGGCATTATCGTACAACAGGAAGGTGTAGCAGGATACACCCTTAATATTCCGTTTATTCTTGTGACGATTCCAACGGTGTTTATCGCACTTTTCACGCGTAGTCTGACTACAACTATTTTAGTAGGTATTGTGCTGATTGCAGGCCTACGTTTTTTCTTTTAGAAAAGGCAGAACCCAATAGCTAACGATTGAAGTTAGCTATACAATTAGATACAATAAATTCAAATTATAATTTGAATAAGTAAATGAATAGAGATAATAGAACTTATTAAGAGAAGTGGAGGGACACGGCCCTAAGAAACTTCAGCAACCGGCGATGCATACGCACGGTGCTACGACCAACGAGATACTCGAATGATAAGTAATAGAGACGAATCGCCTCATACTTTGAAGAGTATAGGCGATTTTTTTGTATTCAAAGGAGGTAACCGCATGACCAATTACACGGTAGAAACATTAAATTTAGGACCTTTTACAACTGAATCAGGCGAAATGATTAAAAACTTACAATTGCGTTATGAACATGTAGGCTATGCGGGGCAACCACTCGTTGTGGTCTGCCATGCGCTAACTGGTAATCATTTAACATATGGCACAGATGATGCGCCTGGTTGGTGGCGTGAAATCATAGATGGCGGTTATATGCCGATTTATGATTATCAATTTCTTACGTTCAATGTCATCGGTAGCCCCTTTGGTTCAAGTTCTCCTTTAACTGATCCTAATTTTCCGGAGCATTTAACGTTGAGGGATATTGTGAAAGCAATTGAAATGGGGATTCAAGCGCTTGGTTTCAACAAGATTAATATTTTAATTGGTGGTAGTTTAGGTGGAATGCAAGTTATGGAACTGCTCTACAACCATCAATTTCAAGTGGATAAGGCGGTTATTCTAGCGGCTACGGATAAGACGTCATCGTATAGTCGTGCGTTCAACGAAATTGCACGTGAGGCGATTCATCTTGGTGGCAAAGAAGGCCTTAGTATTGCCCGACAATTAGGATTTCTAACGTATCGGTCATCTAAAAGTTATGATCAACGCTTTTCACCCGACGAAGTTGTAAGCTATCAACGACATCAAGGTAATAAATTTAAAGAAACTTATGATTTATCCTGCTATTTAACAATGTTAAATGTATTAGATAGTCATAATGTTGACCGTGGACGTACAAATGTGGATGACGTTTATCAATCATTAGATACAAAGGTTTTAACTATGGGCTTCACGGATGATTTATTATATCCAGATGATCAAGTGAGAGCAGTAGGGGAGCGTTTTAAATATCATCGCCATTTCTTCGTTCCAGATAATGTAGGTCATGATGGCTTTTTATTAAATTTCAATGACTGGGCACCGAACTTATATCATTTTCTTAAAGTAACGAACTTCAAACGAAAATAGATGAAGCGGGTAAGTTAGAATATAGAAGAAAATACGCAATGATGAAATCGTATATTACTCAATCTTCACAATTTGTTTTAATTTTGCTTAGAGGTTAAAATAGAGGTTATAGTCAAAAAAAGTATAGGAGTGGCGAATGTGTTTTCAAAAGTACATCCTAAAGCAACAATTATAGGAACAATTGCACTTGTTATGGTTGCTTTAGTTACGTATGTATTACCAATACTAGGGCTGATTCTATGTTTATTCGCTACGATTCCAGGTATTATTTTATGGAATAAATCTATTCCATCATTTGGAATTGGAGCGCTAATCACAGTTATTCTTACCACATTATTGGGTAATACATTTGTATTAAGTGCCATGATTTTAGTTTTAATACTTAGCTTTATTATTGGCCAATTATTGAAAGAACGTGCCTCTAAAGAACGCATCTTATTTATAGCTACAACATATTTAAGTATATTTACTTTAGTCGCATTTATGCTATTACAAACGTTTAAAAAGATACCTAGCGCTACGACATTAATTAAGCCTTTCAAAGATGCAATGCACAATGCGGTTGTAATGACAGGCGTAGAATCTGATTATAAAACGATTCTAGAAGAATGGTTCCGTCAAATGGCAGTCCAGCTTCCAAGTTTTATAATCGTTATAGTCTTTATTTTAGTCTTAATTAACTTAATTATTACATTTCCAATTCTTCGTAAATTTAAAGTAGCTACACCAATTTTTAAACCATTATTTGCTTGGCAACTTAATCGTTCATTACTTTGGGTTTATATGGTTGTTTTATTATGCGTAATGTTCGCAACAGGGCCAAGTACTTTCCAAAGCATCGTATTAAATTTCGAAGTTGTGTTATCATTACTGATGTATATCCAAGGATTGAGTTTAATTCATTTCTTTGGTAAAGCAAAACGTATTCCAAATGTTGTAACGATATTGCTGATGGTTGTGGGGACAATTATTACACCAGCAACACATATCATTGCATTACTTGGTGTACTTGATTTAGGAATTAATTTAAAACGAATGATTAAAAAATGACTTTAAAAAGTGAATAGAGGTGGAATAATGAACCGTCAATCCACTAAGAAGGCATTACTCATACCATTTATTTTAATGGTACTTACTTCAATTGCACTTGTCGTAGTATGGTTTATCTTTAAACCATTAGTTGCGACCATTGCAGCAGCTATTTTAGTCGTGATGATTATTATTGGCATTGTATTAGTAAGACAGGCCTTGTTGAAAATGGATAATTATGTGGATAATTTAAGTGGTCATATCTCGGCTGGAAGCAATAGGGCAATTAAACGATTGCCAATTGGCATGGTCGTTCTTGATGCTGATGATCATATTGAATGGATTAACCAGTACATGTCTGAACACTTAGAAACGAATGTCATCTCAGAACCAGTCAATGAAGTTTTTCCGAATATTTTAAAGCAGTTGGAAAAGGTACAAGAAGTCGAAATCGAACATGGCCAATATCATTACCATGTACGTCATTCTGAAGAGGAAAATTGTCTATATTTCTTTGATATCACAGATGAAGTGCATACCAATGAACTATATGAAGAATCAAAACCGATTATTGCAACATTATTCTTAGATAACTATGATGAAATCACGCAAAATATGAACGATACACAACGTTCTGAAATCAACTCAATGGTAACACGAGTGATTAGTCGTTGGGCATCAGAATATAATATTTTCTTCAAACGTTATAATTCTGACCAGTTCGTTGCGTATTTAAATCAAAAAATATTAGCCGAAGTTGAAGAATCGAACTTTGAAATTCTTAGCCAACTACGCGAAAAAAGTGTTGGTTACCGTGCCCAATTAACATTGAGTATCGGTGTCGGTGAAGGTACTGAGAACTTAATTGATCTTGGTGAGTTATCACAATCTGGTTTAGATTTAGCATTAGGTCGCGGTGGTGACCAAGTAGCAATTAAAAATATGAACGGAAATGTACGATTCTATGGCGGTAAGACTGACCCGATGGAAAAACGTACGCGTGTAAGAGCGCGTGTTATTTCTCATGCATTAAAGGATATCTTAACCGAAGGCGACAAAGTAATTATTATGGGACACAAACGTCCCGATTTAGATGCGATTGGTGCAGCGATAGGTGTATCAAGATTCGCATTAATGAATAACTTAGAAGCCTACGTAGTCTTGAATGAGGAAGATATTGATCCAACATTACGTCGTGTAATGGATGAAATCGATAAGAAACCAGAATTGAAAGAGCGATTCGTCACATCAGATGAAGCTTGGGATATGATGACATCTAAATCTACGATCGTCGTTGTGGATACACATAAACCAGAGATGGTATTAGATGAGAACATTTTAAATAAAGCTAACCGTAAAGTGGTCATTGACCATCATAGACGAGGAGAAAGCTTTATTTCTAACCCGTTATTAGTTTATATGGAACCTTACGCAAGTTCGACAGCAGAACTTGTGACAGAGTTATTAGAATATCAACCAACTGAACAACGTTTAACACGTTTAGAATCTACAGTCATGTATGCAGGTATTATCGTTGATACACGTAACTTCACATTACGTACAGGTTCTAGAACGTTTGACGCTGCAAGCTATTTACGTGCTCACGGCGCAGATACGATATTAACACAACATTTCTTAAAAGATGATGTCGATACGTATATCAATCGTTCAGAGCTTATTCGAACAGTTGAAGTTCAAGATAATGGTATAGCGATAGCACATGGTTCTAACGAAAAAATTTATCATCCTGTTACAGTTGCACAAGCTGCGGATGAGTTGTTAAGTTTAGAAGGTATAGAGGCTTCTTATGTTGTGGCTAAACGTGAAGATAACTTAATAGGTATCTCAGCACGTTCATTAGGCTCTATTAATGTTCAATTAACGATGGAAGCATTAGGTGGCGGCGGTCACTTAACGAACGCTGCAACGCAATTGAAAGGATTATCAATTGAAGAAGCGATTGAACAATTACAACAAGCAATTACAGAACAAATGAGTAGGAGTGAAGACGCATGAAAGTAATATTCACACAAGACGTTAAAGGTAAAGGTAAAAAAGGCGAAATTAAAGATGTACCAGTAGGTTATGCTAATAACTTTTTAATTAAAAATAACTATGCTGTTGAAGCAACTCCAGGTAATTTAAAACAATTAGAACAACAAAATAAACGTGCTGAAGCGGACAGACAAAAAGAAATCGATGACGCTAAAGCATTAAAAGCTAAATTAGAAGAAATCGAAGTTGAAGTAAGTGCTAAAACTGGTGAAGGTGGCAAATTGTTTGGTTCTGTAAGTACAAAACAAATTGCTGAAGCACTTAAAACACAACATGATATTAAAATTGATAAACGTAAAATGGATTTACCTCAAGGTATCCATGCATTAGGTTATACAAATGTACCTGTTAAATTAGATAAAGAAGTTGAAGGTACTATTCGTGTTCATACAGTAGAAAAGTAAGTTTTCCTTTCCTAGCGGAAAGAAATTTTGTTGGTTGTCTTTTAACTACGCTTAAGTTGATACGCTTTCCCAGGGTACAGTTTTAGCCAGAATTACCTCACAGATAAATCTGTGGGTAATTCTAAGGTCTTCAACTTGTACTGTTCCCTCGGGAGTCTTTCAACTACGCTTCGTTATCCAACCACAAAATTTCTCTTTTTCTAAAAAGAATTTACTATTTTATCTTAAGTGGAATTCTTCAAAATCGTAATTTTAAAAATAAAGTTATTATTTAACTTGAAAAAGTAAAACAAGTTTTTAATTTTAATTGCTAATTATAATAATTTGGGAAGATAAGTAACTCAAACAAATAATTCTAAGATAAATAATGCAGCGTAGTTGTGAGACTCCTAGTGGAAAAGAAAGCGGGAGTGGGACATAAATAATATAATAATGCTATTTAGCAAATTCGCAGTAGTTGACTGAACTGAGAAGGCGCTTAAATCAAGCTTTTCTCAGTTCTAGTCACCCTTGCAGGGGTGGGCGGGGCCCCAACACAAAAAATCACGAAAGTGATTTTACAAGCTAAGCAAGTTGGGGTTACGACGAATTTAAAAGAATTCTGTCCCACTCCCTTTCCCACAGGAAAGCGAAACAACTTAAGCAAGTGACCATTTATCTTAGAATTAAAATTTAATTGAACAATGTTGCACTGCGTTTGAGAAACTATAGATGGATTAGATTTAGAGGTGTATGAATCAATGGATAACATGTATGAGCAAAAACAAATGCCACATAACAATGAAGCTGAACAATCTGTCTTAGGTGCAATTATTTTAGATCCACAATTGATTAATTCGACTCAGGAAGTGCTTCTTCCTGAGTCCTTTTATAGAGGTGCCCACCAACACATCTTCAGAGCGATGATGAATCTGAATGAAGATGGTGATGAAATTGATGTCGTAACGTTAATGGATCAATTAACTAAAGAAGGTACATTAAGTGAGGCTGGTGGTCCTCAATATTTAGCGGAACTCTCAAATAATGTACCAACGACACGTAATATTCAGTACTACACAAATATCGTTTCAAATCATGCATTGAAGCGCAGATTAATTCAAACTGCGGATAGCATTGCGAATGATGGTTATGATAATGAACTCGAATTAGATGCGATTTTAAGTGATGCAGAGCGACGCATTCTTGAACTATCATCTAATCGACAAAGTGATGGATTTAAGGATATTAGAGATGTATTAGGGCAAGTTTATGAAACAGCTGAAGAACTCGATCAAAATAGTGGTCAAACACCGGGTATCCCTACCGGATATCGCGATTTAGATCAAATGACAGCTGGGTTCAACCGAAATGATTTAATTATTTTAGCAGCCCGTCCTTCAGTAGGTAAGACTGCCTTCGCTCTTAATATTGCGCAAAAGGTAGCGACACATGAAGGTAATTATACTGTTGGTATTTTCTCACTCGAAATGGGGGCAGACCAATTAGCAACACGTATGATTTGTAGTTCTGGTAATGTGGACTCTAACCGATTACGTACAGGTACGATGACAGAAGAAGACTGGAATCGATTTACAATTGCAGTCGGTAAATTATCACGTACCAAAATTTTTATCGATGATACACCTGGTATTCGAATTACAGACTTACGTTCTAAATGCCGTCGTTTAAAACAAGAGCACGGTTTAGATATGATTGTGATTGACTACTTACAGTTAATTCAAGGTAGTGGTTCTCGTGCTTCTGATAACAGACAACAAGAAGTATCTGAGATTTCACGTACATTAAAAGCGATTGCGCGTGAATTAGAATGTCCTGTTATCGCACTAAGTCAGTTATCTCGTGGTGTGGAACAACGTCAAGATAAACGACCAATGATGAGTGATATTCGTGAATCTGGTTCTATCGAGCAAGATGCTGATATCGTTGCCTTCTTATATCGTGATGATTATTATAATCGTGGCGAGGGTGAGGATGATGACGCAGGTTTTGAACCACAATCAAATGATGAAAATGGCGAAATTGAAATCATTATCGCTAAACAACGTAATGGTCCGACAGGGACTGTGAAGCTACACTTTATGAAACAATATAATAAATTTACAGACATTGATTATGCACATGCAGACATGTCATAAAAATATTTTTTGCCGTACATTAAAATTTTTAGGAACTTAAATGTACGGTTTTTATTTTGTTTTGGCAATGATTATTAAACGTAAGTATGTATAATGATTTTTGATAAAAAGAACTTTAATACGCTTAATATCAACGTTTTAAAAGATTTATTGAATAGAATAATATTCAAGTAATGACGTGATATGTCTTAAATTTAATGTTCGATTTTTATTTGCATTATAAGGTTCGTATTGATAGAATACTTAATGGTTAATTGAGAAAACTTTGGAGGTGCTCACATGTCATCAATCGTAGTTGTTGGGACACAATGGGGAGACGAAGGTAAAGGTAAAATTACAGATTTCTTAGCAGAACAAGCAGATGTTATTGCGCGCTTTTCAGGAGGTAATAACGCAGGTCATACGATTCAATTTGGTGGAGAAACTTATAAATTACATTTAGTACCATCAGGCATTTTTTACAAAGATAAATTAGCAGTGATTGGTAACGGCGTTGTTGTAGATCCAGTTGCATTATTAAAAGAGTTAGACGCTTTAAATGAACGTGGTGTATCTACTTCAAACTTACGTATTTCTAACCGTGCGCAAGTCATTCTTCCATATCACTTAGCACAAGATGAATATGAAGAACGTCGTCGTGGCGATAATAAAATCGGTACGACTAAAAAAGGTATCGGACCAGCTTATGTTGATAAAGCACAACGTATTGGTATCCGCATGGCTGACTTATTAGAAAAAGAAACATTCGAAAGACGTTTAAAAGAAAACATTGAAGTTAAAAATGCATATTTCAAAGGTATGTTTAATGAAACTTGCCCACGTTTCGATGAAATCTTTGATGAATACTATGCTGCAGGTCAACGTCTAAAAGAATTTGTTACGGATACTTCTAAAATTTTAGACGATGCATTTGTAGCTGAAGAAAAAGTTTTATTTGAAGGTGCACAAGGTGTCATGTTAGATATTGACCACGGTACATATCCTTTCGTAACTTCAAGTAACCCTGTTGCAGGTAACGTAACAGTTGGTACAGGTGTAGGCCCAACTTTCGTATCTAAAGTGATTGGTGTATGTAAAGCATATACTTCTCGTGTAGGTGACGGTCCATTCCCTACAGAATTATTTGATGAAGATGGACATCATATTAGAGAGGTTGGTCGTGAATACGGTACAACAACAGGACGTCCACGTCGTGTAGGTTGGTTTGACTCAGTTGTCTTACGTCACTCTCGTCGTGTTAGCGGTATTACAGACTTATCTATTAACTCTATCGACGTGCTTACAGGTCTTGATACAGTGAAGATTTGTACTGCATATGAATTAGATGGAGAAGAAATTACAGAATATCCAGCTAACCTTGATCAATTACGTCGTTGTAAACCAATCTTTGAAGAATTACCAGGATGGAAAGAAGATATCACTGGTTGCCGTACATTGGAAGAATTACCAGGCAATGCACGTAAATACTTAGAACGCATTTCTGAATTATGTAATGTACGTATTTCAATCTTCTCAGTAGGTCCAGACCGTGACCAAACAAATTTATTAGAACAATTGTGGTAAGAAAAGGTGCGAAGAAAAGGTGTGGAAGTGAGCGTTTAGGTTTTGAGCAGAATCGAAAAGTGAGCAAAACTGTTTTTCAAGTTTTGTAGAGCTTTGAGAATTTCTGCCGAAAAATCTGCTCACTGAAACCCGATTATCAAAAAAAGGTGTGGAAGTGAGCGTTTAGGTTTTGAGCAGAATCGAAAAGTGAGCAAAACTGTTTTTCAAGTTTTGTAGAGCTTTGAGAATTTCTGCCGAAAAACCTGCTCACTGAAACCCGTTCATCATTCCGGAGATACCATTTATTTTTGTAGGCATTGATTCGTTCAGTGCCTATTTTTTATACAAATATGAGTGTAAAAAGATTATAAAATGGTACATATTTTATCTTAAAACCATTGTTACAATAATGCTTTTCTAAAAATTAAGGGATTTATAAAAAAATATTAAAATTATGTAAAAAATGTCTTGTCTTCAAAATAAAGCCTGTGCTATAATCTATCTTGTGCTTAAGAACGGCTCCTTGGTCAAGCGGTTAAGACACCGCCCTTTCACGGCGGTAACACGGGTTCGAGTCCCGTAGGAGTCACCATTTTTTAGGTCTCGTAGTGTAGCGGTTAACACGCCTGCCTGTCACGCAGGAGATCGCGGGTTCGATTCCCGTCGAGACCGTATTGCTTATCCAAAAGGATAGGCATTTTTTTATGCCTTCATCATGCTATTTATCATATATTATTTTTAATCCCTTTTTGAAATCTTTTCCCAAAAAATCAATACAAACTAAATCAAAATATTGTAAGACATTCATTTGCATTACAAATAGATGACGTCGCAACAGAATCTTAATATTCACCATCGGTTTAAAATAGAACGCTTGCTACACAACCATTGAGTCGTATTATCTTTCTGTAATAATCCGTTGAATAGGCGTCACTACGACTTTTGTCCCGTATTCAAAGGGTTCAACTTATTTGTAATATTAAATTAGAGTGGTAAACTTTAAACGAATATTATTCTATAATTTTAAATATGAAAATAGAATTACATGAATATTAATGGTAAATTATATAGTAGATTAATATGCGCTATAAACTTATTAAAACGCATCAAATCACAGTTTAATCTTTACTAATTTATAAGAATGAATATTGAAATATAGAACTATAATTTGAGAAATGAGGTTTATAGATATGGCAAGAAAAGTAGTTGTTGTCGATGACGAAAAGCCAATTGCGGACATCTTAGAATTTAATTTGAAAAAAGAAGGTTATGATGTTTACTGTGCCTATGATGGTAATGATGCAGTAGATTTAATATATGAAGAAGAACCAGATATCGTACTATTAGACATCATGTTACCTGGTCGTGACGGTATGGAAGTGTGCCGTGAAGTACGTAAGAAATTCGAAATGCCTATTATTATGTTAACAGCGAAAGACTCTGAAATTGATAAAGTATTAGGCCTTGAACTGGGGGCAGATGACTATGTTACGAAACCGTTCAGTACACGTGAATTAATCGCACGTGTGAAAGCGAACTTACGTCGTCATTATTCTCAGCCAGCGCAAGAGGTAAGTGGTACGACAAATGAAATTACAATCAAAGATATTGTGATTTATCCAGACGCTTACTCTATTAAGAAGCGCGGGGAAGATATTGAATTGACACACAGAGAGTTTGAACTATTCCACTATCTTTCTAAACATATGGGTCAAGTGATGACACGTGAACATTTATTACAAACTGTGTGGGGCTATGATTACTTTGGTGACGTGCGTACAGTTGACGTAACGATTCGTCGTTTACGTGAGAAGATTGAAGACGATCCTTCACACCCTGAGTATATTGTGACACGTAGAGGCGTTGGATACTTCCTCCAACAACACGATTAGGAGTTTGCGACTATGAAGTGGCTGAAACAGTTACAATCCCTTCACACCAAGCTCGTTATTGTTTATGTGTTATTGATTATTATTGGAATGCAGATTATCGGTCTGTATTTCACTAATAGTTTAGAAAAAGAACTGACAAATAACTTCATGAAGAATATTAAGCAATATGCGACACAGCTTGAAGTTAATATTGAGCGGATATATAGAGATGATCCATCTAACGCTCAAAAAGAAGTTCAAAGTTTATTAAATGAGTATGCCAACCGTCAAGAAATTGAAGAAATTCGTTTTATTGATAAAGATCAAATCATAATGGCTACAGCGAAGGTATCATCACATAATATGATTAATCAAAAGGTAAATGATAACTCCGTTCAAAAAGCCTTATCGCTAGGTGAATCTAATAGTCATAATGTCTTGAAAGACTATGGCAGCGGTAAAGAACGAATTTGGATTTACAATTTGCCAGTCAAAAATGGCAATGAGACGATTGGTAATATTTACATAGAATCGAATATCAATGATGTCTATAATCAGTTGAACAACATCAACCAAATCTTCATTATTGGTACTGCGATTTCCCTATTCATTACAGTGATACTTGGTTTCTTTATCGCAAGGACGATTACAAGGCCGATTACAGATATGCGTAATCAGACGGTAGAGATGTCTAAAGGTAATTACACACAACGCGTTAAGATATATGGTAATGACGAAATCGGTGAATTAGCTTTAGCCTTCAATAACCTGTCTAAGCGTGTTCAAGAAGCACAAGCAAATACTGAGAGTGAGAAACGTCGATTAGACTCAGTTATCACACATATGAGTGACGGTATTATCGCAACAGACCGACGTGGTCGTGTACGTATCGTCAATGACATGGCCATCAAAATGTTAGGTATGGCTAAAGAAGACTTAATTGGCTACTATATGCTTAGTGTATTGAATTTAGAAGATGAGTTCTCATTAGATGAAATTCAAGAGAATAACGATAGCTTCTTATTAGATATGAATGAAGAGGAAGGGATTATCGCGCGTGTGAATTTCAGTACAATTGTTCAAGAAACTGGATTTGTGACGGGTTACATAGCGGTATTACATGATGTTACTGAGCAACAACAAGTTGAACGTGAACGTCGTGAATTCGTTGCAAACGTATCACACGAATTGCGTACACCTTTAACTTCTATGAACAGTTATATAGAGGCACTTGAAGAAGGTGCTTGGAAAGATGACAATTTAGCACCATCATTCTTATCTGTTACACGTGAAGAGACAGAACGAATGATTCGTCTTGTTAATGATTTACTTCAATTATCGAAAATGGATAACGAATCTGAACAAATTACGAAAGAAATTGTCGACTTTAACATGTTCATCAATAAGATTATTAATCGTCATGAAATGGCAGCAAAAGACACGACATTTGTACGTGAAATTCCATCTGAAACGATCTTCACAGAAATCGATCCAGATAAGATGACGCAAGTGTTTGATAACGTCATTACGAATGCGATGAAATACTCTCGTGGTGAAAAACGCGTCGAGTTCCACGTGAAACAGAATGCGTTATATAATCGTATGACGATTCGTATTAAAGATAATGGTATCGGTATCCCGATTAACAAAGTGGATAAAATCTTTGATCGTTTCTATCGTGTAGACAAAGCGCGTACACGTAAAATGGGTGGTACTGGTTTAGGACTAGCCATTTCGAAAGAGATTGTAGAAGCACACAATGGACGTATTTGGGCAAACAGTGTTGAAGGACAAGGTACATCGATATTTATTACACTTCCATGTGAAGTTATAGACGACGGTGATTGGGATGAAGAGTAAAGAACATATTAAATCGATTATTCTTTTCCTATTAGTCATGATGAGTGTGGTACTAACGTTTATGGTATGGAATTTCTCGCCAGACTTGAATAACATCGATAGTACAGATAGTAAAAAGAGCAATACTAAGACAATCGGCAAGCCCATGTCTGCCAATATCGAAAATGTCATAGCGCCGTATCAAATTGTAGAAGTTAAAGGCGATAAAGTGAAAGGTTTGGCACCTTCTCGAGCGCAGTTGTCTCAAGTCATAGGTACATTGAAAAATCACGAAGTCAGTAAAGTGGAACACATTCAACGAGATTATAATTTAAATATCCCTATGTTAAATGACCACCACTTTACTGTACTGGATTTCACTTATGATATGCCTTTAACAACGTACTTAGGCCAAGTGTTAAATTCATCAGCGAAAGTACCAAAAAATTTCAAATTTAATCGAATCATCGTTAGCCAAAACCCTAAAGGTAATTTAGAGTTGTTTGCGATTAGCGAAGACCGTCATGAAGTTATGAAAGTAACGATGACTGCAAAGGCAAATCACTTTATTAAAGTGATGGATCATTTAAATAATGAAATGCAGAAATATTCAGAAGTGATTACGAATAAAGATACGATTGATAAAGCGACACATATATTCGCACCAAGTCATCCGAAAGATATGCGTTCATACCGTATGGTTTATGATACGATTCCAGTCGAAACGATGAATGCGATTTTATTTGATGACTCAGTGATTATCCGAAGCGGTAAGAGTGGTTCGACGACGTATAATAACAACACTGGTGTAGCGAACTATAATGATGAAAGTAAAAAATATCATTATAAAAATTTATCTGAAGATGAATCGAGTTCGAGTGATATGGACTCAACCATTCCAAGCACATTTGAATATATTAATGGGCATGGTGGCTTCTTTAACGATGATTTCCGTCTGTTCAATACAGATAATTCATCCGGTGAATTAACGTATCAACTCTTCCTCAATGGCTATCCAACATTTAATGATCAGCAATTAAATGATATTGAAGTGACTTGGGGAGACAAAGGTATTTATGATTATAAACGCGCTTTATTACGTTCTAGTGTACCTTTAGAGGGTGAAACGAAGTCACTGGATAGTGTTGAAAGTGTGCGTTCTTCATTGGCAAATAATCATAACCTAGATTTTGAAAAGGTTACGAATATGGTCATTGGCTATAAAGAGGATGATCGACCTGATAAAGATGATATAGAAGTGCAGCGTAATAGTGAGCTTGTGCCAACGTGGTATATTCAATACGATGGCGATTGGTATGCTTATGAGGATGGGAGGCTTGAATAAATGAATTGGAAACGAACGAAGACATTGTTTATTTTCGTATTTATTCTAGTCAATATCCTGCTTGTATTGATTTACGTGAATAAGGTTACGAAGTCTCAAATCAATGAATCCGAAAGTGATAATGAAGTTAAATTTCAACAAGAAGAAATTAAAATTTCGAATGATCTGCTAAATAAAGATGTGAGTGGTACGAAGATGCAGATGATTACGGCTAAGTCTAAAGACTTTAAAAGTTATGCGAAAGGTAAGTCCTCATTAGAAACGGAGGATTCAGGTAATACGTTAACAGGTGAGATCGATAGTACGGTTAATGTGAGTGATAGTAATTTAAGTGATTTAAAAGGCTATATCATGAGCAACATTTACAATGGTAAGATGTATCAACTTGGCGATGTTTCGTCTAATGCTGTGACATACGAGCAGACGTATGAAGGTTATCCTTTGATGAATAATAACAAAGCACGTTTACGTTTTAATGTAAATGATGGTAAAGCGACAAGTTATGAGCAATCTGCAATGAATAAGATTGAACCTGCGAAGAGTGATAATAATCCTAAGAAACAGGTCATTACACCACGTAAAGCGATTGAAACGTTATACTTTAACCGTTACTTAAAATCAGGCGATGAAGTGTTGGATGCACGATTAGGATATTACTCTGTTGTGAGAGAAACGAACGTGCAGTTGTTGCAAGCAAACTGGGAAATTAAAGTGAAGCATAAAGGTAAGGAAGATGTGAAGACCTATTATGTTGAAGCGACATCATCAAATCCTAAAGTGATTGATAACTAGGGAGCAGGAAGAATAGTAAGTGTGTGGGGCTACGATGGTCTCATGCACTTATTTTATTTATATGTGTGAGTGTTGTACATAAACAAGGGATTGGAACTTTAATTTTTGTATTGGTATAGTATAATATAAAGGTATTTTAGAGGACTGGAATGTTTCGAATGATATGGTTTGTTCGAAACTTCATTTTTTTAATTAAAGGGTGCAGAATATAAGAAATTAGACTGAAGGCACTCTAAAATATAGTGTAAGTTGTCGGAAGTAGAAAGGATGAGTCGCTTGATACGAATGAGTGTATTGGCGAGTGGTAGTACAGGGAATGCCACTTATGTTGAAAGTGATAAAGGCAGTCTATTAGTAGATGTTGGACTCACTGGCAAGAAGATGGAAGCGTTATTTAGTCAAATTGATAGAAATATAAAAGATTTAAACGGCATTCTAGTTACTCATGAACATAGTGACCATATTAAAGGTTTGGGTGTACTTGCGCGTAAATATGGTTTACCGATTTATGCGAATGAAAATACTTGGAAAGCAATAGAGAAGAAGGATAGTAAAATTCCAATGGATCAAAAATTCATTTTTAATCCGTATGAAACAAAATCAATTGCAGGTTTTGATATTGAATCATTTAATGTATCGCATGATGCGATTGATCCACAGTTTTACATTTTCCATAACAATTATAAGAAATTTACTATAATCACAGATACAGGCTATGTTTCAGATAGAATGAAAGGTATGATTCAAGGTAGTGATGCTTTTATGTTCGAGAGTAATCATGATGTGGATATGTTACGTATGTGTCGCTATCCTTGGAAGACGAAGCAACGTATTTTAAGTGATATGGGGCATGTGTCTAATGAAGATGCAGGACTAGCGATGACGGACGTGATTACAGGTAATACGAAACGTATCTATCTTTCACATTTATCACAAGATAACAATATGAAAGATTTAGCACGTATGAGTGTTGGACAAGTATTAAATGAACATGATATAGATACTGAAAAAGAAGTGCTATTATGTGATACAGATAAAGCACAAGCTACACCGATATATACATTGTAATTAATTAGACGAACAACCTACTTATAAACTTAGTATTTGTAAGTAGGTTGTTTTTTATGTATTGAGTTAATTATCTAATAATTTGGACTATACATGATTATTCAAAATGAACCTTATTATAACAAGATTTAGCTTAAATCTGTGAATAAATATTTAAGACTTACTTAAAGTTATCCCCAAAATGAGGGTGAGTTATCCACTTTTGTGTATAATACACACAGAAATACTCACATTATTCACAGACTTATCCACATATATACAAGGATAATCACATGAAATAGGGATATTTTAAAAGATTTTCCCGTAATTCGTATACATTACTGTTATAATTAGAGGGAATTCTGTTAACAAGTTGATAACTTGTGGATAAGTAGGATAACTATTAACATCTATGGAGGATTTTATGAAGATAACAATCTTAGCTGTGGGTAAATTAAAAGAAAAATATTGGAAACAGGCTATATCAGAATATGAAAAAAGATTAGGTGCATATTCCAAAATTGAAATTATTGAAGTACCCGATGAAAAAGCACCTGAAAATATGAGCGATAAAGAAATAGAACAAGTGAAAGAAAAAGAAGGTCAACGCTTATTAGCTAAAATAAAGCCGCAAGCTACAGTCATCACTTTAGAAATACAAGGTAAAATGTTGTCCTCAGAAGGTTTAGCTGAGGAAATGCAACGACGCATGACACAAGGACAAAGTGACTTCGTCTTTGTGATTGGCGGATCAAACGGATTACATAAAGACGTCTTAAAACGCAGTAACTACGCACTCTCATTCAGTAAAATGACATTCCCACATCAAATGATGCGCGTCGTCTTAATCGAACAAGTATACAGAGCATTTAAGATCATGCGCGGAGAAGCATATCACAAATAAAACTAAAAAATAGATTGTGTATAGTATAAAAGGAAGGGATTTATATTAAAATTTTGACAATAAAATGTAAGCGCTCTAAAATAAAAAATTAACTCGTACGTATAAGTGGACAAGAAGGGAGTTTTATAATGAAAGATAAAATATTAGGAACTTTATATGGCCAAGCTATTGGAGACGCTTTAGGTATGCCTTCAGAATTATGGAATCGCAACAAAATTAAAGATTTTTTTGGGAAAATCACAACTTTTTTAGATGGTCCTTATGAAAATAAGGTAGCCAGAAATTTCACCAAAGGACAGTTTACAGATGATACTGCACAATCACTACTAATCATTGATGCACTAAATAAAAATCATTTTGAACCTTCAAAAAAAATCATAGCAGACGAATTGATTGAATGGGCCAATGCTACAAACGCATTTAAAAATAATATTCTTGGCCCAAGTTCTAAAGCAGCTTTAACTGCAATAATACAAGGAGAAGATTCCCAATTCTATACAAAAAATGCATTAACTAATGGGTCGGCTATGAGAATTGCTCCTATTGGTACTTTATTTTCTAAAGATCAAAAAGTAGAGCTTGTAAATTATGTTAAGGAAATTAGTGAAGCTACTCACACAAGTGATGTTGCAATAGCCGGAGCTAGTATGATTGCTTATGCAGTAACATTGGCAGCGGAAGATAAGAATTGGAAAGAAATTATAGAAGGCGTTTTGGATATTCACGATATAGCTATTAAAGAAGGAGAACAAACTTTTTCTGCATCAATAGCAGAAAGATTAAAATTAGCAGTTCAGTTTGCCAATCATTTCGAAAGTGAGGAGGAATATTCGCTCTGGCTTTATGATGTGATAGGATGCGGAACATCATTAACTGAATCGGTCCCCACTGCTTTGGCAATTGCTTATTTTTGTAAAGACCCCAATAAATGCGCAATTTTTTGTGCGAATATCGGTGGGGATACTGACACAATTGGCGCTATGGCAACTGCTATATCGGGAGCTAAATACGGATATAGTAATTTTAAAAAACTTTGGATAGAGACTATCGACAAACACAATAGTGTGAACTTAGAACAATATGCAACTACGCTCGAAAAAAATAAGATGTTATAAAAAATGGAGGTGTTCGTTATGGAAAAAGAAGAAGTCTTTCTTCCTGAAAGTGAAAAAAACGGGAAACCTATCGACTTATTTTTTATATGGTTTGCAGCCAATCTAGGTATTCTCGGGATAGTTTATGGCGCTGTCATAGTAAGTTACGGATTGAGCTTTTTACAATCAATTTTGATTGCTATAATAGGTCCGTTATCCTTTGTTCTAGTTGGTTATATAAGTGTAGCTGGTAAAGATAGTGGAGCTACAACTTTTATGCTCTCAAGAGCACCATTTGGATTTAAAGGCAATCATATACCTGCTTTAATTGGCTGGGTAGGTCAAGTTGGTTGGTTATCTGTTAATGTTTCTACAGGAACTTTAACTCTTCTGGCTTTATTTAGTACTTTTGGTTTTAAGACTAGTACATTTCTAATTTTGATGAGTTTAGCGATTTTTGCTGGGCTAGTTATTATATCTGTTCTTTTTTCACAAAAAATACTTGTATCAGTACAAACATTTTTCACATATGTATTTGGTGCATTAACCTTATTAGTTATAACAATTTTAATTACTAATACTGATTGGAACGCCCTTTTTTCTATGAAATCTGGGTCTTGGCTTAAAGATTTTCTACCTGCATTAGCCTTTGTAATAGTAGGAACTGGATTGACTTGGACTAACGCAGCTGCAGATTATAGCCGTTTTCAAAAAAAATCGAACAGTTCTTTATCAATAATCACTAGTGTTACAGCTGGCGCGTTTATCCCTTTATTTATCATTATAAGTACTGGAATTTTATTAGCTACTTCAGAGCCACAATTAGCAAATGCAGAAAATCCAATCTTACTAATTAGCGAAGTACTACCAAATTGGATGACAGTAATTTACTTAATATCTGCTTTAGGTGGCCTTACTCCTATGTGTTTTTTAGGTTTAAAGTCCTCAAGATTAATTATGAGTACTTTTGATTTGAAAGTAAAAAATTCTACAGTTATTATTATTCATTCAATTATTATTATTGCCATTCCTATTTATGTCTTAGTAGTTTCCAGAAATTTTCTCGCTTTTTTTGAAATGTTTTTAGGAGTTTTGGGTATTGGATTAGCTGCTTGGAGTGCAATTTTCATTGTTGATTATGCAACATTGAGAAAAAATATAGGTTATGAAAAAAAATTAGTTTACGATCCCCAGTATAATAGTCTGAATATTAAAACAGTAATGGTCTGGAGTATAGCAGTAATAGCAGGTGCATTAATAAACATTTTTACTTCTTCAAGTTTTGATATAATTGTAACATTTATGGTTAGCGGATTTTTATACTATATATTTAATATTTCTTTAAATACTCACAGAAAGAAGGCTAAAAAATGAAAAGTTCATCAAGAGAATATAAACAGATTAATAGCCAAAAAAAGGTTTTGGTGATCGGCAGTGCTGTTATTGATGTGATTTTAAATGTTGATAGTATACCAAGTAGTGGATCGGACGAATTTGCCTACTCTGAGAAGACAATAGTAGGTGGTTGCGCATATAATGTAGGCGATATACTTAGTCAGTTCAAAGCTAATTATGATTTGATGGTGCCCGTTGGCGATGGTCCTAATGGAACAATTATTAAAAATAAGTTAAAAAAAGAAGGCAAAACTTCATTATTAAATAATATATTAGGAGATAATGGTTGGACGTTATGTATCGTTGAAAATAATGGAGAACGCACTTTTTTAACGATGCCCGGAGTTGAAATGACATGGAAAAAGAATTGGTTTAAAGAAATTGACCTTAATAAGTATGATTATATTTATGTGTCAGGTTATTCTTTTGAACATCCTTCAGACGAAGTTTTATTAGAAGAATTTAGTCGTTTAAACGAGAAAACTACAATTATTTTTGACCCCTCACCAAGGATTAATAAAATGAACTGTGAAAGTATAAGGAAGTTGCTTGAAATAAACACAATAGTACATGCCAACGAGGATGAAATATTACAATTGAGTAGTGAGAATCATGTGAAAGATGCGGCATTAGAAGTAAGTAAACAGACTAATCAACCTGTGATAGTTACGTTAGGCAACGAAGGTACTCTTATAGCAAATAAGTGTAAAGTTAAGATTTTAGAGGGGGAAAATGTTCCTATAACTGATACTATAGGCGCTGGTGATTCACACACAGCAGCTTTTATAGCAGGTTTGCTAGATAACCAAAGTATTGAAAAAGCTTGTATATGGGGAAACGAAGTAGCATCTAAAATTGTGCAAGAACGAGGTGGAAATACGGATATATTCAATCCTATAGATGAAGAATATTAAATTTGTCTCACGCTTACTATCTTCAACAGTTGTTGTATTTTAGCTTTAGGCTTATAAACTATTTAAAAGAAGGTTCTGTTGCAAAGTAAAAAATATAGCCAACCACTAATTTATCATGTCAGTGTTCGCTTAACTTGCTAGCATGATGCTAATTTCGTGGCATGGCGAAAATCCGTAGATCTGAAGAGATCTGCGGTTCTTTTTATATAGA
>NZ_JAFENV010000023.1:0-2366 GCF_016892225.1 Staphylococcus sp. GDY8P47P | reverse complement strand
ACACACTAGACTTATTTACCGAGTCGTTAAACCGTGTGCTCTACGACCAAAAGTATAAAACCTTTAAGAACTTTCTTTTTTCTTGTAAAAAAAGAAACTAGATAAATCTCTCATATCTTTTATTCAATAATCGCATCAGATTGCAGTATAAATTTAACGATCACTCATCATGTTCATATTTATCAGAGCTCGTGCTATAATTATACTAATTTTATAAGGAGGAAAAAATAAAGAGGGTTATAATGAACGAGAAAAATATAAAACACAGTCAAAACTTTATTACTTCAAAACATAATATAGATAAAATAATGACAAATATAAGATTAAATGAACATGATAATATCTTTGAAATCGGCTCAGGAAAAGGGCATTTTACCCTTGAATTAGTACAGAGGTGTAATTTCGTAACTGCCATTGAAATAGACCATAAATTATGCAAAACTACAGAAAATAAACTTGTTGATCACGATAATTTCCAAGTTTTAAACAAGGATATATTGCAGTTTAAATTTCCTAAAAACCAATCCTATAAAATATTTGGTAATATACCTTATAACATAAGTACGGATATAATACGCAAAATTGTTTTTGATAGTATAGCTGATGAGATTTATTTAATCGTGGAATACGGGTTTGCTAAAAGATTATTAAATACAAAACGCTCATTGGCATTATTTTTAATGGCAGAAGTTGATATTTCTATATTAAGTATGGTTCCAAGAGAATATTTTCATCCTAAACCTAAAGTGAATAGCTCACTTATCAGATTAAATAGAAAAAAATCAAGAATATCACACAAAGATAAACAGAAGTATAATTATTTCGTTATGAAATGGGTTAACAAAGAATACAAGAAAATATTTACAAAAAATCAATTTAACAATTCCTTAAAACATGCAGGAATTGACGATTTAAACAATATTAGCTTTGAACAATTCTTATCTCTTTTCAATAGCTATAAATTATTTAATAAGTAAGTTAAGGGATGCATAAACTGCATCCCTTAACTTGTTTTTCGTGTACCTATTTTTTGTGAATCGATTATGTCTTTTGCGCATTCACTTCTTTTCTATATAAATATGAGCGAAGCGAATAAGCGTCGGAAAAGCAGCAAAAAGTTTCCTTTTTGCTGTTGGAGCATGGGGGTTCAGGGGGTGCAGTATCTGACGTCAATGCCGAGCGAAAGCGAGCCGAAGGGTAGCATTTACGTTAGATAACCCCCTGATATGCTCCGACGCTTTATATAGAAAAGAAGATTCAACTAGGTAAAATCTTAATATAGGTTGAGATGATAAGGTTTATAAGGAATTTGTTTGTTCTAATTTTTCACTCATTTTGTTCTAATTTCTTTTAACAAATGTTCTTTTTTTTTTAGAACAGTTATGATATAGTTAGAATAGTTTAAAATAAGGAGTGAGAAAAAGATGAAAGAAAGATATGGAACAGTCTATAAAGGCTCTCAGAGGCTCATAGACGAAGAAAGTGGAGAAGTCATAGAGGTAGACAAGTTATACCGTAAACAAACGTCTGGTAACTTCGTAAAGGCATATATAGTGCAATTAATAAGTATGTTAGATATGATTGGCGGAAAAAAACTTAAAATCGTTAACTATATCCTAGATAATGTCCACTTAAGTAACAATACAATGATAGCTACAACAAGAGAAATAGCAAAAGCTACAGGAACAAGTCTACAAACAGTAATAACAACACTTAAAATCTTAGAAGAAGGAAATATTATAAAAAGAAAAACTGGAGTATTAATGTTAAACCCTGAACTACTAATGAGAGGCGACGACCAAAAACAAAAATACCTCTTACTCGAATTTGGGAACTTTGAGCAAGAGGCAAATGAAAAACAAGAAAATGCATTATCTGATTATTATTCTTTCAAGGACTAGTATAACATAAAATCGTCTACAAATAGACAAAAAACCTGCACGCTTAATGTAGATCAAAAGCTTAACGCAAATGAAATAGATTGACCTCCCAATAACACCACGTAGTTATTGGGAGGTCAATCTATGAAATGCGATTAAGCTTTTTCTAATTCACATAAGCGTGCAGGTTTAAAGTACATAAAAAATATAATGAAAAAAAGCATCATTATACTAACGTTATACCAACATTATACTCTCATTATACTAATTGCTTATTCCAATTTCCTATTGGTTGGAACCAACAGGCGTTAGTGTGTTGTTGAGTTGGTACTTTCATGGGATTAATCCCATGAAACCCCCAACCAACTCGCCAAAGCTTTGGCTAACACACACGCCATTCCAACCAATAGTTTTCTCGGCATAAAGCCATGCTCTGACGCTTAAATGCACTAATGCCTTAAAAAAACATTAAAGTCTAACACACTA
>NZ_JAFENV010000022.1:0-28388 GCF_016892225.1 Staphylococcus sp. GDY8P47P | reverse complement strand
TGGGAGTGGACGACGAATTTAAAAAGAATTCTGTCCCACTCCCTTAATTATTTATACTGAACGTTCATATTTTTTATTCAACTTCAAGAGCATACTAATTAGTATAGAAGCACACAGAATACTGCTAAATAAAATTGGATAAAAAATATTAGAGATATTAAACAATACACCGGCAAGTAAATATCCAATTGGTGCAACGCTTTGAACAACACTCGTCATTAAACCGAAGTATCGACCTTTATAATTTTCTGGAATAACTTTTTGTAAATATATCATAGCTGAAATATTCATAAATTGGATTCCTACGCCAGTTAAAAAATGTGAAACGCTATAAATAATAAGTATAAAAATCGGATTAAAATGTACTATAAAAGGAACAGATAATATACCCATACTTATACCAAGAATCAATGATCCAATGATGTTTCTATCAAACGTACTTTTTATAAATTTAATATAAGGATAGACAATTGCCATTAGAAACATTGATATAGTCGTAATCGATTCTATTAGCCCTAATGATTTAGAATCCATATGAAAATATTGAGCAAAACTAGTCGAAATACCAACATTACTAAAAGCCAAAAAGAAATTAGAAATAACTCCAATACTTAGTAAGACAATGAGATCTTTATGTGGTTTGATAAATTTAAGAATCCCTGTTTCTGTCATTTGGCTTTCTTCAATAGTTTCTTTATTCTTTTCAGATGTTTGTTCATGATTGAATTTGATGAATAAAAAAAGTACCAATGATAATAGTTCAGTTATTATCATAATAATTAAGAAATCCGATAAATGAATAAACGCATAAATCGTTCCACCAAGAATAGGTGCTACAATGGAAACCATTCTAATGATTGCTTCACGACTTGAAACAGCTTTTTCTAATAAAGTGTCCCCAACTATTCCGACTAGACCACTTGTGAATGTTAATCCTACAATAATATCTGTTATCGTAAGAATAATCAGCAATATAAAAATAGTTATAATATTGTCTAATAAATGATTAAATACAATAAAAATTGGAATAATACATAAATTAATTATTTGTCCCATTATTACGAGTTTCTTTTTAGTATAATGATCAACTAATTTACCTATTAAAGGTGCGCATAAGACCTCTATAATGACTAAAGTAACAAGGTAAGTTGTGAAATAAAGTGGACTTTTGTAGTCATAGAGTAATTTAAATGACAGGGCAAAGATGAATAGTTCACTGCCAATAATGCTTATTAAGGTAAATAATAACAGTAAATAGTAATTTCGCTTTATTTTAGGTCGCCCCCCACAATATAATATCTTTATTATACCATTTATCAGAATTTTTAGAATAAAGTTATTATATTATTTAAGCTTTCGATTATTTTTATTTATATAATTTTGTACGATATACTCTGACTGTGAATATATTTAATGCTGATAAATAAAAAAGGAGATTTGATATGAAAAAGTTTATATTATTCATTTCAACATTAGTATTAACCCTTTCATTAGTAGGATGTTCGTCATCATCGGACGAGAAAGATTCTAAAGATACATCTTCAGATAATAAGCAGTCACACAATAGTGCTAAACACAATCACAAAATACCAAAACATATTTTTGATAAAACAACTAAAGATCAGAAAATTTCTGAAAGCACCATAAAAAAAGATATTAAAACCTATTTAGATACCGATAGAAAATTAACAGATGCTAGAGAGCCATACGAGGATAAGTTAGACTCTGACGAAAAATTATCTAAAAAGAAAGAGCAAAAATTCAATCATATTGTTGACTTACAAGAACGAAATTTAAAAAACTTTGCCAATTACATAAAAAATAATCAAATGCCTAACAAAAAATATGAACAATACACTAAAAAGATAAGTAATTATATGATAGCAACATATCAAACAAATCAACGTGCGTTAAATTTAGATGAAGATGCATCATTAAAAGATATTCTTGATGTTAATAAAGATAAAGACATTGCGAATGGTCGGGAACAAGCAAAAATTGAGAAATTTTTAAAAGAGAAAAATATCCAAACCATTGCATTTAATAAATAAAAATAAGCAGGACTTCGACGGAATGAAGTCCTGCTTTTTCTGTGTAAAGAATCATTTCTAAATTAAGAAAAATTTAAGATTAAAGAGCGGCATTATTTGTTATGGTAGAACTAGCTTCAGACACTTATGTTTAACTAAAAAGTACCATGAAATAACTTACTAAAATCATGATGCCACTCACACCGTTATGAATCATGTGAACCATCATACTATCTCTTACATTACCACGACGATGGTAAGCAAGATAGAATATCATGCCCATCATCGTATACATTAGAACAGCTACCCAATTTGAAATACCATGCTGAGAAGCAAAGATAAGGGATGATAAAATGAATGGTAACCAGAATCGTGTACGTTTAAATAATGTTTCTTTGAAGATGCCACGATAAACAAGTTCTTCTAAATAAGGTGCTACAAATGTAATCGTAAGTACGAAGATAATGAGCGGAAAGACTTGTCCTAATTGATCAGGTGTTGGTTTAGCCGCATTCATATCACCTAATAACATTTTGTCATTTTGTGTTTGCATCGAACCTGTAGCAAATAACATTAAATATGACATACCTATAACGATGATTCTAAGAAGTACGGCCCAACCAATGTTAATCGCAATCGCTTTGCCTGTGAATTTTTTAGGTTCTCCATACGTATGACGTTTATAATAGCCTCTAACAAGCCATATGACTATGGCAGCGATTAATAAATAAATGATGGTTACTAATGTACCAGTCAATGTATCTATATAAATAGAAAAGCTATAGATAAACATGATACTAACTAACGGAATTTGAATCAGTAACATCCAACCAATGAAAATGAGGGCACGCACAAACTTATTACCCTTTGGACGATGTTCTTCAATATGTATATGCTCCTTGGATGTCAATGCTTCATTTGAGGAAGTGGTTACATTAGCATTTGTATTCAGATTCTGTTGATTCGTCATAATAAACCCACCTTTGTCTAGAAATAGTAAACTTTGAATATGAATACTTCATTATGAATGTAACATATATTTGACATTTTTAATAGGTTACTTGCTAAGAAGAAGTAATTTTAACTTAAAATTAACATTTCAAATAATAACGCTAGGAGGCGAACGGTGGCACAACATGATACGAAAAAAGACTTTCAAATTTCTCATAAACCCTATTGGAAGTTGCTATTACAAACTCTATGTTTAATCATTATTTTATTTGTTGGGGCGCACGGTCCAAGCAATATAGGAGAATGGTTGATTTACGGCTTTTCAGGTTTGATTTTTGTTATTGCATATTTAAAAACAAAACGCCTTGAAGTACCGATAATCATATACATGCTTGGTAATATACTGGCTACATTTCAAAATTATTTTTGGTAGAAATACTTTAATTACATAGTTTATACGCAACAAAAAGCAATGCCTAGGTTTTGATAGGCATTGCTTTTTAACTTAATTATGCTCGATTTTTAAGTGTTTACCAGGAAGGCTGTCTAATAAATAAGGATCATGTGTGATCATAATAAGCTGTAACGCATTCAAATTTCGTAACATTTGAATAATGATGTCTTCATTGATCACATCAAGATTCGTTGTAGCTTCATCCAAAATTAATATCTCAGGTTCAACGAGTAGGGCTTTCGCAATCCACAAGCGTTGAAATTGTCCGCCACTCAAAGTGCACACTTTTTTAGATAATAAACGTTTGTCGAGTTGACATTGTTCGATGACACTTAAAATCTTATCGTCATGTAGATGTTTAGGAATATTAAAGTGTTTTAAAGGTTGTTTTAAGATCCAAGAAACTGTTTTTTTAGGATCTAATGTATTGGCATTATATTGAGGCACATATTGAATATGTTTCATCCAATCTTGCTGGGACACATGTCCAAGCGTCATATCTTTATAACTTACGATACCTTCATAATTATCATCTAAACCTGCAATGATTTGTGCGAGCGTAGACTTACCACTTCCACTAGTACCACTAATAATTAAATTATCAGTATCTTCTAGTACTAAATTAAGGTTTTCAAATATCTGCTTTTCAGAAAATGATTTATTTAAAGATTTAATCTGCAACATATCGATATCTCCTATGTGCCAATTCAATTAATTGTTGAGTGTATGGGTGTTTAGGGTTCACTAAAATCTCTTCAGCCTTGCCACTTTCAATTATTTGTCCGTTACGCATCACACTAATATGTGTTGCGTAATTCATCACTAAACTCAAGTCATGCGTGATAAATAAGAGTGTCATATGATGTGCTTCGACAACATGATGTAATAACTTCATTAAGTGATTGCGATTGTCAAAATCTAATGCGCTAGTTGGTTCATCTACAATCAAGAATTTGGCTTCTCTTACAATTGACATCACTAACGCAATACGTTGTGCCATACCACCACTCAATTGAAAAGGATAGTCATGAAGTAAAGCTTCTGGATGCTCTAAACCTAAATGTCTAAATTGGCGGCATACAAATTCATGTTGCTGTTGTCGAGACCATTGCGTATGCAATGCATCAAATAGGGCATCAAAATGCTTCTGGATACGTACGTTTTGGAAGAAATTACTATTGGTATCTTGGAACATGGCATCCGTATTATTTAAATCAATATCGATTTGACCTTGATATTTTAAATGCGGAGGGCACATATTCAAAGCCGTCCGTGCTAGTAAAGATTTCCCACTGCCACTCTCCCCAACTAGACAATGAAAGCTACCTTCTGTGACATTAAAATCTATATCTTTCAATAATACTTGATGTCCATCATAAACGGAGACATTTTTCAACTTTAATAACGTGTGTATCGACGATTGAGTATTTGACATATGAGCGCGAAACCTCCTAACAATAGCCCTGGATAGAAGAATAACCAAGGCGCTGAGTAAAAGTAACTCTTACCGTCATAGAGTATTGCACCTAATTCGGGCAACGGTGGTTTTACGCCTAATCCAATAAAAGCTAATCCAGAAATACTAAGCATTAATTTCCCAAAATCTGCAGTGATTAATGCAGTTACGTTACGTATAAGGTGTGGAACAATGTGGTGTATCGTTGTTTGTGTCTTCGTAAGGCCACTCAAAGATGCGAATTTAACAAATGGTTGCGTTTGTACATCACGTGCCAAATTTCTAAAGTAACGTAAGTAGCGTCCTAACCAGCCAATCATCAAGGCTAGACATAAACCGATAATTGAGTTATTGATAAAACCTAATACCACAAGGGCGATAATAATAGATGGTAAGGCAATTAACATATCGGCAAGTGCCATTAATAACGCATCCAGCCAACGACCAATCAGTGCAGCTGCAAGTCCTAATACAAGTCCTAATACAACGGTTCCAAAAATAATAAGCGTTGTTAAACCGAGTGTAACCATACTACCTACAAATAAGCGTGTGAAGAAATCACGACCTAAATGGTCAGTACCTAATAGATGATGAAGACTTGGAGGTAAAAGTGCTTCCGATTGATGAATTATGTTTGCTTTGTCATAAAACAGAAAAGCAAGTATAACGAATATGATTGCAATAATAGGCCATATCCAATGTTTAATCTTCATAAGCTATTCGGCCTCCTGACTTTTTTGACATTCTTAGACGTGGGTCACTTTTCTCAAGTAAAACATCGCCGAAGAAATTGAGCACCATTATAAAAGTAATAATCATCATTAAAATGCCTAAAATAACAGGGTAATCACGCAAATTAATACTGTTGATGAGTAACTTACCTAATCCAGAAATACTAAAAATGACTTCTAAAATAATCACTCGGCTAAATAAATGAATAAAATTATTAATGGTGATTGTCATGAGTGGTGCTAATATTTCTTTTACTTGTACGTAGATACGATCTTTTAATTTGTACCGACGCAATTGGGCTAATTGGAAAGGTTGACTTTGTAAGGTGCTCTCAAAAAGGTGACTGCCTAATAGCAACATATGACTACCTTCTACAAGAACGAGTATAACAATTGGAAGAACAAAGTATTCCCAACTATTACTTCCTACAAAGGGGAACAGATGCCATTTCACACCAAAGTAATAAATGAAAATAATAGCTAGCCAATATTCTGGTAATGATGTTATGACTTGAGCAATACGAGTTAATACGACTGACCACTTTTTTTGTGAATGATTGCTACATAGATAACCGATGACGTAACTAATAGGAAACAGTATGATAGCTGAACCAATAATTAGTTTAATCGTTGGTGTAATTGCCTGGGAAATACGTTCTGCTACAGGTTCACCATTGCTGAAACTCGTACCAAGATCGCCTGTGAAAACATTACCTAACCATTGTAGATAGCGAACAGGCATTGCCTGGCTTAAACCGAGTTTATCTTGAGCCATTTTGATACGTTCAGGTGTAATTTGAGCGACACCATGTTCTTGTAAGTATTGAACGGCAGGATTGCCGGTTGTGTTCTCCAAAAGAAGAAAGAGCACAAAAGAAATAATGATTAAATAAATGAGTAGCCGGATGAAATGTTTTACGATGTTAGTCATTATTTGACACCTTCAACTTATCATAATTTAGCGGTGCATCTGTTTGCCCTGAGAACTCGAAATGCTTGATTTTAGGACTGGTTACAAATGTCTCATTAGGATAGGAAATTGGGACAATGAGATATTGTCGGTCAATATAAGATGAGAGCTTATCAAACGCATGTTGTCGGTCACGCATATTGATGATCGTCGGGAATTGATGAATCATAGATGTTAAAGTGGCATCGTCCGCAAACACACCGGGACGCGTACCATCTTGTTTAAATCGTGCATTCAAGAAATTGTATGGCATTAATGCATTCGTATATGTTCGATAATAAATGAGGTCAAAATCTTTGCGCACCGTTAATGTTTCATAATATGTTTGTGAATCTAAAATATTAATATCAAGTTTAATACCTACTTTTTTAAGGTCTTGTTGCATAATTTCCGCTTTCGTCTTCCATTCTGGAAATTCATCGGTTTGGAGTGCGAGTTTAAATGACAGTACACGGCCGTCCTTTTCAAAATAACCATCATCGTTCATCTTGTAACCTAAAGAACGGATGAGTGACTGAGATGTTGAAGGGTCGTAATCATGGTCAGACTGATTATTTGAATTGACGTATTGCACATGTTGTTGAAATAGACCTTTCAATTTCTTATTTGGTGATAAGTCATCTGTGTTAATTGCTTTGCTAATTGCCTCGCGCATTGTCTTGCTTTGTAAACGTTTATGCTGTGGATTAAATCCCATAAATTGCGTTTCTGTACTTGGTGACGTATGTACAGATAATGCTTTGTTTCTATGCGACTCTTTTACTTGTTGTGGCGTCATTTGACCTAAGGAACCACCCGTAATATCAATAGAATGACTCTCAATCGCTAAATGTCTTGAATCGCTATCCTCAATCGATTGAAATGTTAGATTGTAGTTAAGGGGATGGCCATTACGGTAATATGTATTTGGTTTGAAGCTTACAGTTTCATTGGTTGAATCTGCAACTTTAAATGGACCTGTGCCGATTGCTTTCTGAAATTTACCAGTTGTCTTGCCGTCTTTAACTGCATGTGGACTCATAATGCGGAGCGGTCTAACTTGAGACAACTCATTTAGCACTTGGTTTGATGGCGATTTTAATTCAATCTCAACGGTATGTTTGTCCTTTATTGTGACAGATTTTAATTTATCTAACGTTTCCATAGGATCTGTTGTATCTGTTGCCTTCGCACGTTCAATCGAAAATTTAACAGCCGATGCATCAAATTCAGAACCGTCATTGAATTTTACATTGTGCTTCAAGTGAAAAAGGTAGTGTTTACCATCTTCTGAAACGTCCCATGATGTAGCAAGTCCAGGTTCAATCTTGCCATTTTCACTATAAGTCACGAGCGGTTGATAGATGGCATTGTACACAGGCATAGGGGCATCAAAACCTTGTGCATCAAGTTGTTTTGTATTAAATTCACGGGGGAGCGAGACTTTTACCTCACTGTCATCATTATGATGTTGAGCACAACCACTTAACATAAGCATCGCGCACATAGAGAGCGAATAGCATATGCGCTTTTTCAATGTTTTACCTTCTTTCCATTGTATTCATCATTATTTTTTATAATAGAGTTTAGTTATGAAAAAATATTTTTCTATCAATAGACATTATTATATGATACACCCTATACAAATTCTTTGAAATGATAAATTTGTGAATAGATACGTAGAGGTTTTCCAATTTTGAAAATAAAAAAGAGGGTGAGGACCCTCTTTTAATGTGTTTCACCTAATGCAACT
Source organism: Staphylococcus sp. GDY8P47P (assembly GCF_016892225.1). Classification (NCBI taxonomy): domain Bacteria; kingdom Bacillati; phylum Bacillota; class Bacilli; order Caryophanales; family Staphylococcaceae; genus Staphylococcus; species Staphylococcus sp. GDY8P47P. The sequence continues at coordinate 20,064 of NZ_JAFENV010000022.1, read as the reverse complement.
TTAGTATCATCTTCTTTGGAAATTGCTTTAATAGCAGCGGTTAAACCTTTCGCTATTGTCTCAATAGACATCGATGGTTTCCCAGGTTTATCTGTCACTTGTTCTGGGATAAACGGCACATGAATAAATCCAAATAACAAGCCAGGGTATGATTTATCAGCGAGATAACCTAATTGATATAAGACATGGTTACAAACAAATGTACCCGCGGTATTCGATAAACTTGCAGGAATGCCAGCTGCTTTAATCGCTTCAGTCATCGTCTTGACAGGTAGATTTGAGAAATAGGCAGGTGCACCATCTTCTTGAATAGATACATCAATTGGTTGATTTCCTTTGTTATCTGGAATACGTGCATCATCTATGTTGATACCAACACGCTCAGGCGTCAGATCATAACGCCCACCAGCTTGCCCGATAGATAAGACCACATCGTAATTGCCATTTGCTAACTCTTTATCAATGACGTCTTTAGATTCATGAAAGACGGTTGGAATTTCTAACTTTGAAATGGTATGTTCGCCAATTGTGTCCTCTAATTGCTTTACTGCCTCTAATGCAGGATTAATCTTTTCCCCACCAAATGGATCAAATGCTGTAACTAAAATCTTCATTATTCATTTCCTCCCTTGAATTGTTTAAAATGCCCAGAAATACATGAGCGCTATGTGAATCACTATAAGTGCTAAGGCTATAGGTGCTTGAGCCTTAATGACACCAAATTCTTGTTTCATCTCAAGTAGTGCGACAGGTAATGTGTTGAAATTGGCTGCCATAGGTGTTGACAATGTTCCACAGAAACCACCAGTCATGGCAAGTGCACCTGCTATGATTGGATCTCCACCTTGAGCAATGACGAAAGGAATACCGATACTCGCTGTGATAACTGTAAATGCAGCGAAAGCATTTCCCATAAGCATTGTGAAGAGCACCATACCTAGCACATATGCAATGGCACCAATTAAATGGTTACCCTCAGGTAAAAATGATGAAATGCCTTTAGAAATGACTTGACCTACGCCACTTGCAGTAAAGAGTACGCCAAGTGCAGCTAAGAATTGTGGTAATATACCTGTCGTTCCAACTTGTTGTGTTAGTCTGTCACTGTCATACAATGTGTAAGATAATTTTGGTTTGATAATGAGTAGTGCTGCGATTAAGCCGATAACTGATGAAATACCTAAACCAATTGCACCACCAAGTGGTGTCCAGTTTGATACAACAACAGCTACGACAGCTAGGACAATTGCTGGAATGAAGAGCTTATTTCCATATTTAGCAGAACCTTTTTCAACTTCTTTACCATTGACATCGATAATATTTTTAATTGTAACTTGTCTGAAAAGTGTTAAGGCACCCATAGCTAAAACAAGGAGACCATTTATTGCGTCAGGAATGTAAGGCCCGCCTATGAATAAAATAGCTAGAATCGTCCAAAACGCTGCCGTACCTAAACGTTTTGATTTATCTTGTGAACGTAAAGCGCGAAAGGCTGTATATAGGAACTGAAGCCCAATAAGTATGTAAAATATTTCTAAAATATGGTTTAACGTTGTCTCATTCATGGTTTTTCACCTCATTATGTCCATATTTTTTATTAAAGTAACGATCAAGTAAAATATTCTTAATCCAAACTAAGATAAGTGTGATGATGGCGATAGGAATTGAAGCAAGTACTAAACTCATTGCATTCACTTTGATATCTAGAGATTGGAAAGTCCCAACCATTAACAAGACGCCTGCAGCACCAACAAATAAGTTTTGACCGAAGAAATTACCATAGTTTTCCATGGCAGATGCTTCAGCTTTTAATTTTTCAATATCTTTCTCATCGACGTCTTTATCAGTAAGATTAAAGCGTGTTCGAAGTGCACCTTGAACCATTGGATTAATTAAAGGTCGAACAAATTGAGGGTGTCCACCGATACGTATAGAAGCTACACCGGCGATTTCACGAATAATTAAATATAAAGTGAGAAGGCGACCGGTTGTTATTTTCTTAACGTTACTAATGAGTTTAGAAGCTTGTTGCTTCAAACCAAAACGCTCAATTAAACCGACCATAGGAAGTGTAAGCATAAATAAAGTTACAAGACGTTGATCTACAAAGGCTTTTCCAAGTGTTGAAAGTACTTCAACGATATCCATACCGGCAACTAAACCAGTGACCACAGCAGCAATTAAAATAATTGCGATTGTATCAAACTTAAGAATGAAGCCGATGATAATGATTAAAATACCAATCAATTTAATCCATTCCATAAAACCACTCCTTAAAATTAATTCAATTTATCATTTAATATCTAAAATCTGAGGTTCAAAGTTACAATAACGCTGTAATGAATCTAACTCAGATAAGATAGATAAATGATTAATAGATGTAATTTTCTTAATATTAGCACAACTAAAATTACTATTAAAGTGAATTTAAAATAAAAAGAATAATATTTTGAGAGTGTATAATTTGTATATTTTATTGTTACAGTGAATCATGTAAAGAAAAGATGATTAACCCTATATACTTTCTCTGCATACGTGATATAATAACTAAGGTTAAATGAGAATAATTCTCATTATCTAGATTGATTATATTATGCAAGGGAAGTGTCAGATGTGAAATCGCATCAAAGTAAGTTTGACGGTAAATTAATCATTGCAGCTAGTTTTGCAGTGTTAACATATTGGTTGTTTGCGCAATCATTTATTAATATTGGCTCAAGCGTTCAAAAGACGTTTAGTGCTGCGGATTCAACATTAAATCTATCAATCAGTTTAGTCGCTTTTGTAACTGGTATTTTCATGGTAGGAGCAGGGGATATTGCTGATAAAGTCGGCAACCTGAAAATGACGATATTAGGTCTTATCTTTAGTATCATCGGCTGTCTTAGCCTGATCATTGTGCCAGCAACACCCTTTTTAATTATTGGACGAATCTTTCAAGGGCTGTCAGCTGCGATACTCTTGCCTTCAACGATTGGTTTAGTATCAGATAAATTTAAAGGTCAAGATTTGCGTAAAGCCTATAGTTTTATGATGATTGCGACAGTTGGTGGAATTGGATTTTCTTCCTATGTTGGCGGTCTTATTTCTAGTTTATTGAGTTGGCAAATGATCTTTGTAATTTCAATCATTTTGTCAGTGATCGCAATCTATATTTTAAGTCGTAGAAAGGAAACACCACGTTCGGAACGTAATCATCAGCCTTTTGATTATGTAGGTATGATCATCTTTGGTGTCGTCATTGCTTGCTTGATGTTGCTGATGACACAAGGATTTACATATGGTTGGACGAGTCGTTTCACATTATCTGTTGCTGCTATTGGTCTCATTGCCTTAATTGTGTTCTATCTTTTTGAAAAAGGCAAAACCACACCATTTATTGATTTCTCGATTGTAAAAAACCGAGCATTTCTAGGATCAACGATTAATAATTTCGTACTTAACACAGGCGTTGGGACTACAGTTGTCTTCAATGGCTATGCGCAAAAGCAATTTGGCATGAGTGAAGCACAAACGGGGTTAGTCACTGTGCCGTACGTCTTCATGGCGATTGCAATGATTCGTTTAGGTGAAAAAGCAATTCAAAAATATGGTGGTAAAAGCATGTTGATCGCCGGACCACTATTTCCAGCAATCGGTATTATTCTAATTAGTTGTACTTTCCTATCGCCAAGCTGGTATGTGGGTATTGTAACGTTCGCATTTGTGGTTTGTGCAATTGGTAATGGATTGGTTGCAACACCAGGATTAACGATTGCGGTGTTTAATATGCCAGAAGAAAAAGTGAGCTTTGCGACTGGTTTGTATAAAATGGGGGCTACACTCGGAGGTGCCTTTGGTATTGCATTAAATACAACTGTATTTACAATATGCCAACAATTTTATTCAGTAGAAATAGCAGCAATGATTTCCTTCTTAGTTGGGGCAGTTATTATGATACTTGGACTTATATCAGCATTTATTCTTATCCCTAAAAACGTTAAAGCATAGTAAAAACAAGCGTGACTGTTTTATCAGCCACGCTTGTTTATTTATAATTATTTCACTTCATCGGTAGACAATCCTTGCGGTATAGGGTCAAAAATAACCAAATCGTCGCTGTTTAGTAAATCCTCTGTTAATTGTAACTCAGCGATACGATTAGAATTGTAATACTTCACATACAACGTGCGCGTAGATAAGTTAAATACAGTTTGGTATAGCGTATAGTGGAATTCATGTTCAGAAGGGCGAACTGCTCCTTTAGGAATGCTGACGCTATCAAGAATTCTAAAAGCATCTAACACCGCATCATCACCATCGTCAGGCAACATATTATTTACGAGATAAGCGGCTCTTACATAGCGTTCTGCTGATGTGTAGCCACCTGGTAATCCAGACGTACCACTTTCATTTCCAATATATAAATTTTTATAACGTTTATATTGGGGTTTGTAAGGCGTCACATTCGCATAGTTCTTCAAGTTCTCGTAATGCCAATTTAAGTCAGGACTATTGGTAAGTACGCCCACTGGATTCTCGTGCACGACAATGCGTCCTTCTACAAATGTAATCTCTACAGTACGACCAGTCGCATCAGAAACATGATAATGTAAAGGTGGTGCTTCATTAATATCATTTAATGTATGTGCGACTACATTGACCTGATCAGCTTGCTCAATCAGTTCGGCAATCGTTTGGTTATATCCAAGTACCCATGTCAATACTTCGGTTTGAGAAATATTAATATATCCATCACGTATTTCATGAGTATATGATGCATAACCACGGTCATATTGATTCGAAATCGCAAGCCCATGCTCATTTACACCATCTCCGAAAATAAAACCTTCCATATCAGACCCAGCACCTGTAAAACCATACTTCGTTGTCCCTTTATAATCTACACGAGATTCCCAATAGAAATGACGTGGTTGCACGGCAGGATGTCCAGTTAATGGATAGTCATAATCCATCGTACGCCCTAAAATAACGTCGCCATTTTTAGCTTGAAACGTAAAACCTGTACACATATACAATAGCCTCCATATCCAAAGTGAGAATTATTATCAATTATAAGATTTCTAATTACGCATTTCAATTTTTAAAGTTTTTCGGAAAAAGAGTCCTAAAATAAAAGTTACTATATACATACTAAAACAAATAATATAGGCCCAAGTAATACCGAAATAATCAACGATTATCGAAATAATAAAAGTTCCTAAAGCGAAGAAAATGCTGTTAAATAAATTGTTTAATATGTAAGTAGAAGTAAGGATTTCTTTAGGTGTATTGCGTTGAATCATTGAATTTAGTGAAATATAACGCATGTCTTCGAAAATACCCATAAATAATGAAAATAACAATGCAATCATTATTGAATGGTGAAGAATAAAACTTAAATTAATAAAGGCTAAAAGCAAAGGAACGTAAATAATTATTGGATAGTTTATTTGTGTGAAGAAACGATCCTTATGGTTTATCCATAGTCCTGCAATAATTGTGCCACTAAAGAAAAGGGCATTAATCAGTCCAAACCAAAAAATCAGGAACGTGTAAATAAGTTCTTGTGTAAGTCAAAATAATTGCTGCAATCCAAATGGTTGTTGCGAAAGATTCAAAAATAATAGAAATGTTTAAATACAAACTCAATTTATCACGATAATTATCACGAATAACAGCTTTAAAACTACTAAAAATATTTACCTTCTCATTTTTGTAAATATGACGTTCTGAAAGGCGTAAAATAAAAAAATAACTTATCATTTCAAGTACTAGCGCAAATAAAAATAAGTATTTCGCACCTATAAGACTCATTAAAATGCCGCCTAATGCCCACGTAGAAAGTTGAACAAAACTACTCATCATATTCATTAAAGCGTTAGCAGATGTAATAGCATCCTTATTCTCAATAAAAGGAATCATTGAGTTCTTAATTGGGTTTGTAAAACCATCAAAAATTGCATTAAGAAAGAGAAGAACAAAAATAAAAATAGGTGATGTTTCGAATATTAATAAACATGCAATACTTGCTAAACTTACTAATTTAAGTCCTTGAAAGATTAATAGAACTTTCTTTTGAGTAAAATATTGATATATGTAGTTTGAAATTAGGCTACTCACGAAAATACCTAATGTAAAGATGATGGGAATCATCGAGGCAGCGGTCGTTTTAGATGTGATATTAAAAACAATAGCAATAAGGCCAACAATTGTTAAAATATCACCAGTGTTAGCAAACAATTGACTATAAAACAGATGAAAGTAATCTTTACTATGTTTTCTCATATTGCCACACCTCAATAACACTTGTGATTTTACACTATTATAGCATTAGGTAGTCATAAAAAATATCCCTTATGAGTTAATTAAATCTCATAAGGGATATGATTCATATATTAAGCATGTGCGTGTTCTGGTACGTCTTTAAAATTGTCTAAACGACGATTCCATTCTTCATCACTTATATTATTTTTAGCTACATAACGGTTACGTTCATGTTTCGCGCAATCATATGAACATGCGCCAAGATATTTAGCTTCATTTTCTTCTGAAACAAGAATTTGTTTGTTACATTCTGGATTAGCACAGTTAATGTAACGCTCACATGGTGTGCCGTCAAAGTGTTCTTTACCAATCACTGTTTTCTCAACTTGGTTGACGTCTACGCTAATACGTTCATCGAAGACGTACATTTTACCGTCCCAATATTCACCTTTAGTCTCAGGATCTTTACCATATGTTGCAATACCGCCATGTAATTGACCAACATTCTCGAAGCCCTCTTTTACTAACCAGCCTGAGAATTTTTCACAACGAATACCACCTGTACAATACGTTACGATATTTTTACCATCTAATTGGTCTTTATTCTCACGAATCCAATCTGGTAAATCTCTGAAACGTGTAATATCTGGACGGATTGCACCGCGGAAGTGTCCTAAATCAAATTCATAGTCATTACGTGCATCTAAGATAACAGTATCTTCATCTTCCAATGCTTCTTTAAACTCACTAGGTGAATAGTATTTACCAGTTGTGACACGTGGATCAACATCGTCCTCTAAACCAAGTGCAACAATTTCATTTCTTGGGCGCACATGCATTTTTTTGAAAGCATGACCTTCAGCTTCGTCAATTTTGAACGTCATATCTGCGAAACGTTCATCTGCATGCATATGTTCGATATATTGATCTGTATCTTCTTTCGTACCTGATAACGTACCATTGATACCTTCTGTAGATACTAGAATTCGACCTTTTAAGTTATTTGCTTTACAGAATTCTAAATGCTCAGCAGCAAATGTTTCTGGGTCATCAATCGTTGTGTATTTGTAATATAATAACACTCTATAATCCATTTTCTGATTCTCCTCTAAAAATTATTATTTATCGTAAAGGCAAGCCATATCATTTAATGATTCATTTATTTATCTTTTTATAAAAATCAACATTATATTATTTTATCAAATTTACAATAACTTTCAATATTTCAGTTTTTAAAATAGGGCAATAGACCTATGTTAGAAGTATAATTACTTTTTGAAAGCGATTACATGTAGTACGATAAGTAGAAAGTGTATTAAAGGATTATAATGAATGTAAATGATACTTTTCACAAAGGGAGGAAATGTTAATAATGACAAATCAATCTTTACCAAAATTAACATATACTGGAGCATCTAAAAGCGCAGTACCAATTATTTCTGAAAATGAATTACAAACGGTAACGGCAGAACCATGGTTGAAAATTTCAGATGAAGGATTGCAATTAGAAGGTCTCATCTTTGATAAAGATCATAATTTGTTCTTATGTGAAGTATTTGGCGGTAAAATTTTTAAAGTTGATATAAATACAAAAGAAGTTTCAACAGCATTTCAATCAACAAAACAAAATCCAGCTGCAGTCAAAATACATAAAGATGGACGTTTATTTACATGTTATTTAGGTGACTTTGAGTCAACAGGCGGCATCTTCGCTACTGATGAACATGGTGAACAGTTTGAAGAAATTATTTCAGAACTCAACACAGAATATTGTATCGATGACATGGTCTTTGATAGTAAAGGTGGCTTCTATTTCACTGATTTCAGAGGTTACTCTACTAATCCTAAAGGTGGCGTCTACTACGTTTCGCCTGACTTCAAGACGGTGTCACCAGTCATTCAGAACATTTCAGTAGCAAACGGAGTAGCGTTAAGTACGGATGAAAAAGTACTATGGGTGACAGAAACAACGACAAATCGACTTCATCGTATTCAATTAGAAGACGATGGCGTGACAATTGCACCATTTGGCGCAACGATTCCGTATTACTTTACTGGTCATGAAGGGCCAGATTCAGTATGTATCGATAGTGATGATAATTTATATGTCGCGATGTATGGCCAAGGACGTGTTTTAGTCTTTAATAAACGTGGCTATCCTATTGGTCAAATCTTAATGCCAGGGCGTGATGAAGGTAAAATGTTACGTTCAACACATCCACAATTTATTCCTGGAACAAACCAATTGCTCATTTGTACCAATGACATTGAGAACGGCTCAGAAGGTGGTTCTATGATTTATACCGTTGAAGCCTTTGCGAAAGGTCAAGAAAGCTATCAATTTCAGTAAGTAATAAAAACTCAGAAAGATAGTAAATATAAATTATTTTAGAGTAAACAAAACAGTTTTCTATAAATAATCGAGAATTTATTAAATTAAATGCTAATGTAGTAGCTAATAATCAAAGATTTGCAATATAGAGTGATTTTACACTTTAGTGCTATAATCAAGGCGTCGCTAGCGCTTCCGGCGATAATTTCGACGGAAGGAGGTGTGACGCCAATGGAGTTAATTTTTTTAACCATCATTGGTCCTGTTATTACAGGATGTATTGTTACGGCTTTTAAATATTGGTTAGACACCCGTAATAAGAAATAAGCGACATCGTCTAACACACCATAAAACCCCTCACTAGCGACTTAGTGAGGGGTTTGGTGTTGCCAATGGAATTAATTTATGAATGTATTATATCACTATGAGTAACTTATTGCAAGTTTGATTCGGCTAGCATAAAAGATTACTAAATAATGCTTATCCCCTAATCAAATGAAACTTTTTTAAATATCCAGTATACTGAAATAGAATAATAAGACATCCGTATAAGTATGAAAGGAGTATATGATGAAAGACAATTGGATGAAATATAAAGATGACAGTCTTGTAGCATCATTCTATGATAGCCAGACCACGACGTTTCAAGAACAGGGATTTGAAACTGAATTAGCATTTGGTACTGCAGGTATTCGTGGACAGTTTGGACTTGGTCCAGGTCGTTTAAATCGCTATACTATACAACGTCTGGCATTAGGAATTGCTAATTACTTAAAAGATAAAGAAGATAATCCTTCAATTGTCATTCACTATGATATCCGTCATTTATCTTCAGAATTCGCGCATATTATTACGCAAATTTTGACTTCGAATGATATCAAAGTTTATCTGGCAGATGGGTATAAAACAACGCCACAACTATCTTTTGCTGTGCGATATTTGCAAACATCTGCCGGTATCATGATTACAGCAAGCCATAACCCTAAAGATTATAACGGCATCAAAGTTTATGGTTCAGATGGCGCACAGTTGGATGAGGATACTTCATTAGAAGTTGCTAACTATATCAATAACTTAGGTAATCCACTTGAATTAAACATTGACTTAAACCAAGAACCTATTGAGAAGAACACATTTGATTTACCAGAAGCGGTTGATGATAGTTATATCAATGAAATTACACGGTTAGTAGGTGATATTCCTCAATCCGATTTAAAGGTCGTATATACGAGTTTGCATGGTACTGGTGTGCCAATTATTCCGGACGTTTTAAAGCATCTTAATTTTCAGAATGTAAGCCTAGTACAATCACAATGCGAACTTGATCCGGACTTTAGTTCCGTGAAAAGTGCGAACCCTGAAGAACGAGAAGCGTTTGATTTAGCTATTCAACAAGCACATGATAGCGAAGCGAATTTAATTATTGCAACAGATCCAGATGTCGATCGCATGGGGTTTGTTGAACGATATGCAGATGGACAAACATATTACTTTGGTGGCAGTGAAATCGGCGCGTTACTCATTAAATATCTTCTCGAACACACGAATATACCGGAGCATTCAGTTGTTATTCAATCTATTGTAAGTGGTGAGTTAGGTAAACGTCTTGCGCAACAACATGGGGTCACTGTGAAGGAGGTCTTAATCGGCTTTAAGCATATTGCTAAAGCTATTCGTGAATTAGATGATACAGAATCTTTCCTATTCGCCTATGAAGAAAGCTATGGCTATTTGGCCGATGATTTCGTGCGAGACAAAGATGCTATTCAAATCGTGCCGTTGATGATTAAGTATGCATCTATTTTGAAAAGTCAGGGCAAAACACTATACGACGCTTTAAAAGAGATTCATAACGAAGTAGGGCAATATCGTGATAAACCGATGTCTAAAGTCTTTGAAGGTAAAGAAGGGCAACAACAGATTAATGAATTAATGAATCAATTAAGACAAAATATTCCTGAAATCATAGCAGGATTAAGCGTTGTTGCAGTGGAAGATTATAAGACATTAAAACGTGTAAATAAAGAAGATCATACTGAAGAAATAATACGATTACCTCAAGCGAATGTGATACGAATCATGTTTAAAGAAGGCTTTATTGCATTGAGACCATCAGGTACAGAACCTAAACTGAAGTTCTATCTCTCACTCAACGTCGAAAACTTCGAACAAGTATCACAAGAAATCTATAATTATATATTTGGCGATACTGAATAGCCTTTCTCAAATGTCTTTCCTAGTACAAAGACGTCATTTTAATGGCAAGACGCTACTAGGAATTGGATACGTCTTGAGACAAAAATGAAAACAAAAAGCGATGAATCACGACCACTTAACCTTTGTAAAAGGTTGGTCAAGTGCGTCATCGCTTTTTCAATCAAAGCAAGCAGGGAGCGGGACAACGATTTTAAAAAAATCTGTCCCGCTCCCTGTTCTGCTTTATTAATACTTTCTTAAAAAATTGATTTGTCGATCGTATAATTTATTCGCAATATAAGATTGTACCGTATTCAGAATCTCTTCAATTTCCTGTGTCATATTTGATAATACACGCACGGTAAAGCCATGTGTTGGCAATTGTGTTATGCCAAGACGACAATCATATTGCTTCATATAACCTTTAATTTCGTCATACACTTCATCGATTAACTTTTGCGTCACGTCAGAATGAATAAAATAGGCTGAACCTAAATGTGTGTAATGCTCCATATAACCAATCGAACTAATTTCTGTTTCACTTGGATGCATACGCAAATTATCGTAAGTGACGAGTTCATTACCGACGTAAATTTCATTTAATAAATGCATATAATCATATGTGAAATGTTCATCACGCATAGAATAGCCAGGCGTCAAAATATCTGTATAATACATAGATGCCGTTTCATCTAACTTGAATATATTGTGCTGATAGAATTTCGCATGTTCGTAAGCAATAATCGGGTCACCAACATATTCCATATATCCATCTTTCGCTATATGGAATGTTTGATATTGTTCCACACGATCATTCAACGTCTTATAAATCTTTGTAGCACCTTGTGATGTGAGCGTCACTGCTGCGCCTTGATCTACATTGATATTCATTCGATATCGATCGCCATCTAAGTATCCACCTCCCACGTTCACAATATAGAACGTAGGAATCGTTGAATGATTTAAATAGACTGGGCGAATGACTTTTAGCGCTTTTTCAAAAAAGATGTCGCGTGCAACAGAGCGTTTACCATTATTGAATACAGTTAGCTCTAACTGTCCAGTCCAAGATTGTTCAGTATCTTGTTTCATATCTTCAGCCATTAAGCTAACCCTTTAAGTAATACATCACGTTCAATCCACTCAATAACGTTGTCTAAACCATCATCTGTCTTAAGGTTAGTGAATGTGAATGGACGATTTCCTCTAAATGTCTTCGTATCTTCAGCCATTTGGTCTAATGACGCACCGACAAATTCCGCTAAGTCTGTTTTATTAATGACGAAGTAGTCAGATTTAATCATACCTTGACCACCTTTACGTGGAATCTTCTCACCTTGGGCTACATCGATAATGTAAATTGAGAAATCTACTAATTCTGGACTGAATGTAGCGGCTAAGTTATCGCCACCAGATTCAATAAATATTAACTCAATGTCGTCATTACGTTCTAATAATTCATCAATCGCAGCAAAATTCATTGAAGCGTCTTCACGGATAGCTGTATGTGGACAGCCACCTGTTTCGACACCAATGATTCTATCTTCAGCTAACACGCCTGTATTGACCAAGATTTTTTGGTCTTCTTTAGTATAAATATCATTTGTGATAACACCGATACTTAATTCTTTAGACAGACGGCGGACTAATTTTTCTACTAATTGTGTTTTACCTGCACCAACAGGACCACCAATACCAATTTTAATTGGATTTGTCATAAATATTACCTCCTATGAAATAAAGATTCTCACATTAACGTTCTCATGTTCCATTTGATTAAGTTCTAATCCTGGTGCTGTCACACCAAAGTCTGATTCGTTCAATGTGAAGATATGTTGACGCGTACGTTCAATATGCGGAATCATATCTGACACAACTTGTTGCCCCGTTGTTTGACCAAGAGGGATTGCACGTACCGCATTCTGAGTTAAACTTGAAACATTTTGATACAAGTAATAATCAATAATCGTTTCGATATCAATACCTAAATGATGGCCTAATATTGTAAAGCAAATCGCTGGATGTAACTTAGCGCGCTTCTCAGTCATTTGTGTATGGTACCACGTCATCCATTCGCTATCATAAAGTTCCATTGCCAGTTTTGCCATACGTGTGCCCATTTGTTTCGTGCCGACACGTGTTTCGCGAGGCAAACTTTGAACATAAATTAAGCGATCTAATCTTAATACTTCTTCTGTATCTTCATTTTCTAACGCTTGATAGACAAAACGCATAGCCAAACCGTCTGAGTAGGTTAATTGCTCATTTAAAAATAGCTGTAACCATGCTTTAAACGTCTTAGCATCTTTCACTACATCGCGTTGAATGTATGTTTCTAAACCAAATGAATGACTAAATGCACCTGTAGGAAATTGTGAATCACAGAACTGAAATAATCGAAGATGTGAATGATCAATCATGTGAATGTCCTATATGTCTGAAGGCTTTATTAACTTTACGGTCTTCATGACTATAAGGAATGCCTAATGATTTTAATAAATCTTCGACCAAATAATCATATTGTACGAGCATTTCAGTTTCTGTAAATTGTGCAGGTAAATGACGATTGCCAAGTTGATGTGCGATATCGCCCATTTCTTGTAACGTACGTGGTTTGATAACGAGTAAGTCTTCAGAATTTACATCAACCACAATCATATTTGTTTCGTCTTGATATAAAATATCACCATATTGTAAATCAATAGGTTGTTTTAAACGGATACCAATTTCTGTGCCATGATCTGTTGTCACACGTTGAATACGTTTAACTAAATCAGAGTTTTCTAAATAGACTTTTTCAACGTGCTTTTGTTTATCTTCAGCTGGTAAATTAGCGATGTTTCCTTGAATTTCTTCTATAATCATTAAACGTACCTCCTAGAATAAGAAGTATCTTTGAGTTAACGGTAATTCAGTAGCAGGTTCACTAGTCACTTTTTCGCCATCAACAAATACTTCATAAGTTTGTGGGTCTACATCAAGTTTAGGTGTAGCATCGTTATTCTTCATGTCTTTTTTCGTTAAATTACGAATGCCATGAACAGGTCGAACCATACGTTGTAGGTTTAAGCTACGGTAGATACCACTTTCGAATGCAGTTTTAGAAACAAATGTAATGGCAGTATGCTGTAAATTGCCACCATATTGGCCATACATTTTACGATATTTTTGTGGTTCTGATGTTGGAATTGAACCGTTGGCATCGCCATTAACCGCTGCATTAATTAAACCGCCTTTTACAATTAGTTCAGGTTTAACACCGAAGAAGGCTGGTTCCCACATCACTAAATCTGCTAATTTACCACCTTCGATTGAACCAACATAGTCTGAAATACCATGTGTAATTGCAGGATTAATTGTATATTTAGCGATATAACGTTTAATACGGTTGTTATCATTGTATTCTGCATCACCATCTAAGAAACCGCGTTGTTCTTTCATACGGTGAGCGACTTGCCAAGTACGTGTTATCACTTCGCCTACACGTCCCATCGCTTGTGAGTCAGAACTTACCATACTAAAGACGCCCATATCTTGGAGTACGTCTTCAGCTGCGATAGTTTCTTTTCTAATACGAGAATCTGCAAAGGCGATATCTTCAGGAATAGATGCGTTTAAGTGATGTGTAATCATTACCATATCTAGATGTTCGTCGACAGTATTTTGTGTGTAAGGTAATGTTGGGTTGGTAGATGAAGGTAAGATATTAGGATATGATGCGGATTTAATTAAGTCGGGCGCATGTCCACCACCTGCACCTTCAGTATGATACATATGTAAGACACGTCCTTTAACTGCTGCCATTGTATCTTCCATAAATCCAGCTTCATTTAATGTATCAGCGTGAAGGGCAATTTGAACATCGAATTCATCTGCAACGGCTAATGCGTGATCAAGTGCTGATGGTGTTGCACCCCAGTCTTCATGAACTTTCAATCCAATGACACCTGCATGAATTTGTTCAATGAGCGCAGTGTGATTAACAGCTTGACCTTTACCAGTGAAACCAACGTTAATAGGGAGTTGCTCAGCTGCTTCAAGCATGCGATGTATATGCCAAGGGCCAGGGGTTACTGTCGTAGCTTTAGTACCTTCAGATGCACCAGTTCCGCCACCAATGTGTGTAGTGATACCACTTTCAAGTGCTACTTCAGCTTGTTCTGGATTAATAAAGTGAACGTGTGTATCAATACCACCAGCTGTCACAATTTTACCTTCAGCTGAAATAATATCTGTTGTCGCACCAATAATGATATCAATATTATCCATAATATCTGGATTACCTGCTTGGCCAATAGCAAAGATGTAGCCATTTTTAATGCCAATATCTGCTTTAACTACTTTATCGTAATCAATAATAACTGCATTTGTTATAACTAAATCTGCAACATAACGGTCGTCACGTGTCACGTTAGGATTTTGCCCCATACCGTCACGAATCGATTTACCGCCACCGAAAGTGACTTCATCTCCGTAACTTGTATAATCGTGTTCGACTTGAGCAAATAAATTTGTATCACCTAGACGAATTGAATCGCCTGTAGTCGGACCATAAAGACTGGTATATTGAGATTGCGTCATTTTAAAACTCATTAATCTTGTCCTCCTTTTTTATTGACGTTTTCTTCGCCTTCGTCATGAAATACACCGGCGTAGTCATCATTCTCGTCGGTAGGACGGTAAACGCGACTTTCATCAATTTTGCCATTCACTAAACCACGGAAACCGTATATATTACGATGGCCTACATATTCAACAAGTTGAACTTTTTTCTCGTCTCCTGGTTCGAAACGTACGGCTGCACCAGCGGGGATATCTAAGTGTTTGCCATAAGCTTTTTCACGTTCAAAATTTAATGCTTTATTAGCTTCAAAGAAGTGGAAGTGAGAACCAACTTGTACGGGTCGGTCACCAGTATTTTTAACAACAAGTACCGTTTCCGCGCGTCCTTGATTAATTTCGATTTCAGTATTTTTAACTATAATTTCTCCAGGAATCATACTATTGCCTCCTTAGACGATTGGATGATGGACTGTAATGAGTTTCGTTCCATCTGGAAATGTTGCTTCGATTTCAATTTCTTTGATCATGCTTGCAACACCTTCCATGACATCTTCTTCGTTTAGTATTGTTTTGCCATAGCTCATTAATTCGGCTACGGTTTTACCGTCTCTTGCACCTTCGAGTAATTCATCACTGATTAAAGCGAGCGCTTCAGGATGATTTAACTTTAAACCACGTGCTTTACGACGTCTTGCAACTTCTGCAGCTACAACAATCATCAACTTATCTTGTTCACGCTGAGTAAAATGCATATCTATTCCTTCTTTCCATTTGAAAATAACGTTCGTAGCCTTAATGTTAGAACTGTTAAGAATATTGTACAAGCAATATAGTCATACAATTATTTTAAATACAAACTCTAATTGTATTTCTACATGATTAAATTTTGTAAAAGTATTTTGTAAGTTGTAGTAATAGTGCTAGAATTTAAAAGAACGAAGTGTAATAACAAAAGAGTAAGGTGAGTTTGTGAAGTATATTGATGTTTTTTTCAAAAATATAGCGCAAGTTGTGTTTATGAATAACAAATGGTCAGGGGTCCTGATTTTAATTGGTTTGTTTGTGGCTCGATGGGAGATCGGTATAGCGGCTATGATAGGTAGCGTATTAGCGCTCTTATTGGCACCCTTTTTCAATTATAGTGAAGCGGAAATTCAAGATGGCTTAGCAGGGTATAATGCTGTGTTAACGGCTATTGGTTTAGCATTGTTCCTTCAAACTACAATGGTAGCTTGGGGTGTATTGCTAATTGCGACCATTTTAACGTTGCCTATGGGGGCGGCCATTAGAGAATGGTTAAAGCCATTTGGTGTACCTATGCTAACATTTCCATTTGTATTGATGACGTGGTTAGTGTTAGCAATGACAACTCAATTTTCGAAATTAAAAGTGACAATTGATATATTGCCACAACAAGTAAAACATCCAGATATTAGTCATAATCATATCAGTTGGCTAAGTGGTATTACTACGAACTTCAGTGAAATCTTTCTAGTGACGTCTATACTGGGAAGTGTGTTAATTATAATAGGCATCTTTGTGGGATCAATCAAAGGTGGTATATACGCCATCATTTCCAGTATCTTAGCTGTTATCTTTATTGTGGCACTTGGTGGTGACTATCCATCTATTACGAATGGTTTATATGGCTATAACGCTATACTTACAGGTATTGCGTTGGGTGCGATATTTACGACGAAATTAAATACGTATATCGCAGTCATTACAGGGTTGTTATTAACTGTAGTAATGCATGGTGCACTCGCAACGTTACTTGCACCAGTAGGATTACCTGTATTTACGGCACCTTTCATATTTGCTACATGGATTGTGATGTTCGCTGGCAAGACATCAGTTGAAGAAACAAATTAAATGTTATAATAAAAAAAGAGGCTGGGACATAAATAATATAATGAAGCTATTTTGCAAATTCGCAGTAGCTGACTGAACTGAAAAGGCGCTTAAATTAAGCTTTTCTCAGTTCTAGTCACCCTTGCGGGGGTGGGACGACGAATTCAAAAAGAATTCTGTCCCACTCCCGGTTTTTTCTGCAAGTAAGGCACTATTTACTTGCAGAATCTAATAATTTTTTCTTTAAATCTTTACGTTCAAAGTCAAGAGAATAGGGATCGTTTAACCAATACACACCCTCGTCAACTTTAAATGTTTGTCCTTTTTTAACTGCGTCTGTATTTTTCCAAACATCTTTATTTTCGAATGAAAGGTCAGCCCCTTTAGCAACAGGTGTTACGACATAATCACCAGCCATTTCTGGAATTTGTTCCGCAGAAATATCAGCTAAATCTTCTTTTTTAGTTGCACTTTCAACTTTACTTGGCATTTTTAGGCCGAATGAATCGTAAAGTACTTCGCTTCCGTGACCATAAGTTTTACCTAAAACATAGATTTTTTTATCGAAATCTTTGATGATTGAGACAGTAGCATCTTCACCAATGGCATCCTTAATTTCTTTACCATCATCTTTGGTTTTATCTTCCCATTGATCTACCCATTTTTGCGCTTTATCTTCTTTACCGATAATTTTACCTAATTCTAAATGTTGTTCTTTATAATCATGTTTCATATAATCAAATGCGACAGTAGGTGCGATTTTTTTCAATTTTTTCAAGTTTTTGTCAGTATTATAAGTAATGATTAAATCTGGTTTTGCTTTAGCTACAGCTTCAACGTTTTCAGGATCAATTTTCTTAACATCTTTAAATTTATCTTTTAATACTGAACTATCATCAACATTTTTAGCTACAGCTTGAATATTAGCATCAAGTTCTTTTAAACCACCGGCATACGTTGTACCTAAAACAACGATTCGTTTAGGTTCCTTAGGAATTTTAATTTTATCCCCATCGTCAGTTGTATAAGATTTAGTATCTTCTTTAGCATCATTAGAATGATTATTATCGCTATTATTACCACAAGCAGCTAAGGCTAAAATAAATACTAACGCCACAGCAAATAATTTTCTCAAAATATCCATCTCCTTTTATATGTATAATGCAATTATATAGGAAATTAAAATGAAGCAAAAGGTGAAATAGAATGACATTAGATAGATACGATAAAATTGCGATAGTGCTCATCATAGTATTTGTATTCATTAGTACATTTTCAATGCCGGAAATTTACGAATTAATATTAAAGAGCATTATTGTTCTCGCCATTGTAGTTAATTTAGTTATGAAATTCATTGAAAAGCGTAAAAACAAATAATTTAATATTAAATAAAATTAATGTCATGTAAAAATTACGTTAAGCTATAAATGATATGTTATATATAGTATAAAAATGTTATATAATATTCAGTGATCGGCATAAAATCACTTTGTTATATAAAGGAGTAAATGCATGACTAAGAAATATTTGTTGAGTGTATTCACAGTTGTTCTCGCCATTGTTTTATGTGCATGTCAATCGACATCACACACGCAAGATAAAAAAGCGCAACAAGCATCGCAAAATAAAGAAGCAAACATGTATGCGAAAAAGAAAAGTTCTGGACAAGAAGATTGGGTTGAATATAAAGGTGATGTGGCGCATGTCTTTTTTCATCCGTTAATTACAGATCCTAAGATCGCGTTCACTGGTGAAGCAAATCAAGCAAAAGGTAATAATGATTGGATGATTACTGTTGATGAATTTAAACGTTCACTTGATGAGTTATATCAGCATCATTACATATTAATTGATCCACATGATGCCTATGATTTTAATTCTAAACCTATTAAGAAGAAAACATTAAAGCTTCCTAAAGGAAAGAAACCATTAATTTTATCCATTGATGATATGAATTATTATGATTATATGAGAGGAAACGGCTATGCAGACCGCTTAGTCTTAGACAAATCTAATCACGTTGTATCTGAAACAAAAGGTAAAGATGGGAAAGTAACACAAAGTGAAACGAATGATATCGTTCCGATTCTAAATCGCTTTGTGAAAGATCATCCCGATTTCTCACTGAATGGACAAAAGGGTGTCGTTGGTTTGACAGGATATAACGGTGTACTTGGATATCGTACCAATGAGTTAGACAGCAAAGATTATCATGAGCGAAAAGAACAAGCAATCAAAGTTGCAAACGCAATGAAACGTGACGGTTGGACATTTGCAAGTCATTCTTGGGGGCACATTGATTTTGCCAATAGTTCATATGACCGTATTGTGAAAGATACCGAACGTTGGAAGAAAGAAGTCACACCAATCATTGGACAAACAGATTTATTTATTTTCCCTCATGGCGCGCAAGATAGGGGCTCTGCAGGTTATCAATATCTAGAGCATAAAGCTGGTTTCAAATATTTAGCGGGCGTAGGTCCTAATAACTTTACTGATATCGGTGAGTATAGTGTATATCAAGATCGTGTTGCTATCGATGGTTTGAATCTCTATGACTTTAAATACAAGTTGAAACCATTTGTAGACCCTGACAAGGTTTATAGCAAGGAAGATCGTAGTTATTTTAAAGGTGACAAAGCGTATAAATAATCAGAAGTCACAGGCACATGACTCATCGCTATGACAAATGACAGCGAAATGAGCCTGGGACATAAATAATATGATGATGCTATTTTGCAAATTCGCAGTAGCTGACTGAACTGAGAAGGCGCTTAAATCAAGCTTTTCTCAGTTCTAGTCATCCTTGCGGGCGGGGCCCCAGCAAAGAGAATTTCGCTAAGAAATTCTACAAGCCAAGCAAGTTGGGAGTCGGG
>NZ_JAFENV010000021.1:0-81635 GCF_016892225.1 Staphylococcus sp. GDY8P47P | reverse complement strand
AGTTTTCAATGTTCATTTAAATGGAGCGGGTGATGGGAATCGAACCCACAACATCAGCTTGGAAGGCTGAGGTTTTGCCATTAAACTACACCCGCATATTTAATTAGAAAGTTTATTTGGTGCGGCCGAGAGGACTTGAACCTCCACGGGATTTCTCCCACTAGGCCCTCAACCTAGCGCGTCTGCCATTCCGCCACGACCGCTGGCAAAACGCAATAATTACTATTAATTATCGAGAACAATAATTATTGTAAATGTTTTGTAATGAAATGTCAATATCTTTTTAACATTTTTTTAAACAAGTTTTACAAACAATTAATGTTTGATACATTTATTAAAGTAACGATATATACTATACATGTTTATTTGATTAATGTCAACGTATAAATGATTAAAAATTTAAGATTCACCATTTTTTTAAATTGTAATGGTGAATCTTAATACGTTATTGCTTAGTTATTTCAATTCATGCGTTTTATTAGTGATAACTTCCCCTTGCACTTCCCGCATCTCATCTTTTTCACATCGACTTTTTTTATTCTTAGATATTGGCAACCACATGATTTACATTGATATACGTAATTAGCGCGTTCTTCATACGTTTGAATAGGCGTACAAAACCTTGGTGCACCTACTTGCTTACTTAACACTTTAAAATCTGTATTTTTATGTTGATACCCTTTTCCTAGTATGTGTAAATGATAATGGCACAATTCATGTTTGATGATATCAATTAATGCTTTCTCCCCATAATATTGATATTGCTTGGGATTAATTTCGATATTATGTGATTTTAGCATATAGCGACCACCAGTGGTGCGTAGCTTGTTATTAAATATAGCTTTATGACAAAATGGTCTATTAAAAAACTGACTTGAAATACGTTCTACTATTGTTTGTAATTCATTATTATTCATGGGGATCAATCATGGTTAACGACACTTTGCCTTTAGTTTGATCTATATCTAGTATCCACACATCCACTATGTCTCCCACACTTACGATGTCCATTGGATTTTTGACAAATTTTTTAGATAGTTTTGATATATGGACCAAGCCATCTTGTTTCACACCTATATCAACGAATGCTCCGAAATCCACTACATTTCTTACGGTGCCACCTAATTTCATACCTACTTTTAAATCTTCAATTGATAATACATCTGACTTCAAGATTGGCGTTTCGAATTCATCTCGAGGATCTCGATTAGGTGCCATTAATGATTTAATTATATCTTCAAGTGTAGGTACTCCGACATTTAATTGATTAGCTACTTGATCCACATTTACTTTAGATAGCTCTGTTTTAAGTTTATCAGTACCTAAATCTTTAATATTCAAATCTAAAATACCCAATAATTTATACGTTACGTCATAACTTTCAGGGTGAATAGAAGTATTATCTAATGGTTCAGTACCATCTACAATACGCAAGAATCCAATACTTTGTTCAAATGTTTTTGCACCTAAACGTTTCACTTTACTAATTTCTTTATTGTGCTTAATGGCTCCATTCTCTTCACGGTAATCAATGATGTTTTGAGCAATCGCACCGGATAATCCAGATACATATTGTAATAATGATTTAGAAGCTGTATTTACATCAACGCCCACTTGGTTAACAGCAGTTTCAACTACAAATGTTAGTGCGCTTTCAAGTTCTTTTTGGTTTACATCGTGTTGATATTGTCCAACTCCAATTGATTTAGGATCTATTTTAACTAATTCACTTAAAGGGTCTTGAACACGTCTACCGATGGATACTGCACTACGTTCTTCAACTTGAAAATCAGGAAACTCTGATCTAGCAATTTCAGATGCTGAATAAACAGAAGCACCCGCTTCATTGACAATAATAAATTTAATTTCTAAGTTATACTTTTTAATAACATTTGCAACAAATTGTTCAGTTTCACGACTCGCTGTACCATTACCAATAGCAATGAGTTCTACATGATTTTCTTTAATCATTCTGACTATTTCTTTTTCTGATGCTTCTATCTTAGATTTAGGTGGGTGTGGATAAATCACACTCTTATCAATAAAAGTGCCAAATGGATTAATTACTGCCAACTTGCAACCTGTTCTAAATGCTGGGTCAACACCTAAAATTTGCTTACCCTTCATAGGTGGTTGTAATAGCAAATGTTTTAAGTTTTCACTAAAGACTTCAATGGCATGTTGTTCAGCTTTACTAGTTAAATCTGCTCGGATTTCTCTTTCGATTGAAGGCATAATTAATCGTTTTAAACTATCCTCAATAGCTAGCTTAATATAATCTCTATGGGGATTTTGAAGTTTAATTTCACTTTTCTCAATTGTACTTGCTACTTGTTTTGTATCAAATTCTATTTTGATTGATAGAATTTTTTCTTTTTCACCACGATTCATAGCAAGCACTCTATGATTTGCTATATACCTAATAGGTTCTACATAGTCATAATACATTGCAAATATTTCTTTTTCATCTTCTGCTTTCTTCTTCTTAGTTGTCACAATACTTCCTTGTCTATAAAGATCTTTTAATATGCGACTACGATATTTAGGATTATCTGAAACATGTTCAGCAATGATATCTAATGCACCTTGAATCGCCTCATCAATATTTGTTACCTCATCAGTAATGAAACTTTCTGCCTTTTGTTTTAAGTCACCTTGCTGTCCATCATAGATCCATTTAGCTAAGCTTTCTAAACCTTTTCTTTTAGCTTCTGTCGCTCTTGTTTTCTTTTTTTGTTTAAAAGGTCTATACAGATCTTCGACACGTTGCAATTTAGTTTGTTTAAGTATATCTTCTCTCAATTCATTTGTTAATAAGCCTTGTTGTTCAATATTATGTATAACTTCTTCTTTTCTTTTTTGTAAATTTGCAACGTATTGGTATTCATCTGAAATCTGTTTGATTTGAACTTCATCCAATCCTCCAGTTGCTTCTTTACGATATCTTGCAATAAAGGGAACCGTATTGTTGTCTTCTAATAAACTTAATACTGATTTTACTTGTTTTTCAGAAAATTGATATTTTGTTGTTATTTCATCAATTAAATTTTTATTCATTTTATGACCACACTTTTTCTTATTTTCTATTCAATTTTATCATATTTTTCATGTTAATTTATTAAGTCAACTATGTACCTATTTTTATTTATTCATATCAATATAAAAAAACTGAGGCATGACGATACCTCAGTTTCTATTACTATTTTACTGTTTAGCAGCTTGCTGTAATTTCTTGATTGCAGTTCTTTGCAATCGAGACACATGCATTTGACTTAAACCAATGCGTTCACCAGTTTCTTTCTGGCTTAGCCCTTCAATAAATGTACATTGA
The DNA here is from genome assembly GCF_016892225.1 of Staphylococcus sp. GDY8P47P. Classification (NCBI taxonomy): domain Bacteria; kingdom Bacillati; phylum Bacillota; class Bacilli; order Caryophanales; family Staphylococcaceae; genus Staphylococcus; species Staphylococcus sp. GDY8P47P. The sequence continues at coordinate 78,304 of NZ_JAFENV010000021.1, read as the reverse complement.
ATGATTTCTCTTTCTCTATCTGAAAGAATAGGCAAAATACGTTCCAGAATCATACGTTTTTCTGTTAAGTCATAATTGTCATCTCTTTGACCCATTATATCTAATAAAGTCACTGTTGAACCATCTTTATCTGCTTCAATCGAGTGATCCACGCTAAGTGCATTATAACTTTGTCCCATTTCCATAGCTTCAAGTACTTCTTCTTCAGAAACTTCCAAACGATCAGCAATTTCTGCGATTGATGGGGAACGTTCTAATTCATTCGTTAATTCATCACTTACTTTTTTTATACGTGGGCCGATTTCTTTTATTCTTCTTGGAACATGAACACTCCAAGTTTTATCTCTTAAATATCTCTTAATCTCACCAATAACGGTCGGTACTAAGAATGCTTCAAATTTGCGATCAAAAGACAGGTCAAATCTGTTAATAGCACCTATTAAACCAACCATACCAACTTGAACTAAATCTTCGTGATGTGATTGTCCTTTTGAATACTTATAAGCCAACGATTCAATTAGTTTACGGTAATGATTGACTAATCTATCTTGAGCTTCTGTATTAGCGTTATCTTGATGTTCTTTAATCCATTGGTTAATTTGTTCAGGTGATACATCATTAACTGATTTCGACTCTTTCGTCATTATTTGGCACCTGCTCTTTTTTTATATACTTAATCATACTGATTGTTACACCAGATTCTTTAAAGACTTTCACTTCATCCATTAAGGATTCAATTAAGAATAAACCAAGTCCGCCTTCACGTAAGAAATCGATATTTTCATTCTCATCGTAAGGTCCTAATTGTGATTTCGTTGTCTCATAATCAAAACTTTCGCCTTGATCTGAGATAATAATTTTTATTTTATCATCAAATAACTCGAAACATAAATTAATCATACCATTTGTATCTTTATTTTTATAAGCATGTTTAACTGCGTTAGTAACGGCTTCACTTACTGCAATTTTAGAATCTTCGATATCGTCATAAGATGCGCCTGCTCTTGAAAATACGCCTGATAACGTTAAGCGAATTAGACTTACATATTCGGCAGAGGCAGGCAATTTCATCTCGATATAATCATTTTTAATTGGCAAGTTATTCTACCTCCGTTCCTTCATTGACATGCATTAAGTCTTTAAGACCAGTAATATCAAATAATCTTCCGATTCTATCTGATACGCCTAAGATATATAACTCTTTATCATTTTGGTTCAATGCTTTTAATGTTCCTACAAATAATCCTAATCCTGTAGAATCCATATAACTAACATTTGTTACATTAACGTGAATATCATGTGTACCTTCTTGTCTCATTGGCATTAATACTTCTTCCAATTCAGGTACAGTATATACATCTAATTCACCAGCAACAATGACTTCATAATAGTCATCATGTGTTACCGTTTCAATGTTAAGGTTCATAGTTCTTACACTCCCATTTTAGTCTTTTGTTACTACCAATTATGTATACTCTAGTAAGTATACCCATAGTTAGATTTATATAATCAATAAATTTAATATTTAATTTACACGTTTTATAATCAATATAGTCATATCGTCACGTTTGTTAGGATTTTGAATTTTTAATATAGCTTCATAAAGTATTTGTACGATATCTTGTGGATGCATATGCTTATATTTTCGAATAAGGTTTAACAATGTCTTTTTAGCGATAAATTCACCATCAGTATATCTTGCTTCTGTCACACCATCTGTAAATATTATAACTAAATCATCTAAGTAGATTGGGATTTCTTGTTGATTATATCTAGTGTGCTGACTTACACCTAGTACTCTACCTCTAACGTCAATTTCTTCGAACGTTTCAGTTTCCGCTCGATATATGTATCCCGGCTCGTGTCCAGCAGAACTACAATATAATAAATGGTTCATTTCTTCATAGAGTCCATAAAACATAGTTACAAACATATTTTGATTTACGTTTTTTTCAACAACTCGATTGAGACGCTTTAAACCATCACTTGGCAATTGAGAGTGGCCATAAGAGTCCATTCCGAACTTAATCATACTCATTGCTAGTGCAGCAGGGATACCTTTACCTATGACATCGGCAACCGCAAAACTCATCGTTCCATCTCGATGGTCAATTAAATTAAAATAATCGCCACTTACTTTCTGTGCAGCGACAGAAATCACACCGATTTGAATACTATCAAATTGAGGAATATCCGTTTTCAACATGGTTTGTTGAAGCCTTGAAGCTAAGTCAATTTCTTTATCGTGGAATTGCATTTTATCAACTAACTTTTGGTAGTCTCGATAGCTATAGCCAAATCCTTTGACTACTTCTTGCAAAACATCTAATGTATTCAAAATTTGTTCTTTTTCTAAATTCAAGGAGGTTACATATGATTTGTGTATATTCACAATATCTTCAGGTAGAATATCTTTTTTTATGACTTCATCTGTAAAGTCATTACATTTTATTAGAAATTGTTGTTTATTTTTCGTAACTAAACTTTCATCTATAAGTTGCTTATAATGCTTTTTAAATTCTTCCACGAATCTGCCTCCTTATCTCAATAAATGGATCGCTTATGACTTATTTATATGTATTTAATATATATTAATAAAATTTACTAATGCTAATGACATAATATTAAATAATAAACTCTCTATTTAAAAAAGACTTTAGGTATTACCTAAAGTCAACAACTAAAGACCTTTCAATCATTTTCGTACTTATCTTCTTTCATAATGCATATGTATTAAGTACTTTGAAATCAAATAATTAAATATTTGAACAACTGATATTAAAAATTTTGTCTTTAATAGTTAATATGAAATACATTTGGATTATACATGAATTTAGTTAAGAATTTTGGGATTTAACTTCATCATGTAATCCTAAACTAATATCTAAGGCATCATCTACTTCTTGCATTTTCTCTTCAGATAAGTACGTTAATTTTTCTTTTAATCGCTTTTTATCTAGTGTGCGAATTTGCTCTAGAAGGATAACTGAATCCTTATCAAGTCTATATTTCTTTTTCTCAATTTCAACATGTGTTGGTATTTTCGCTTTATTAATCCTTCCCGTAATCGCAGCGACGATTACGGTAGGACTATATTTGTTGCCAGTATCATTTTGAATGATAACTACAGGTCTGACTCCCCCTTGTTCTGAACCCTGTACTGGTGACAAATCAGCTAAATATACATCGCCTCTTCTAATCATTCACTCTTATAATTAGAAATAATGTACGTTTCATTGCAATCACAAGCTTCACATTCTAATGGAAAAGCTTCTGTCGCTAGGGAGAGATTTAATTCGGCCATCTGAGCATAGCCCTCTTTTAAAGATTGTTCAAGACTGTGACTTCTATTTTGATTAAAAGTAAGCATAATATGAACCTCCAATTGATACCAAATACAACATTATAAACTTTAATTTATTTTTATAATAACAAATTTTGTATCAAGTGACTATACTATTTTAATAATTCATTAGTTACATGCATCTCGTCATCAACTTCGTAGATTCTAGGTAAACGTCGACCTAAATTGCATAGCACTTCATAACTAATCGTGTGTTGCTTTTGTGCTAAAGCTTCCACTGATTGTGGGGAATCACTTGAGTTATCTATAAGTGTCACAGTATCGCCTTCTTGCACATTTTCAGGCACATGTATAATCATTTGATCCATACATACACGGCCGATGACTTCGCATTGATGACCGTTTACACTTACATGTGCACCTTGCATTGAACGTAGGTAACCATCTGCATAACCAATAGGGAGAATCGCAATCTTCATGTTGTCAGTTGCTGTATAGGTGCTTCCATAACTGACAGATTCACCTGGTTTTAAATATTTAGTTTGGACTACTTGTGTTTTTAATTGCGTACTTGGTTGCAATTGAGTAGTAACTGTTTCTTTAACATACCCTGACGGATAGTAGCCATATAATGAGATACCTAATCTAATGGCGTTACATAGTTCATAATGTCTTAATAAAGAACCTGCTGAGTTTTGTGCATGGATATATTTTGGCTTTTCAGCTTGCGTGACTATTTGCTCAAATTGTTCATATTGTTGATCCATAGAATCGCCCGGTTCATCTGCATTAGCGAAGTGCGTATATACGCCTTCGAATATTAAATGCGGTTGGCTATGAATTAGACGGATAACTTCTTTGTATTCTTCTAATGATTTCATTCCAAGTCTACCCATCCCTGTGTCTAATTTTACATGTAGCCAGAGATTCTTTTCATTATCATCACTAATTAAATCAATTGCATGTTGAAGCCATTGTAGTGATGGTACAGTCAATGCAACTCTATGTTGAATTGCTTTGTTTATATCTTCAAGTGGTATAACGCCTAAAATAAGTATTTGCGCATTTACACCATGCATTCGTAATTCAATCGCTTCGTCAAGAGTGGCAACTGCAAAAAACTCAGCACCGTTTTTCATTAAATGTTGTGCTATCTTGACGCTTCCTAAACCATAGCTATTTGCTTTTACGACTGGTATCACCGTTTTATTGTTATGCAACGATTCGAAAGCATTATAATTATTTAAAATTGCTGATAAATCTACATTTAAGTAGGTTGATCTATAGAATTTATCTGACATAAGTAGTCCTCCTCTTTACTATTAAATACCATGTAGTAGTTGATTTATCTCGTGCAATTGGCGAGGTAGAAATTATTTACATTATAATACTGTTAATCTCTCTTTTCTAATAAAACCTGACTCATCGCATAATGCTCAGTGTGTGTAATAGATACATGTACGATAAAGTCTTCGTAATCAATACATGGTTTCCCATTGCTATCGTTATAACAATTAATATCTTTAAAGGCCACTGTTTTTCCTAAACCAGTTCCTAATGCCTTACTGAACGCTTCTTTCGTTGCGAAGCGACCTGAAAGAAACTCTAGTTTTCTCTTTTCACTTTTAAATGAATGGAACTTTTGTTCTTCTTCTTGAGTTAAAATTCTTTTGACTAACTTGTCTGTTTGTTTCTCGAAAGCATTCTTAATTCTTTCAATTTCTATTAAATCAATACCTATTCCATATATCATGCTAAGCCCTCACTCACTAGGTAGATTTGAACGATCTATTGTTGTAGTCATTTCATTAATATCATTTTGCTGTATAGTTTTCTTATTTTGTATCATTTGTTTAAGATTTATTGCGTCTGTTTTTGTAATCAAGTCTATTTGAGAAATACCCCCGGCAGTCGATAAATGTAATGTTGCTAATTGATATTTTCTCATTAGAAACCCTTCCTCAATATCGATATTCTGAATTCGATAAAAAGGAATGATTTTAGTGTTGATAAAAATAATACCTTGTCTTATATAAATTTCATTGTTCGAATAATAATAACGAAAATTCTTATATTTTAAAAATGGTGTTAGAAATATAAAAACAACACAACATAAAATTATAAGTCCTATCGCAACACTTACAATCAATGGGCGATGCAATGCTTCAATGTATAAATCACATAATACACTTGCTACAACCACAATAATTGTAAAAATAATACTAGCAATCATTGAAGCAATCCTCATCACTTTAAGGCCATTTTTATCCATGTAATTATAATTAGTCATCGTACTCACCTCTTAAATACGCATCAACATAGCGTTGCGAAGTTTCTTCTTTTATAAACTTTAATTCCATAAATTCAAATATTGAACCCTTAGCAACAAAGAAGTAAATATTAGCTAAATGACTTCTTTCAAGCAGAGGATGTTGGCTCGTCTCTATACCTATAATTTTATTTGTTTTGAAATAATATGTTTGAAAACCAAACGTACTCACTCGTTTCAAAGTAATTTCATCATTTTCTATCACTAGGCCAGCATTTTTAACGTAGATATATGCATGTGCCATCATCACAATAATGATAGTTAAAACGATGAAAAAGCTCCATGCACTCCAAAAATAAGTTCCAATACTAGCGATAATTAAAACAATTATACTCGGTATGAAAAAGTGACGATGAAATCCATTCCACGGCATAATGTTTTGAACCTTATTAAACTTCATTTCAGGCACAAGCTCTCCAATAATTTCATATGCTTCTTTTTGTTTTATAAATGGTAATATCATAATTTTACCATTATTACTTGCATCATCATTAGACTCGATATCCATATCACTCGTGATAATAAAGTGTATAGAGGTGTATCCAAAGATTTTTCTTAAGAAAGATTGTTTCTCTAATACTGCTTGTAGCCGATCTGTTGGCACTGTTAGATTTTTCACATTAAAAAGACCATAACTAATCTTAAGATGATTACCCTGTTGGACAACTTTGTAGTTATAGTAACGAATAATCGTGATTATAGTTCCAAACACATAACTAATGATTAAAATAGATGCAACAATAAACAGCACAATTATAAGTACAGAATTCACCCAATGCCATAGATTAGACGTCCATTTATCCCAAGGTATCACATTTTGAAATGCACCTACTATTGGCGAAACTGTAGCAAAAGCCACTCCAATTGCACCACTCGTCATAGCCATTAGTAATAATGAACTAAAGGACATTTTAAACACATGCTCTGAATTACGCTTTGTTGAACTCGTCGATGCATTTAATTGCTCAGTATTTAGTTCATTATCACCTGTAGCATCATTAATAGTGTATTCCAGTGCATCATTATTTAATTCTTTTTGTCTAGAACGAATAGTTTGTTCAATTAAATCACTTTGTTTCTTAGTTATTGTTGACAATTCAATGCCATCACTTGGTGTTTTGATTTGTAAACGAACACCCCCAACGATTTGATTAATCAAACCTTGTGTTGTATCTAATGACTGAATTCTGCTTAAATTTAGTTCTTTTCTTTTTTTATTTAACCAGCCAGAAGTAACAATAAATTGATCATCTTCAATCCAATATCTTGTAACTTTAATTTCTAAAAATCGATGTATAAACGTTAAGATAAAGATGAATAAAAAGATGGATGGACCAATATAATGTCGAATTTCTGTAAAATCAAAATTCCAAATATTAAAACCAACAAATACGATAAATGTAAAAATGTTTTGTTTAATCACATCTATTATCCCTGTTATGTATGAAATAGGATGCAATTTTTGGGGATTAAACATCTGAATCAGCACCTCGCAATGCTATAAAAATATCTTCTGATAATTCATTCATTTCTTCTTCTGAGACAATGGGTAACTTCAGTTCATGCCCCGCAGTTACAAAAATTAAAACATTTAATTTTAATAATTTTAAAATAGGGTTACTTTTAATTTCTAAAAATTGTAGACGTTCAATTTTAGTTATTTGGTGTTTTTTAAAAATAAAAGTTTTTTTAACTTCGACATTTCTATTATCAACCCTATAATAACGATATTTATACTTAATTATCGGTTGTAATAGTAAACGAATAATCGAAATGAAGACTAAGAAGATAAGTATGTAGACAATAAAGTGGTACCAATTAAAATATTGCCACATTAAAAATAGTGCAGCAATGATAATTAGTTCTATTAAAAATAAGATACCACTATTAATCCAGTGGTATTTCAGTGCATTTTTAGGACTTTTATGAAATGATCGTTCTACCTTCATAATATACTCCTTTGCAATTTTACTTTATTATATCATATTCGATATGATGCTTACGCTCCTATAGCGAAGATGCAGTAAGGTTCATTTATTTTTAGGCTTGTATCGAATTAAAAAACCACCTCAAAAGCATGAGATGGTTTAATCATAAAATTAATATTGATTCATTTTATTTTTGTAAATCTGCAAAAGTTCGGCCTTTCATTGTAGATCGACCTTTATCTTGTCTTTCGCGACGATCTGGCTTTTTGCCTTTTTTCTTATTAAAGTTACCTTTAGAACGTTTGTTTTTATTATCAAATTTATTATTACGTTTTCCACCACGGCGTGATCCATTACCTTTACCTTGGCGATTTTTACGTGCTAATGGTTTTTCAAATGTTAATTGTACTTCAACTTCATCATTCGCTTCAACTAGTTCTTGTAGTAATGATGCAACTAATTCTGTACTATCATATTCTTCTAATAACTCACTTGAGATACGTTTCAAGCGCGCTTCACTTTCACGTGACATCCAATTTTTAACTTTATCTTTGATGTCATCTTCACGCGCTTTTAATACTTCTTTACGGTGTGGCGGTCTTAACGCATTCATTCGTCTTCCATTTGCATCTTCTATTTGACGGATATAATCCATTTCAATAGGGTTAACAAATGTAACTGCGATACCTTCTTTACCAGCACGACCAGTACGACCAATTCTATGTGTATAGCTTTCCGTATCTTGAGGAATGTCAAAGTTATATACATGACTTACACCTGAAATATCTAATCCACGTGCAGCAACATCTGTGGCTACTAAGATATCAATTTGGTCATTTTTAAATTTCTTTAATACTTCTAAACGTTTAGCTTGTGTAATATCACCGTGTAAACCTTCTGCTTTATAACCTTTTGATAATAACGCACTTGTTAATTCATCAACACGACGTTTCGTTCTACCAAATACTATAGCTAACTCTGGTTGATGTACATCTAAGAAATTAGTGAATGTATCGAATTTTTCAAGTTCTTTAACAATTGTATAATATTCATCAATTTGAGGATCTGACATTTCGTTATTCATTGTTTTAACGATTTGAGGAGATTTCATAAATTGTTGTACTAATGTTTGAATTGCTTTAGGCATCGTTGCTGAGAATAACATGGTTTGTCTTTGCTCAGAAGGAATTTTATCCATAATGAATCTCATATCATCGATGAATCCCATGTTCATCATTTCATCCGCTTCATCCAAAATTAATGTATGAATACCATTTGTTTTTAATGTACGTCTATTTAAGTGATCAATAACACGTCCTGGTGTACCTACAACAATTTGTGGTCCTCTTTTTAAGGCTTTAATTTGACGGTCGATTGGCATACCACCAAATACGGTTACAACTTGTACATTTTGACCACGACTAAATTCTCTTAATTGTTCAGCTACTTGCATAGCTAGTTCTCTTGTAGGTGCTAATATTAAGGCTTGTACACCTGATTGACCCACAACTTTTTCTATTAAAGGAATCCCGAACGCTCCAGTTTTACCTGTCCCAGTTTGCGCTTGTCCAAGGATGTCTCTTCCTTCTAATGTATAAGGGATACTATCTTTTTGGATAGGTGTAGGTTCCTTAAAACCCATTGCTTCAAGGGTTTCTACAGTTTTATCCGAAATCCCTAGTTCTTTAAAATTTTGCAATATAATTCTCCTTTTAACTTTCTTATTTATCAATATACGTTTGTGTATATAAGGTCCTCTTATTACGTCAACTTCTATATAGTACCACCTAAAATTATATATCGCAATAAAGCAATTCTAGTGATAGGTTCGTTTTCCCAAGATTTAAGACATAATAGCGTTTACATTTTTTACACTTTTTTTAGCTTTTAAAGTAAAAAAACAAGTCACTAAAGGATTTATATTCCTTTTAAGTGACTTGCCTAATCTTAATAGCAACCTTGAAAATAATTAAATCAATTTATTTACTACTTCTTCGAGCTTATTGCCACGTGAGCCCTTTACTAGAACTTTGTCATTAGCAACTAAATTATCCATTAAATATTGCGTTAGTGCTTGTTTATCTGTGAAATATTGAACATGATCAACAAATTGACCACCTATATCACTTATATATTTGGCATCATTACCATATGTTAATAGCGTTTGGATATTTTTGCCTTCTAAATAAGCGCCGACATCTTCATGCATTTGACGGCTATTTTCTCCTAATTCAAGTGAATCAGCAAGTACAATTATTTTACGGCCATCCATTTGGCTTAATGTATCTATAGCTGCTTTCATACTAGTAGGACTTGCGTTATACGCATCATTAATTATAGTTATGTCATTATCAGTAATATGGCGTTCCATGCGCATACTTGTAAGTTGAACATGATGAATATTATGTTGAATCGTATCATATTCCAATCCTAATTCATGGCCAATAGCAATGGCGATAGCTGCATTTTTCATATTATGAATGCCTAGAATAGGCAATTTATAATGTTCATTACCATTAATATTAAAAGCAATACCATCATTTTCACTCTGCTCTACTTCACAAACTAAAGCATTATTCGGTTTCAAACCGATACTTAGGCATTTAGCATGCTTAACATCTTTAACATGTGGTTCGAGTAATGGTTCGTCACCGTCATAAATGAACGTCCCACCTTCTTTAAGTCCAATTGTTATTTCCGATTTAGCTTGAGCAATACCTTCACGTGAGCCCAAATCTTGCATATGTGACTCACCAATATTCGTAATAACGGCAATGTCAGGCTCAGCAATCGTCGATAATAATTCGATTTCATGGAATCCAGACATACCCATTTCTAAAATTGATATCTCAGTATCTGGATCAAGTTCTAAAATCGTTAATGGTAAGCCTATCTCATTGTTGTAGTTACCTTGTGTTTTTTTAACTTTAAACTCAGTGTGTAAGACACTTTCAATCATATCTTTCGTCGTTGTTTTACCATTGGAGCCTGTCACACCTATAACTTTAGGATTCACATATTTTAAATAGGCTTTGGCTAATTGCTGTAACGCAACTAACGTATCGTCTACCCAAATAATTGGTCCGTTCACATGATCATCGATGTCATGGCCCTTTTCATAGAAAGATGCACCGGCACCATCAATTAACGCTTGTGAAACAAATTGATGGCCATCTACATTTTCACCTTTAAAAGGGATAAATAGCATATCGTGTGTGATTGCACGTGAATCAATCGTTACACCTTTGATTGTATGTTGTAAATATTCTGTTTCTATCTCACAAGGTATCCATTCCTGAATTTGCTTTAGTGAAACTTCTATCATTTATGAATTCCCCTCTTAGTCGATTGTGTATTTATTTTTCTTTTTATCCTCGTGACGTTCTTTAGCTAAATCAATTAGTTTAGTAATTAAATCAGAATAGGATAGTCCCATATTCTCCCATAAGCTTGGATACATACTAAATGCTGTAAATCCAGGCATCGCATTCGTTTCATTAATGAAAATTTGATTATCTTCAGTAACGAAGAAATCCGCACGTACTAGACCAGAACAATCTGTAGCTTTAAATGCTTCTAATGCCATATTTCTTAAAGTCATTTGTACTTCTTCATCAAGTTCTGCTGGGATTTGTAAACTAATCTTACCGTCTTTATATTTTGATTTGTAATCATAAAACGCAACATCTTTAATGACTTCGCCTGGCCATGTTGTTTCAGGATAATCATTACCTAATACAGCCACTTCAACTTCACGTGCATTAATACCTTGTTCAATAACAAGCTTACGGTCAAATTGGAAAGCTTCCTCGATACCCGCTTTTAATTCATCTTCATTGTTACATTTACTGATACCGACGCTTGAACCTAGGTTCGCTGGTTTTACGAATACAGGATATGTAAGTTTATCTTTAACAAGTTTGATAATATTACCTTCATATTTTTCATATTCACTTCTTAAGAAACTAATGTAAGGTAATTGTGGTAACCCTCTATGTTCAAATAATTGTTTCATAACAAGTTTATCCATTGAACTTGATGCTGATAATACACCATTACCGACGTATGGTAAATCCAGAACTTCAAACAACCCTTGAATCGTACCGTCCTCACCATTAGGACCATGGAGTAATGGGAATACCGCATCATAAGGTTGACCGTCACTACTTTCTTTCAATAAAGTTGTGATCTCACCTGCTTCTACATCGGCCATATTAAGTGATTCAATTGATTTAATCTCTTCAGTAATATTATCTTTTTTCTTCCATAATCCATCATTCGTTATATAAATGATATCGACTAAATATTTTTCTTTATCAATTGCGTTAAGAACATTTTGCGCAGTTAATTTCGAAACATCATGTTCAGCACTTTTACCACCATATACGATACAAATGTTTTCTTTTACCATAAGTAGTTCCTCCATTAAGAAAGATCATAACTCGCGCATTTGTATAAAGTTATATCTCAATTTGATATTTCAACTTCCCACAAATACTTTTATCTCTTTCAACTCATTTTTAATTTTTCTTTTTAGTTAACTATCAATATTTTATGAAATTTATTTAGGTTAAACTATGCTTTCTAAAAATCAATATTATCACAGTCTAAAGCAATTTTGCATTTATCAACTTAAATATAAATGTGATTATGTGATGAATATCTTTTATTATCGCATAAGAATTAAACTCAATTAAGCGATGTATATTTTTCTTTTACACATTCACTCTGTTATTTTCTAGCAAATTAACTTAAAGTCATGTAAAATTTGTATATAATATTATTCGTTAGATTATAAGAGTTTAAGGAGTTTTCTCATGAAATATTCATCCCGTCAACAGCCATCTAAGCATTGGCTACGTAAAATAGACTGGATACTCGTAGCATTATTAACAATATTAGCTATAATTAGTGTTACTACGATTAGCTCAGCTATGGGTGGCGGCCAATATAGTGCAAACTTTAGTATTCGCCAAATTATCTACTATATATTGGGTGCTATTATTGCGCTCATCATTATGCTTATTTCACCTAAAAAGATTAAAAATAATACATATATTCTATACTTTATCTTTTGCATATTGCTTGTTGGTTTATTGATTTTACCAGAAACATCAATCACACCAATTATTAACGGTGCTAAAAGTTGGTATTCCTTTGGACCAATAAGTATACAGCCTTCAGAATTTATGAAAGTTATCTTAATTCTTGCATTAGCAAAGAGTGTTTCTAATCATAATCGCTTTACTTTTAATAAATCTTTTCAAACTGATTTAGTTTTATTCTTTAAAATCATTGGCATCTCAATTATTCCAATGGCATTAATCCTATTGCAAAATGACCTAGGTACAACCCTTGTGATATGTGCAATTATTATTGGGATTATGTTAATAAGTGGCATTACATGGAGAATATTAGCCCCATTATTTATAGCCGCATTTGTTATAGGTGGAACGATTATTTTAGCAGTTATCTACAAACCGTCATTAATTGAAGGGCTTCTCGGCGTTAAAATGTATCAAATGGGCCGTATTAATTCGTGGTTAGATCCCTATTCTTATAGTGCAGGCGACGGTTATCATTTAACAGAATCGTTAAAAGCAATTGGTTCTGGCCAACTCTTGGGTAAAGGGTTTAATCATGGTGAAGTTTATATCCCTGAGAACCATACCGACTTTATATTTTCAGTAGTCGGAGAAGAAATGGGATTTATAGGTGCTGTCGTTTTATTACTTATCTTTTTAGCATTGATTTTCCATTTAATTCGCCTTGCTACCAAAGTTGAATCACCATTTAGTAAAATATTTATCATTGGTTACGTTTCTTTACTCGTTTTCCATATATTCCAAAATATAGGAATGACAATCCAATTACTACCAATTACTGGTATACCATTACCATTTATTAGTTATGGTGGTAGTTCACTTTGGAGTCTAATGGTTGGTATAGGTGTCGTATTATCTATTCATTTCCACCAAAGACAAACTACTCCTAATAAAAAAGAAGTAGTACAGAAATAATATTTTGTTGCACCTAGCTTTGACTGTAAAATCACTTTCGTAATTTTAATGTGGGATCTAATCCCGCAATTAGATTAACTACAATATAAAAAATGTAGCCTGTGACATTGATTGATGTCACAGGCTACATTTTTATTAATTGCTAGCAAACTATTTAAGTTCTTGACGCACAGGCGTAGTTGCTGGCAATGTATTCATTATGTCCAAACGAGATTTAGTTTTTTTAATATTCACACCTAGTGATGATAGTAGTTTAACAACATTTTGTAATTTATCCGATTGACTCATGGCTTTCACCTCGTTTTATGACTTCAAGGTTATACTACCCCAATTAACAATGTTTTACTACATGAATTCAACATAAAATTGACATTTTATAAAATTAATTTCATTGATTAGCCTAAAACCTTAAATCCATCATCATAAATTTCTTTTTCAATACTATTTAAATTCGCTGGTGTTTCATAAGATATTGTGACCAATTGTTTATCTAGCTCAACACTTACTTTACTTACACCAATCATATTTTCTAGTCTATGATGAAGTGCATTGACTTGGTCTTCCGTTTGCAAACCACTCAATTTAATCTCACTATAATTCATTTCATTTACTCCTAATCTTTCATTAATTTCTGAAACGTTACTAATAGTTCTTCCATCGCTTCTTCTTGAGCCCCATTATTCACTTTGTCCATAATACAGCTTTTCATGTGATGATCTAACAATTTAGTGGCAACACTATTCAAAGCAGATCTTGTAGCTCTAATTTGGGTTAACACGTCATCACAGTAGACATCTTCTTCAATCATACGATTGATTGCTCTAACTTGCCCTTCAATACGATTAAGTCTCGATTTTAAATTTAATTTAATTTGATCAGAATGATGTGCATTATCATGATTTTCCAAGGTCGTCACCCTTTCTATACGTACTATCATATCGTATAATTTACCTTACTATTCGTCAAACACTGTAACTTATTTCATGAAAAAGGGTCATGCTATTTGGTAAATGCCATGATACAATTAACTTTAAGAAAGTAAAAACTTGTCTTATTATTGCAAGAATTAAACTATTGAACAGGAGGCGTACTATGGTAGAAATATATTCAATGTCTTTCACGCATTCCTCATTGATTATTAATATCATATTAATTGCTGCCTTTATATTAAACTTAATTTTTGCATTTGTTATTATCTTTATGGAACGTCGCAGTGCTGGCTCTATATGGGCTTGGCTCCTCGTTTTAGTATTTTTACCAATCATTGGATTTATATTGTATTTACTATTAGGACGCCAAATTCAGCGCAATCGCATTTTCAAATTGAAAAAAGAAGACCGCAAAGGCCTTGCTATGATTGTGGATGAACAAATTGAAGCGTTAGAAAGTGACGATTTCTCAAAAGGTAATCATCAAATTGTTAAGTTTAAAGAAATGGTACGCATGTTACTTTTTAACAATGCTGCGTTCTTAACGACAGATAATCGCATCAAAATATATACGGATGGTCATGCTAAATTTGATGCATTACTTAATGATATTAAAAATGCA
The DNA here is from genome assembly GCF_016892225.1 of Staphylococcus sp. GDY8P47P. Lineage (NCBI taxonomy): Bacteria > Bacillati > Bacillota > Bacilli > Caryophanales > Staphylococcaceae > Staphylococcus > Staphylococcus sp. GDY8P47P. The sequence continues at coordinate 63,172 of NZ_JAFENV010000021.1, read as the reverse complement.
CAAGACTATATACATATTCAGTACTACATTTTTAAAAGTGATGGACTAGGCCGTCAAATTCTCTCAGCACTTGAGGATAAACTTGATGAAGGCTTAGAAGTTAAAATGTTATACGATGATATGGGTTCAAGAACTTTAAGAAAAAAAGATTTAAAACATTTTCGTCAAAAAGGTGGACATGTGGAATCATTCTTTCCCTCTAAACTTCCCCTCATCAATCTCCGTATGAATAACCGAAACCATAGAAAAATCGTTATTATTGATGGCAAAATTGGTTATGTAGGAGGGTTCAATGTCGGTGATGAATATTTGGGTAAAGATAAAAAGTTTGGCTATTGGCGAGACACCCACTTAAGATTAGAGGGCGATTCTGTTAACGCACTGCAACTTAGATTTATATTGGATTGGAATTCACAATCCAATCGTGATTCAATCGAATATAAAGATAGCTATTTTCCAGATGTAGACTCAGGTGGAACAATTGGCGTACAAATTGCGTCAAGTGGTCCTGATGAAGATTGGGAACAAATCAAATATGGTTACTTAAAAATGATATCTTCCGCAAAACATTCTATATACATTCAATCACCTTATTTTATACCTGATCAAGCATTTATCGATGCAATTAAAATAGCAGCCTTAGGTGGTGTGGAAGTCAATATCATGATACCTAATAAACCGGATCATCCTTTCGTTTATTGGGCTACATTGAAAAATGCAGCTTCCCTACTATCAGCTGGCGTTAAAATTTATCATTATGATAATGGATTCTTACATTCTAAAACTTTAATTATTGATGATGAAATCGCATCAGTAGGCACAGCCAATATGGATAATCGTAGTTTCACACTAAATTTCGAAGTGAATGCATTTGTTTATGATGAGACGATTGCAACTCAATTGAAAGAAGCATTTATTCAGGATATGAAAGTCTCTTATCAACTTACTGAGGAATTATATAATAAACGAAGTTTATGGATTAAATTCAAAGAAGGCATATCTCAATTACTTTCACCTATTTTATAAATGTCTTTAATAGTTGTCAGCATATTTACAATTATTACTGTAAATACGTACAAGTTAATTTAATAAGGAGCGTAACATGAAAGTACAACAGCAAATAAAGTTAGCGTATAATTATATGAAAGAGTTTCATATAAGCGATTATTCTGGTCACGATATTGCGCATGTGGAACGTGTAACGTCGTTAGCGCAAATCATTGCTAAAAACGAACAACAGGGTGACTACTTAATTATCACGTTATCTGCCTTACTACATGATGTCATCGATGATAAATTAACAGATAAAGCAATTGCATTAAATCAACTTAAAACATTTTTAGAACATATTGAAGTGACACCTACGCAGCAACGATCAATCATTTATATTATTGAACATATGAGTTATAGAAATGGCCGCAATAATGAGGTAGCTCTTTCAATAGAAGGACAAATTGTAAGGGATGCTGACCGATTGGATGCTATTGGTGCAATTGGTATTGCAAGAACTTTTCAATTTGCAGGCCATTTTAATGAACCTATGTGGACAGAATCACCACATAGTGGACTACCAAATACAGATAGCATTTCAAATTTGGACCCTTCTGCTATACGTCATTTTTATGATAAGTTGTTAAAATTAAAAGCATTAATGCTTACCAAAACTGGTAGACAACTGGCTGAAGAAAGACATGCATTTATGGAACAGTTTTTAACACAATTTTATAAAGAATGGCATATTGATTAAATGCTATAACAAAAAGGTCGATACCTCTTTCCAGGGTATCGACCTTTTCTATGATATAGCATTGATTAAGCTATTTACTTTTTCTTTTTATTATTCTTAGAAACAACTTGAGTGTTTTTACCTTTTTTATTTGAGTTACCATTATTTTCCTCAAATTTTTCAATCATTGGCGCAACTTCTCTTTGAGCAACTTTTTCATAGTACATATTGGCGAAGTAAGTTTGAACAATTAAGAATGCCGCACTGACAGACCAATATAGACCTAAAGCTGACGCCGAACTTAATGAAATCCAGATGATCATAATTGGTGATACAATCATCATCATGTAAGTCATTTGACGTTGTTCTTGAGGCATTTGTTTACTTGATACCCAAGCTTGGATAAAGTAAAGCACACCGGCAATAATAGTAATCCAAATATCAGGATGAACTAAATTGAACCATAAGAAGTGTGGATGTTCTGCAATTCCGCCACCAATACGGTAACGTAATACGAAGTATAATCCCATAACAACTGGCATTTGAATTAATACTGGTAAACAGCCTAATGCACTCTTCATTGGATTAATATCGTATTTCTTATAAACTTCCATCATTTCTTGGTTTGCTGCCATTTTCTCTTCTTGAGTTCGTGCACGTTTAACTTTTTCTTGCACACCATCAACTTCTGGCTTAGCAACTTTCATTTTTTCACGCATCATATGACTATTTTTATAGTTTGATAACATGAATGGTAACAAGATAACACGAATTACTAAAACTAATACGATAATTGCAATACCGTAATCATCATTAAATACTGAATGGCCTAACCAATGTAAAACTCTAGCCATTGGTTCTACGAATGTATTATAGAAAAATCCATCTCTATTACTAGATTTTGAATAATCACACCCGGCTAAAAAGACCATTACCCCTAATAACAAAGGTAGTAACGCTTTCTTCTTCATTTTTACACCTCTATTGATATATTCACATAGGGATTATTTTATCATAGTAACCGTGTACTAGAAAACAAAAAAAGAAAAATTTTCTTATTTATTTGAAATAACTTTGCATTTTAGTAACAGTCTTGTCAATATTATGACTACGTGCAATCGCCGAAATAACTGAAACACCATCTGCACCATTTTGAGCAATTGGTTCAATATTGTCTTCTGTTATACCTCCAATTGCAACCATAGGTAACGAAGGATTGATCTTTTTTAATGTGGCAATCATAGCGGGACCTACTGGTGCACTCGCATCATTTTTAGAAATTGTTGCAAACATCGGTCCAACACCAATATAATCAACATGATCTAAATCGGATTGATTATATTCTTCCTCGTTGCCAATGCTAAGTCCTATGATTTTATTTTCGAACCGCTTAGCAAATGACTTCACATTTTCATCATCTTGCCCTACATGAATACCGTCTGCATTTATTTTTTCAGCTAAATCAACATCGTCATTTACAATAAACGGTACATGATATTCATGACATAAATTTAATAACTCAATTGCTAAATTTTCTTTATCAGCACCGTCTAATGACGTTGGTCCTTTTTCACGAAATTGAAAAAGCGTGATACTGGCATTTAAGGCATGCTTCACTATTTCTCTAATATCTTTTCCCTCTGGAATATCTTGTGTACCGCAAATAAAATAAACATTTAATCGTGAAGGATTAAACATTTTATTCCACCTCTTGTCTTTTGACTTGTTGTTGGTAGGTATTAAAATCAATGACATACATTTGATCTAATAATTTAGATAAAAATGAACCCGGTCCATTTACTTGTTGATCTTGTTCAGCGCGTTCAGCAGCAATATTATAGATGCTAACCGCTTCTTCTAATACTTGTAGAGATGGCGTTTCTTCTCTAAATAAGAAACTTGCTACAATGCCCCCAAGTAAGCATCCAGCACCAGTAATCTTAGCTAATAATGGTGACCCATTAGATAACTTCACCACTTTATTATTTTGGACAATAACATCATCTTTACCAGTTAACACGATGGCTGTATTCAATTTCTCATGGGCACGCTTAGCTATTTCAACAACGTCTAAGTCAGTTTCACCATCCGTACCTTTCATCGTTGTTGTTGCATCTACTAACGTTAAAATTTCAGAAGCATTACCTTTAATAACTGATACTTTCACTTCTGATAAGAATTTTTGGCAAAATGCTTTGCGATACGAAGAAGCACCAACTGCTACTGGATCAAATACAATGGGTGTTCCTTGTTGATTCGCTATTTTACCTATTTCCAAAATATCTTGTTCATTTGCCTTAGTCATCGTACCAATATTAATAAGTAACGCCCCTGCAACTTTATAAAATTCTTCCGCTTCTTCAGGTGCTTCACTCATTGCTGGACTAGCACCAATGCTAAGTAATCCATTTGCCGTAAAGTTTTTCACGACATCATTTGTATAACAGACAACTAAAGGATTCTCTTGTCTTAAACGTTCCAAATTATTCATCATCTAATCCAACCTTCTTCATATATGCAAAATGGTTTACCGGTCCTCTACCTTGACCAATTTCTGGCGTATATTGAATACTCAATGAAATGAATTTCTTCGCTTTTTTAACCGCTTCATAGATAGATTTACCTTTAGCCAGTTCTGCTGTAATCACCGCTGAGAATGTACATCCAGTTCCGTGCGTATGTTTAGTGTCAAAGCGTTGATCTTCAAAGGTATACACATCATCCTTAGTAAATAAGAAGTCTTTAGCATTGTTTAAATCAGCAGAGTGTCCACCTTTTATGACAACGCCTTTACTGCCTATTTCATTAATAAAGATATTGCCTGCTTTACGAATATTTTCTTCCGTGTCTATTTTAATGCCTGTTATTTCCTCTGCTTCAGGAATATTAGGCGTGACGACATCTGCTAAAGGTAGTAATGTATTCTGTAAATGTTTCTTGGTTTCATCATCCATTAACGAATCGCCACTCTTAGCTAACATGACTGGATCGATAACGTATGGAATATCTGAATGTTGTCTCAAATAATGTTGAATTAACGCCATTGTTTCATGAGTCGCAATCATACCTGTTTTAATAGCGTGTGGTAATTCGTCATTGAAGACGCTATCTAATTGTTCTTGAACCCAACTTGTCTCAAGATTATGGATATGTTGTACCCCTTTAGTATTTTGTGCAACGATACTTGTAATAGCTGCCATGCCGTAGACACCACAGGCATGAAATGATTTTAAATCGGCCATTACACCAGCGCCACCGGATGGATCAGTTCCCGCGATTGTTAAAGCGATTTTGGGTTTATGCATTTTTGTCGCCTCCGAAGTTCCATTGTTCGTTAGTATAAGCCATATTAAAGAAATTACGTTCATGTATCGTACTTTGTAAGAAACTTTCTTTAATATCATGCTTTTCTTGTTCTGTACAATTTGCTGTTAATTCATCTAATAAATTATCAAATACTTCTATTAATGGACGCATTTCTGTACTATAGAAATCAAACCATTTTGCAGTTACAGAATCTCTATTTAGATTTTGATCCTCTAATGCCATTTTAGCTACAACTTCATATACATAAGGGCATGGTGCCATTGCAGCTATTGTATACGCCGCATTCTCATGTGCATAGGCATGATAATACATATGTTTAATGTAATGATCACCGCTTGGAGGCCATACTTTTTCTTTAACAATTTCTTCATAAGGTTCATTAATGTAATCTGCTAAAATTTCATGTGCCTCAACTTCACCATCTAGCATAAATTCAATTTGTTCAACTAAAAATTTAACATCTTTCATTGTTGGTGCTTTTGGGATAAGAAGTGCATACAAATTTGTAAATTCTTTTAAATATGATGCATCCGCTCTTAAATATTGACGTACTGCTTGAGCGTCTAACTTCCCTTTTAAAAGGTCTTGAATAAACCCATCATTATAGATATCTTCAATAATAGGTTGTGAAGCCTCTTTAATCTCAGTTGAAAATGTCATATTATTATCCTCCTTAAAATTAAAAAATGCTACATTTCAACGTAGAAATGTAGCTATCATTCAATAAAGAGAACATAACATATACATTACTACTTTCCTACGTTGGCATTAACCAAATCAGGTTATAAGGGTCTGAATTTATTCATCTCAGCCATTAGCAATGGCTCCCCTAGTAGCATTATCTTATTAATTCAACGATATCAAATTGATTAGGATTTATCAAATAAAACAGATAGGGAGAGGACAGAAATAATATAAACTCATTTTTCTCCCTAGCTTACTTTGCTTGTAGCAATTAATAGTGAAAGTCTCTTTGCTGGGGTCCCGACTCCCAACTTACTTTGCTTGTAGAATTTCTTAGTGAAATTCTCTTTGTTGGGGCCCCGCCCGCAAGGATGACTAGAACTGAAAAAAGCTTGATTTAAGCGCATTTTCAAATCGGTCATCTACTATCAAAACAATAAAATAGGCTGAGACACTTTATTATGTCTCAGCCTACTCATTTAATATTATTATATTGCTAACTTAAGCAGTTACCCATTGTGATGGACCTGCAGTGTTATATAATTTAACAGCAGCTGCATCTTGAACATGTTCTGGTGCTTGTGCTGGTGATACACCTTTATATTGAGCAGGTGCTACTGAATCCCAAGTTGATTGTAAGAATTGATATTTACCTGCTGCACCTGAACTTGGATTAATAGCAGTAATGTCGCCACCTGATTCACGTTGTGCAATTTGTTGTAAATGACTGTTTACATTTACAGAAGAACCACTTGAAGCAGTGTTACTTGAAGCACTTGAGTTAGAAGTTGTAGCTTCAGTTTGTGGTTGTTGTGTTTGTTCAGTTTGTGGTGCTTGTTGTACTTGTGTTGGTTGAGCTTGACTAGATTGTTGTGAAGAAGCTACTTGTTCAGCTGAAGTTTGGTTAGTAGCAGCTGATGCTTGTTCACTAACATCTTGTTGTGGTGAAACTAAGCCTGTTTGTGCATAGTTCCAACTCCAGTTAGTGCCATCTGATTCGAAATGATAAGTGAAACCTTCATAATCAAATGTTACGTTATATGCACCTTCTTGGATAGGGCTATTATTTAATGATTGATCATTTGATTGTGCTAATTGTGCTAATTCAGCTTTATTTACTTGAGCTTCGCTAGCATCTGCGTGTCCAGCGTTGCCAGCAACTACTCCTAAACCTACTGCTAATGATGAAGCAATAATTGTCTTTTTCATAATTATATATATCCTCCTAGATTTGTTTGTGTCTTAATAATAAATTTTACAAGTAACACTTTAACATCCATAAAACCATAGTAGGTTACAGTGAAATAAAAAAAGCCAGTACTTTTTTACATCCAAATTACAAACGTACTGTAACTCTATTTTTTAGTTATGGACTTTCATGACGGTTTTGAGTAGCGATATGTATACGTATCTCTTGTAATACTAATGAAATCTTTCAGATAATTACACTAAAAAATTTAAGAACCTCTCTTATAAAATTGATAATATAAGAGAGGCCATGAGTATAATTAAAGAAGTTATTTATAGTAAATAGGGATGGAGTTAATAGAACATTAGTTTATATCAATCACTTCTAGGTGATCGTATGAATAAGTGTCTTCATTGAATGAGGTGTCAGGGAGAATATCATTATTTTTGGATTTGGGGGACATAAATTTAATTGTTTCAACATATAATTCAGTCACAAAGTGCGTTTGGCCCTCTTTATCGTATTTACGTGATCTCATTTGACCAGTAATACCTACTAAAGCGCCTTGATCAGTATACAATTCAATATTGGTAGCTGTTTTACCAAAAGCTTTACAAAATATATAATCACAAGCTATTTCATTGTTGTCATCTTTATAATTACGTTCTGTTGCAACACAGAACGTGGCTATCTTCACCTTCTCTTTCTCAAATATTTGTGCCTTTTTGGTCAACCGACCTACTATCACAATCTTGTTTAGCATGTGTCACCTCCTTCTACAACTATAGTATTCATTTATAACTATGGCGTCAAAATTCTATTTTTAAGATTTTTATTCCTATTAATACTCAAAGTTTGATATATTTAAAGAAAATAATTGTAAAACTCATATTAGATTATTGATAATTTCATTTTTTGCATAATTTTAATTTTTTTGGGGATGTGATGAAGTGAAGACATTTAAAGCTGTACGTTTTCAAATTGTTAATGAAAATGGAGGTATAACTGAGTTTGAGCTAGAAGATGGTGTAATCATCAATAAAGAAAATAGTGGTACTGGTTGGCTTCTAGAAGTTGTCATTTCAAATGCACACTATGAAACGATGAAAAAATATTATGATGATCAAACACTACTAGATATTAGAGTCGTGATAACACGCCCTTCGAATGATCCTGCACTTTTTGATGCTACAATCAGAAGTATTTCTGAATTTGAAACAACAATGTCAATTGTATTAGATTGTCATATTTACACCTTACGACAAGTTTATGCAGAGAGTTTATTAGAACAATTAGTTGATGAAGGACTGTCAGGTGAAGAATTAAAAGTAACATTTAATCGTATGATGCAATCTAAACCTAAACTAAAAGAAGAAAAATTTGAAAGAGAATAAAACAGGAGTGGAACACATTTCAATGTTCCACTCCTATTTATATTGATTATAAAAGGATGTTTTGGTTTAAGCATCTTGGATAGCGAAAGTTAATTCACAACTACAAGCGAGTTGGCCATCTACCGTAGCCTTTGCTGTACCTTTTCCGATTGGACCTTTGATTTTAGTAATTTCTACCTCTAACATTAGCGTATCACCAGGCGTTACTTGTTTTTTAAATCTACATTTATCAATTCCAGCGAACAATGCAATTTTTCCTTTATTCTCTTCGCTGTTAAGCATAGCAACAGCACCTGTTTGTGCTAATGCTTCAGTAATTAATACACCAGGCATAACAGCATAATCTGGGAAGTGCCCTTGGAAAAATGGTTCATTACCAGATACTTGTTTTAGTCCAACACATCTCTTACCCTCTTCATATTCAACTACACGATCAATAAGTAAAAATGGTTGTCTATGTGGGATAATTTGCTTAATTTGATTATAATCGAAAATTGTTTCCATAATGTATGTCCTCCAGAAGTATTATAAAGTGAGTATACGATTAATCATTTACTCGTTCAATATTAGCACCTAATGACTTTAATTTCTCATGGAAATTAACATAACCGCGGTCTAAATGTTTTAATTCTGTAACCTGAGTTGTACCATCAGCTACTAAGCCAGCTAAAATTAATGCTGCCGCTGCTCTTAAATCTGTTGCTTTAACTTGAGCACCTTGCAATTGACTCTTACCTTGAATTTTAGCACTTCTACCTTCTACAGTAATATTTGCATTCATACGCTTAAATTCTGCAACATGCATGAATCTATTTTCAAAGACAGTTTCCGTAATGACTTTATGTCCTTCAGCAGTTAATAATAACGCCATCATTTGTGATTGCATATCTGTTGGGAACCCAGGGTGTGGAAGTGTTTTGACATCAACTGGTTTAAGATCACCCTCTGCCGTAACACGAACGCCATCTTCTTGGAAATCTAAATTAACGCCCATTTCTTCAAGTTTATAAATTAGACTCGACATATGTTCTTTTACTGCGTCTCTAACAAATACATCACCACGCGTAATAGCAGCTGCTATGATTAAAGTACCAGCTTCAATTCTGTCAGGAATGATTGAATGTTCTACACCTTTCAACTTATCAACACCATGAATCGTAATGGTATCAGTACCTGCTCCGGTTACTTTACCACCCATTTCATTAATATAATTTGCTAAATCAACAATTTCAGGCTCTTTGGCAACATTTTCAATCACTGTTTTACCTTTAGCAAGTGACGCTGCCATAATGATGTTTTGTGTTGCACCGACACTTGGGAAATCTAAATGAATGTCTGTACCTTTCAAGCCGTCTTTTGTGCTAGCGTAAATATTCCCATTCTCTAGATGTATTTCTGCACCTAATGCCTCAAACCCTTTAATATGTTGCTCTATTGGACGAGCACCGATTGCACAGCCACCTGGTAATGCAACGATAGCATGACCTAAACGTGCTAACAAAGGACCCATAACTAAGATGCTTGCTCGCATTTTACTAACATACTCATAAGGGGCTTCTTCTTTTAAAGTTGTTGATGCATCTACTGTAACTGCACCTTCTTCTTTATTATATTCAACTTTCGCATTTAAAGTTGATAATACATTGTTTATCGTTACTACATCGCTTAAATCTGGTACATTAACAAGTTTACTTTTTCCTTCTGAAGCTAATAGTGACGCAGTTAATACTGGTAATACTGCATTCTTAGCTCCTTCAACTTTAACTTCTCCAGTTAGGCGATTGCCACCTTCAATTACTATTTTATCCATATTAATCCTCCACTTTAAACTCCTATTACTATCTTCATTTCCCGATTTTCAATCAATTATTTATTTATTATATCTATTTTTAAAAAGAATTTACAATAATCTCATTATTGAAATAAAAATTTCACTTGAGTTGAAAATTGTAATAAATCAATTAAAAAATTGCTTACGGCTGTACCCAATAAGATGGCTAAAAACATTAGACATACTTGTACTTGAGTAGCGTAACCTTTTTTAAAAATTTGATCTAATTTGAGAGAGTTTAAGGCCCAATAAGCTATACATATACACAAAACATGTAAAACCAAGTGTATGATCGCAAACTGTCCAATATAATCCATGACTTTCTCTCCTTTTAGATTTCTGTACTATATTGTACATTAAAAATGCACAGAATGATACTAAACTTGACTATCATAGAACACAAAAAAAGGTTTGAAAACTAAATTTAGTTTTCAAACCTTTTTAATTATTTTAATTCTGCTACGCGTAAGCGGTTTTCAGCTCTAGCCAACGCTCGTTTAGCTCTGTTTATATCACTGTTATCCTGATCGTCCAAATGAGATTGTGCTCTTTGACGTGCTAATTTAGCTCGTTCAACATCTATCTCACTGGCAGTTTCAGCTGTTTGAACAATGACAGATACTTTATGTTGTCTAATTTCAACAAAGCCACCACTAACAGCTATATATTCAGTACCATTTCTAAAGTTCACTTTAACATGGCCTGTTTTTAATGCGGCAACTGTCGGAATATGCCCACTCATGACACCCATTTCACCAGCTGTTGTTTGAAAAACAACTAGTTCAACGTCATCTTTTTCGTAGACTGAACCATTAGGAGTGACAATATCAAGATTAACTGTACTCATTATCTATACCTCCTAATTGTTTAGACTTCAACACCCATATCTTTTGCTTTGGCAATTACATCTTCCATACTACCAACTAAACGGAAAGCATCTTCAGGAATATGGTCGTATTTACCATCTAAAATCGCTTTGAAATCAGCTACTGTCGTTTTAACAGGTACATATGAACCTTTTTGACCAGTAAATTGTTCTGCAACGTGGAAGTTTTGTGATAAGAAGAATTGAATTCTACGTGCACGTTCTACTGTAAGTTTATCTTCTTCTGATAACTCATCCATACCTAAAATTGCGATAATATCTTGCAATTCTCTATATTTTTGAAGTGTTGATTGAACATCACGTGCCACTTCATAATGCTCTTGACCAACAATTGCTGGTTCTAACGCTCTTGATGTAGACGCTAATGGATCCACGGCTGGATAGATACCCATTTCTGTTAATTTACGTTCAAGGTTAGTTGTCGCATCTAAGTGAGCGAATGCAGTTGCTGGCGCTGGGTCAGTATAGTCATCGGCTGGTACGAATACGGCTTGGATTGATGTTACAGAACCTTTATTCGTTGATGTAATACGTTCTTGTAATTGACCCATTTCTGTAGCTAATGTAGGTTGATAACCTACGGCAGAAGGCATGCGTCCTAATAAAGCTGATACTTCAGAACCTGCTTGAGTAAATCTGAAAATGTTATCGATGAATAAAAGTACGTCTTGTCCTTGTTCATCACGGAAATACTCAGCCATTGTTAATGCAGATAAAGCTACACGCATACGCGCACCGGGTGGCTCGTTCATTTGACCAAATACCATCGCTGTTTTCTTGATAACACCACTATCTCTCATTTCATAGTAAAGGTCATTACCTTCACGTGTACGTTCACCTACACCAGCGAATACAGAGATACCACCGTGTTCTTGTGCGATGTTATTAATTAATTCTTGAATTAATACGGTTTTACCAACTCCGGCACCACCGAATAGTCCGATTTTACCACCTTTAATATAAGGTGCTAGTAAGTCTACAACTTTAATTCCAGTTTCAAGAATTTCCACTTCAGTAGATAATTCATCAAAATTAGGTGATTGTCTATGAATTGGATCACGTCTCACTGAACTATCTAATTTATCTTCTAAATCAATTGTATCACCTAAGACGTTAAATACACGACCTAGCGTTACTTCACCAACTGGCACTGAAATATCTTGTCCAGTGTTTTGAACTTCCATGCCTCGTTGAACACCATCTGTTGAATCCATAGCGATTGTACGAACAACGTCATCACCTAGTTGTAATGCAACTTCAAGTGTTAATTCAAAAGTACCATCTTCTTTAGGAACTTCAATGATTAAGGCGTTATTAATTTCAGGTACTTCATTATGTTCAAAACGAACGTCAATAACAGGACCCATAACCTGAGTTACACGGCCATTACCCATGTTGTTTCCTCCTTTAAAATATTATTCAAGTGCTGCGGAACCACCAACAATTTCAGTAATTTGTTGTGTGATTTCAGCTTGTCTCGCTCTATTATATTGTAATGATAAGTCATCAATAAGTTCAGTCGCATTATCAGAAGCATTTTTCATTGCAGTCATTCTCGCTGCATGTTCACTAGCCTTAGCATCTAAAATCGTTCCATAAATTAAACTTTCAACATATTGAGGAAGAATAACACTTAGGATAGATTCTTTATCCGGTTCAAATTCATAAGAAGACATTTGACCTTGACCTTGGCTAGAATCTTCTCGAGATAATGGTAAAACTTGTTTAGTCGTTGGTTTATTTTCAAGAACACTAACATAATGACTATAATAAATTTTTAATTCATCAATATGTTCTTCACTAAATAAGTCAATCGCATGTTTCGCAATTGCTTGTATTGATTTGAATGAAGGTTGATCGGGAACATCAACAAGTGAATTCTCAATTTCATAACCTCTATTTTTAAGGAAATCAACACCAGATTGACCTAATACAATAATGCTATATTCATCACTATTAGAATGTTTTTCACTAATATCATTAATCAGTCGTTTTAAGACATTTGAACTGTATGCACCTGCTAAGCCTTTGTCACTAGTAATTACTAAGTAACCACTACGTTGAACTTGTCTAGGTCTTAACATAGGATGACTAGAGTGTTTACTCGCTCCTGCAATTGCAGTAATCGCATCCTGCATTTTTTCCATATAGGGTTCAAATTGCTTTGTGTTTTTTTCAGCTCGACGTAATTTTGAACTTGATACCATGTTCATTGCTTTGGTAATTTGTTTCATTTTTTTCGTCGATTTGATACGACCATCTATCTCTTTTAATGAAGCCATTATCTCACCACCCTTTCAATTTAAAGTTTAATTATTCAGATTTGCTAAAGCTTTTCTTGAATTCATTAATTGTAGCTTCAAATTTATCGTCAGATGGTAAGGCACCAGTTTCTCTAATTTCATTTAATAAGTCAGAACCATTTGATTTCGCCCAACTATTTAATTCGTCTTCGAAACGTGTAATATCCTCAACAGGAATATCATCTAAATAACCTTTTGTTAAGGCATATATAATTAAAACTTGGTTTTCAACAGGTAATGGTTTGTTTTGGTCTTGTTTCAACACTTCAACCGTACGTTTACCTCTTTCAAGTTTTCTGGCTGTGAATTCATCTAAATCAGAACCGAATTGCGCAAATGATTCTAACTCTCTATAAGAAGCTAAGTCTAAACGTAGCGTTCCTGCTACCTTCTTCATTGCTTTGATTTGAGCAGATCCACCTACACGTGAAACTGATTGTCCCGCATTAATCGCAGGTCTTACACCTGAGAAGAATAAGTCAGATTGTAAGAAGATTTGTCCATCTGTAATTGAAATTACGTTAGTTGGTACATATGCAGAAATATCCCCTGCTTGTGTTTCGATAATTGGTAACGCCGTAATTGAGCCGCCACCTAAATCATCATTTAATTTGGCTGCTCTTTCTAATAATCTACTATGTAGATAGAAAACATCACCAGGGTAAGCTTCACGACCTGGAGGTCTACGTAAAAGTAATGATAACTCACGGTATGCTGCCGCTTGTTTTGTAAGATCATCATAAACGATTAATACATGCTTACCATTAAACATGAATTCCTCACCCATAGTTACACCAGAATAAGGTGCAATATAAAGTAATGGTGAAGGTTCAGATGCTGAAGCTGAAACAACAATAGTGTAATCTAATGCGCCAGCTTGACGTAATTTTTCTACATTTGCACGTACAGTTGAATCTTTTTGACCAATTGCTACGTAAATACAAATTGTATCTAAACCTTTTTGGTTTAAGATTGTATCAATACCGATTGTTGTTTTACCTGTTTGTCTATCTCCGATAATTAACTCACGTTGACCACGTCCGATTGGAACTAATGCGTCAATCGCTTTAATACCAGTTTGAAGTGGTTCGTCAACAGATTTACGAGCCATTACACCTGTTGCTTTTTGTTCAACAGGGCGTGTTTTTGTTGTATTGATAGGACCTTGTCCATCAATAGGTTGACCTAATGGGTTAACAACGCGACCAATAAGTTCTTCCCCTACTGGAACTTCCATAATACGTCCAGTACGTCTAACTTCGTCGCCTTCAGTAATTTCAGTATATGGTCCTAAAATAACTACACCCACATTTGATTCTTCAAGGTTTTGAGCTAAACCAAGAACACCATTTGAGAACTCTACTAGCTCACCAGCCATACAGTCATTTAATCCGTGAATTAATGCGATACCGTCACCAATTTGGAGTACCGTACCTACATCAGTTACAGACATTTCAGACTCATAATTTTCAATTTGTGAGCGAAGTAATGCACTGATTTCTTCAGCTTTTATGGCCATCTATGTCACTCCTCTTTATTTTAGTTTACTCTTCTAAATTTGCGTTCGATTTGTTCTAAATCTTTTTTAACACTGCCATCTAGCACAGTAGTACCAACTTTAACTCTAAATCCTCCAATTAATTCAGGATTTATTTTCGTAGTAATATGTACTTGTGATAAATTCGTTTGTTTTAAAATTAAGTCTTTAATGCGACTAAGTTCATCGTCACTTAATTGATAAACTGATTCAACAATGGCTGAATCTTCATTATGATACTCATTGTATAAACTTTTAAATTCTTTAAAAATTGAATTAATCAGTACTAAATGACGATTATTAGCTAATATCATTAGCATATTTTTTAAGTAATAGTTAGCATCTCCAAAAACGATACCAACAAATTTGCGTCTTTCAGAAGCCGGTTGGTTAGGATTTGAGTCAATTGCTCTTAAATCTTCATCATAGTTTTTTGTGGCTTCACTAACTATACTAAGTTCTTCGTACATTAAGTCTAATCTTTCTTTATCGATAGCGACGTCAAATAATGCTTTAGCGTATTTACTTGCTACATTTGCCATTATTTATCGCCTGCCTCTTTTAAATACTTATCAACAAGTTCTTTTTGATCTTGTTCTGAAATTTCTTTTTGAAGTACTTTAGATGCAATCAATACTGATAACTCAGACACTTGATTGTTAATATCTGCTAATGCACGTTCTTTCTCGCTATTGATTTCACTTTGAGCAGTTTCAATCATACCGTTTGCACGAATATTTGCTTCATGAATGATTTCTTCATGTTGTTTACGTGCTTGAACTCTAGCATCTTCTAAAATACGTTGAACTTCATCTTGAGTTTGTTTTAGTGTCTTTTTATTTTCTTCTTCAAGTTTTTGTGCATTTAATTTTGCTTCTTCAGCTTCATCAATGTCTCTATTGATGTCACGTTCACGTTTGTCCATTACTTCTTTTAATGGACCCCAAGCAAATTTCTTAAGTAGTGCTAATAAAATAGCAAATGTGATTACTGTAACAATGACAGTACCCCATTCAACACCACCACCTGCTGCACCTAAAACGAATGAATTAGTTAATGCATTCACTGGCATTTGACACTCCTTTCATAATTAATCACCACTTGCCATTAAATAAAACGAACGGCGAAGATCCAAGTGACTTCGCCATGAAATTTTCTTATTGGAAAAGAGTCATGAATGCGATTACAACACCGATGATAGGTAATGCCTCAACTAAACCAATACCGATGAACATGATACTCATTAATTGTCCACGTGCTTCTGGTTGACGAGCTACACCTTCTACTGTTCTTGAAACGATAAGACCGTTACCGATACCTGCGCCTAGTGCTGATAAACCAATTGCAATTGCTGCTGCGATTAAACCCATATTAATAATTCCTCCTAAAATGTTTGTTTAAGTTAATGTGTGTCCGCTACTTTGTGGGACATGTAAACCATTGAAAGCATGATAAATATATATGCTTGGATTGAGCCGACAAAGATAGAGAATCCTTGCCATACGATTAAACCTGGAATACCTATAATCCAACCCCAAGCACTGCTTACAACTAAGCCGGCTAATAAAGAAAGTAATAATTCACCGGCAAATATATTACCGTATAAACGTAGACCAAGTGTTAATGTTGAAGAGAATTCTTCAAAAACATTGATAATTGCTAATGGCCAGAATGGTTTAAAGTAATTACCTATGTAAGCTTTAGTTCCACGCATTTTCACACCATAATAGTGTGTAAGTAATATCATCATAGTTGATAATGTCAATGTGACAGTTGCGTCAGCTGTTGGAGATTTCCACCATAGATAATGATCTTTAGTCACTATAGCAAATGGTAGTCCTAACATGTTTGCAACAAAGATAAATAAAATCAATGTTACTGCTAAGAAGTGAAACTGACCACCTTTTTTCCAAGCCATATTACTCTCTATGATGCTTCTTACAAAGTCAAAGATCCATTCGATAAAATTCTGTTTACCTGATGGTCTTTTCTTTAGATTACGCGTACAAATAATAGCTATTAGAAAAACAATGATTGCTGTAATAACTAACATCATGATGCTTGCTAAATTGAAAACGAGATCAAAACCAAATACATTCCAACTTACGAGCGGGTTTTTGTGATCCATGTACTCACCTCTTTCTTTATTAAAATTTTAATTCTTAAGCAGTAGAGGGCGTAAAATGATTAAAACATAAGAAAACATAAGACCAATCATTACCCCAATAATATTGACATTATCTTTAAATAAAAACCATATTACGCACGCAATGATAGCGACTAAGTACCTCCAAGTATTGCCCGTAGAAATATGTATGTTATCTGGTTGCTTTGCCCGAGATAAATATAATTCGAAAATATAGGTATTTATTAAAGATCCAAATGTTCCTATTATTAATCCTAGAATAAAAGGATTTGGAATAACGATATACAACACAGCCAATATAATTAAAAAATAAATATAATATTGAATGAATTGTTTAAATATGATGCTGAAACGCCTCATTTTTCTCCTCCAAATTAACTTATGACAACCATGTAAACCGTTCCACTCATACAAATTTAATAATAATATAGGGTAAATAGTGTGTCAATTCTATTCAAATTGTTGTAAAAATTAACTCTTTTATCGTCACAAAATGTTCACAATTTAAAATTTTTTTATGATTTGAAAGGCTCTGGTGAATTTGATGTCAAACCAAAATAATATTTTATACTCTCACAAATTCTTATAGATGCTTTACCATCACCATAAGGATTTTGAGTTTGTGACATTTGATTATAAATTATTTCGTTATCCAATAATTCTGCCGTTGTATTATGCACATTTTCAAAATCCGTTCCAATTATTTTCAAAGTGCCCGCTGCTACACCTTCTGGTCTCTCGGTTACATCTCTAAGCACCAAGACAGGTTTATTCAATGAAGGTGCCTCTTCTTGAATACCACCTGAATCCGTCAAGATTAAATAGGCGTTACTTACGAAGTTGTGGAAGTCTACAACGTCTAATGGTTCAATTAATTCAATACGCTCATGATCACCTAAATACTTATAAGCTAGTGACCTTACTTTAGGATTCAGATGTAGTGGTGATACAATGACCACATCTTCATATTCATCAACAATAGTGCGCATTGCTTTATAAATCTCAATCATTGGCTGTCCAATATTTTCTCTTCGGTGAACAGTTAATAGGATAATACGTTTATTTTGATGTTTTGTGATTATATCTGATGTATATTCCTTTTGGACCGTTAATTTAAGTGTATCAATAGCAGTATTTCCAGTAATAATTACTGTGTCTGGATTTTTCTGTTCTTGAAGCAAATTATTCGCTGCACCTTTAGTAGGCGCAAAATGCAGGTCGGCTAGATTACTTACCATTTGCCTATTCATCTCTTCTGGGAAAGGTGCATATTTACGTCGTGTTCTTAAACCAGCTTCTACGTGACCAACAGGTACCTGATTATAAAAAGCAGCTAGTGCACCTGAAAATGTAGTAGTGGTATCACCATGGACGAGCACCATATCCGGTTTTTCTTTTTTAATAATTTCTTCAAGTTGCGTCATTGCTCTTGATGTAATGTCTGATAGCGTTTGACCTTCCTTCATGATATTCAAATCATAATGTGGCTCGATGTTGAAAGTTTGTAAGACCGAATCTAACATTTCGCGATGCTGAGCAGTTACAACAATCATTGGTTCTAACTCAGCATCACACTCGAGTGCCTTCACTAAAGGTGCCATCTTAATTGCTTCTGGTCTAGTACCAAAGACTGTCATAATCTTTCTCATACATAAACTCCTATACCTATTTTGTACCGAACAATCTGTCCCCAGCATCACCTAAACCTGGTGTAATATATGCTTTATCATTTAATTTTTCGTCTAATGCTGCAATATAGATATCGACATCATCGTGCGCTTCTTGCATTTTTTCAACACCCTCTGGTGCAGCAATAAGGCACATGAATCTAATATTTTTAGCACCGCGTTTCTTCAACGAATTAATTGCTTCGATTGCTGATGCTCCAGTAGCTAACATTGGGTCTACCACAATGATTTGTCTCTCATCAATATCTTGTGGAAGTTTAGCAAAGTATTCTACTGCTTCCAATGTTTTAGGATCACGGTATAAACCAATGTGACCAACACGTGCCGCTGGGACTAAGCTTAATACACCATCTGTCATCCCTAAACCGGCTCTAAGAATTGGAACGATTGCTAATTTTTTACCAGCTAATCTTTTTGCAGTCATAGTTGTTACTGGCGTTTTAATTTCAACATCTTGAAGTTCTAAGTCTCTAGTAACCTCATACGCCATTAACATGCCGACTTCATCAACAAGTTCTCTAAATTCTTTAGTTCCCGTATTCATATCACGGATATAACTTAATTTGTGTTGAATTAGTGGGTGATCAAATACATGTACTTTACTCATTTATATTGCCTCCAAAATTTTATAAATTATTCATATAGCGGATATTTAGCTGTTAAACGACTTACCCTTTCTCTTGCTTCTTTCAATTTTGTATCATCATTAGGGTGTTTAAGTGCTAAGCTAATAATACGACCAACTTCTTTGAATGCTTCTTCATCAAAGCCTCTTGTTGTAGCAGCTGGTGTGCCTAAACGTATACCACTTGTTACAAAAGCTTTTTCTTGGTCAAATGGAATTGTATTTTTATTACATGTTATTCCAATTGAATCTAATGTCGCTTCCGCTTCTTTACCTGTAACATTAACTGAGTTTTTAACATCTACAGATACTAAATGGTTATCAGTGCCACCTGACACAATTCTAAAGCCCTCTTCTTTCAACGTTTCAGAAAGCACTTTAGCATTTTTGACGACTTGCTCTTGATACGTTTTAAAGTCTTGTTCAAGTGCTTCACCGAATGCGACTGCTTTAGCAGCAATGACATGTTCTAAAGGTCCACCTTGTATTCCAGGGAATATTGTTTTATCTATATCCTTCTTATACGCTTCTTTACAAAGAATTAATCCACCACGTGGGCCACGTAAAGTTTTATGCGTTGTTGTTGTTACAAAATCAGCATATTCTACAGGATTTGGATGTAAACCTGCTGCAACTAAACCAGCGATATGAGCCATATCAACCATTAATTTAGCGCCAACTTCATCAGCGATTTCTTTGAACTTTTTAAAATCAAGTTGTCTTGAATACGCTGAAGTTCCTGCAACGATTAATTTAGGCTTGTGTTCATGTGCTAATTGACGCACAACGTCATAGTCAATTTTTTCAGTTTCTTTATCTACACCATAATCTACAAAGTTGTAGAATTTACCACTGAAATTAACTGGTGAACCATGCGTTAAATGACCACCATGACTCAAATTCATACCTAAAACAGTATCACCCATCTCTAAAGCGACAAGATATACTGCCATATTGGCTTGAGACCCTGAGTGGGGTTGCACATTTACATGCTCCGCACCAAATAATGCTTTCGCTCTTTCAATTGCAATCGTTTCAGTTACGTCAACATAATCACAACCACCATAGTAACGACGACCTGGATAGCCTTCAGCATATTTGTTAGTCATCACAGAACCCTGGGCTTCCATCACCGCTTCAGATACAAAGTTTTCAGATGCGATTAATTCAATGTTGTTATTTTGCCTATTATATTCATTTTGAATTGCTTCATAGACAGCTTTATCTTGATTTTGGATATATGACATATAAAATCCCCCTTTACACTTTCTAGCTTATTCGTATTTAGCTCGTTCACCACCGATTTTCTTAGGTCTTGATGTAGCTATCGTAACAATAGCTTCACCAACTTGTTTGACACTTGTTCTAACCGGTACACAAACGTGTTTAATATGCATTCCAATTAATGTTTGACCAATATCAATACCCTTAGGGACTGAAATATGTTCAACTACGATTGGATCATTCATTTGCTTATAAGCATAAGTTGCAAGACTTCCACCTGCGTGAACATCAGGAACAACTGATACTTCTTCCATCGTTAGCGGATTGAAATCTTCACGTTCAATTGTAACTGCTCTGTTAATATGCTCACAGCCTTGAAATGCAAAAGAAACACCAGTCTCTTGTTTTACTTGTGCTAATGCACTAAAGATTTCCTCTGCAACTTCCATCGATCCTACAGAACCTATCTTTTGTCCTATAACTTCAGAAGTCGAACATCCTATCACGCAAAGTTCATCTTTCTTGAAAAAAGATTGCGCCTTAAGTTCATCAAGCAACGTTTTAAGTTCTTGCATTGAAATCTCCACCTCAATTACATAATTAAAAAGAAGCATAGCAAACTAGCTATACTTCTTTATTATAACTTATTTAACGCTTAACATATACTAATTGTATAATATTTCGCTTTATGAATCTGACTGTAATTTACTTATTAAGTGTTGAAGCTCTTTAAATGTTTGTCGGTATGTTTCAATACTACCGCCAAACGGATCGCCAATATCGCCTGATTCCCCAACATATTCACCAAGTTGATAAATGCGACCATTATCATCATAACTATAAATAAGTTGTTGTTTATGCATTTCAGTCATTGTTAATATTAAATCGCTTTCTAAATCCGCCTTACTAAATTGCTTGGCCCGCGTAGGTTCTGGCAATTCATGCTCAGCGATGACTTTAAGTGATTCAGGTGAAATAGATTGTCCATCTACTGCAAATAACCCTCTTGAATTAATAACGTCTTTTTCGAGTATTTTCTTTGCAATACTTTCTGCCATCGGACTACGACACGTATTTCCTGTACACACAAATGTTATTCTCATAATGTTTCACCTCTAACTAAGTGATTTCCTGTAGCTTTACGCATTCTGTTCATAATTGCCTCTGTTGCATCTGTTTTATCAAATGCATAAATATATGCCTCATGTATTTCTGAATTTTCATCGATATCATGGAGTATTTTAAACAAATTATGATTGGCTTGTTTCGTATCATGCTGATCTTTACAGAGCGAAATAAATATGGCATCACTAGGGACAAAGTGTTTTAAATTATCCGGTAAAATAAAAGCGGTATGCGTCCAATCTTTAACAGTTGTAATAGGTTTACTTAGATTTGTCAACATTGTTACAGGTGTTTCAGGAGCATAGTGCTTATATTTCATACCAGGTGCTATCGGTTTGCTTGTCGTATCATATTGATAATGTTCAACACTTCCAGGCAAGACTTCATTAATCATTGATTGTGTAATTGCTCCTGGTCTGGCTATTCTAAATGGGAACTGTGTGCAATCGAGTACAGTACTTTCTAGGCCTTCTTCACTTTGATCTCCATTAACGATTCCATCTATCTTCCCATTTAAATCGGTATAAACATGTTGAAACGTCGTAGGTGAAGGTCTACCACTGACATTAGCACTTGGCGCAGCAATTGGCATATCCGTATATTGGAGTATTGCACGGCCAATGGGATGACTTGGCATACGTACAGCGATGGATTGCAAACCACCTGTCACTTTGTTACAGAGATACCCAGGCTTTAAAGGTAAAATAAATGAAATCGGGCCTGGCCAAAATTCATCCATCAAGCATTTTGCCTCACTTGGTAAATGAGACACAAAATCATCAATTTGAGAGATGTCATGAATATGTACAATTAATGGATTGTCGGAAGGTCGACCCTTGGCTTGATATATATTTGAAACGGCTTGTTGGTTTCGGGCATCAGCACCCAACCCATATACTGTTTCTGTCGGAATTGCAATTAAACCACCATCTTGATATATCTGCTTTATTTTGTCTAATTCCGGATAATCTAATGGCGCATTTTGATATTGACGCATATCCCATAAATTCGTTTTCATCAAGGTCACTCCTCCATCATTTTTATTCATATATAGGAAAAGAAGAGTCGGGGACATAAATAATATAATAATGCTATTTAGCAAATTCGCAGTAGTTGACTGAACTGAGAAGGCCCTTAAATCAAGCTTTCCTCAGTTCTAGTCACCTTTGCAGGGGTGGGCGGGGCCCAGCAAAAAGAATTTCATCAAGAAATTCCATAATCAAACCAAGCTGGGGCGGGACTACGAAATCATTTTAATATCTATTCCGTTTCCTTTGAGTTTCACCATTTAAATGATACGATTCTATCATTTCCATTTATATCTTTGATAACTTTAACATCCAATTTAGGATATTTTTCTAAAATGATACTTCTTAATTTCTCACCTTGATTATAGCCAATTTCAAAGGTCACATAAGCATCATCATTGAGCACTTGAGGTAAGTCGTTAAGGATTGATTCATAAATAGCATAGCCCTTATTTTCTGCGAATAATGCTTTATGGGGCTCGTATTTTACAACTGTAGGTGCCATTGTATCCATCTCATCAACATCAATATATGGTGGATTGGAAATAATACCATCCAATTTAATATTATGTTGGATAAACGGTTTCAAGGCATTGCCTTTCAAGAAATGGATATCCACCTCATGATTGTGCGCATTATCAGTAGCGATATCTATGGTTTCTTGAACGATATCTGTTGCATAAACAGTAAAGTCATTATTTAGCTTTTTTAATGTAACAGCCAATACACCACTACCCGTTCCAACATCAGCAATTGTTGTGCTTGAGTTACAATGCTCAAGAAAATGCAACATTACTTCCTCGGTTTCAGGTCGTGGAATTAAACAATGTTCATTGACTTGAAATTGGTAGCCATAAAAAGATTGAAATCCAACAATATATTGGATTGGTTCTCCTAAAAGCATTCGTTCAGTCGCCAGCGAAAACTTAATTTCTTCTGCTTTTGACATATCATCATACATATGAATTAAATAATCCGTTCTTGACCACCCAAATAAATCAAGCATTAACCATTCCGCTCTTGATTGTTCGTACCCTTTTTCTACAGCTTGTTTGATAGCACTATCTAATTTTTCTTTAAAGTTCACCATTGTTAAGTTCTTTCAATTTCTCAGTTTGTTCAGATAAAGTTAAAGCATCAATAATTTCATCTAACTTACCTTCCATAATTTGGTCTAACTTTTGTAATGTTAAACCTATTCTATGGTCTGTCACACGACTTTGTGGATAGTTATATGTTCTAACACGTTCAGATCTATCACCAGTTCCTACTGCTGATTTACGTTGTGCCGCATATTTTTGTTGTTCTTCTTGTAATTTCATATCATATAGACGTGCTTTTAATACTTTCAGAGCTTTTTCACGGTTTTGAATTTGTGATTTTTCAGAAGATGTCGCAATCACACCCGTTGGTAAGTGTGTAATACGTACAGCTGAGTCAGTAGTATTGACGTGCTGACCACCTGCACCACTTGAACGATATGTGTCTATTTTCAAATCTTCATTGCGAATTTCAATTTCAACATCTTCTACTTCAGGCAGTACAGCAACTGTTGCTGTTGACGTATGAATTCGGCCACCTGATTCTGTTTCTGGTACACGTTGAACACGATGTGCACCATTTTCAAATTTTAATTTACTGTATGCACCGTTCCCAGAAACTGAGAAACTAATTTCTTTGTAACCACCATGGTCACTTTCAGCTGCTTCAACTATTTCCGTTTTAAAGTTTTGAGATTCTGCATATTTACTATACATTCTTAGTAAATCTCCCGCAAAGATGGCTGCTTCATCTCCACCTGCAGCTGCTCTAATTTCAACGATAACGTCTTTTTCATCGTTAGGGTCTTTTGGTATTAGTAAGAATTTAAGCTGTTCTTCTAATTCAGGAATCACACTTTTCAAGCTAGCGCTTTCCTCTTTTAACATTTCGATTTCTTCTTTATCATCTGTTTCGTTTAACATGTCATCAATTTCAGCTATTTCTTCTTTTTTACTTTTATAGTCTCTATATACATCAACTGTTTTTTGTAAATCAGCTTGTTCTTTTGAATATTTGCGTAACTTGTCTGGATCATTTACGATTTCAGGGTCACTTAACATCTCATTGAGTTGTTCATATCTTTCTTCAACGATATCTAATTGATCAAACACTACATTTCCTCCTCGTCACTTGTACTTGGTGCTACTATATGATGTGCTCGACATCTCGGTTCATAACTTTCATTTGCGCCTACTAAAATGATAGGATCATCAACTTTAGCTGGTTGTCCATTGATTAAGCGTTGTGTTCTACTCGATGATGAGCCGCATACTGCGCAAACAGCTTGCAGTTTAGTAACCTGTTCACTTACCGCCATAATTTGAGGCATTGGTTCAAATGGTTCTCCTCTAAAATCCATATCTAAGCCTGCTACCACAACTCGATGACCATTTTCTGCAAGCTTCTCAACTATATTTACAATTTCTTTATCAAAAAATTGAATTTCATCAATGCCAATGACATCAACTTGAGATAAATCATGCAACAATATATCTCTAGATGTCGAAATATTAATTGCTTCTAATTCATTTCCGTCATGAGAAACAACTTTTTCTTTGTGATAACGATCATCAATCGCTGGTTTAAACACTACTACTTTTTGTTTAGCGTATATGCCTCTTCTTAATCTACGAATAAGTTCTTCTGACTTACCGCTAAACATACTTCCAGTAATGCATTCAATCCAACCGGAATGGTAAGTTTCATACATTATAAGTTCCACCTTTTACAAAAACATAATCGCTTAATTATATCATATTTCTATGTATTATAACTATCTCTTTAAAGACTACTTAAATTTAAAAAAACTGCCTACGCGATTCTATATAAAATAGACTAGGCAGACAGTTTAAACTTATAATTAGTTGTTGTTTGATTTGAGACCAAACTTTTTGTTGAAACGTTCCACACGACCATCCGCAGCAGCGAATTTTTGACGTCCTGTGTAGAATGGATGTGAATCTGAAGATACATCTAAACGAATAACTGGGTATTCATTGCCATCTTCCCATTCCATTGTTTCTGAAGATGTTTTAGTTGAACCACTTAAAAATTTAAAGTTTGTTGTTGTATCTAAAAAGATAACTTTGTGATAATCAGGATGGATTCCTTGTCTCATTATTTTCAGCTCCTTTGCCCTGAACCATCTGGAACAGAGTTATTTGTGAGTTTTTTACCCAATACTTGGTAATTATAATAGTTATTAGATTAAAACGCAACCCTCAAACAGATATTCATTAAATAATTGGTTTACCTGTTTTTGTACTTTCTTCTGCAGCCTTTTGTAATTGCTCGAAAAATTCTTTATTACTTTTAGAGCGTTTAAGTTTTCTAATGAACCTTTCAGTGAAATCTGTAGAATCCGTAAACATGTTTCTTAATTGCCATAATGAATCTAGTTCAGATTTACTAATTAATAATTCTTCTTTACGTGTAGAACTTCTTCCAATATCAATTGCTGGGAAAATTCGACGTTCAGACAATTTACGATCAAGATGGAGTTCCATATTTCCTGTTCCTTTGAACTCTTCATAAATCATATCATCCATACGTGAACCCGTTTCTACTAATGCAGTAGCTAATATTGTTAAGCTCCCACCTGCTTCAATATTACGTGCAGCACCAAAAAATGCTTTAGGCTTGTGTAATGAAGCGGGATCAAGTCCACCTGATAGTGTTCGTCCACTTGGTGGTATAACAAGGTTATATGCTCTTGCCAATCGAGTTATTGAGTCCATTAGAATAATCACATCTTGACCAATCTCAACTAAACGTTTAGCACGTTCTAATAATAATTCAGCTACTTTTACATGGTGTTGAGGTGGCTCATCAAAAGTTGAATGTACTACTTCAGCAGATTCAACAGAGCGTTCAATATCAGTGACTTCTTCTGGTCGTTCCCCTACTAATAAAACAAACAATTTCGCATCAGGTTTATTTTTGCAAATCGCATTAGCAATCTCTTTTAATAATGATGTTTTACCAGCTTTTGGTGGCGCAACGATAAGTCCACGTTGACCTAAACCAATTGGTGTAACTAAATCCATAATACGTGTTGAATAATTTTGGGGTTCTGTTTCTAAAACGATTCTTTCCTCAGGATAAAGAGGTGTTAAAGCTTGAAAGTGAGGGCGTTTTTTTACAACTTCAGCATTTTCGTCATTAACAAAGTCTACTTGTAATAAACCATAATATTTTTCATTATCTTTGGGTTTACGCACTTTACCAGTTACTTTGTCACCACGTTTGATTTCAAAACGGCGAATTTGACTTGCAGATATATAAATGTCCTTTTCACCTTTTGAATAATTAACTGTTCTTAAAAATCCATAGCCATCAGGTTGGATATCATCCAAGACACCCTCCATGTAGTAGTTCCCATCTTTTTCCATTTGGGCTTCCATAATAGCTAATACTAATTCACTCTTATTTAACTTACTATAATTTGTAAGTTTTAACGATTTGGCTTTCTGTGTTAATTCTTTCGTTGTGTAGTTTTTATACAATTCATGAAACGACTCATATTGCGGAGATGTACGTACTTTTTCAGGCATAAATTGCACCCATTTCTTATATATTTATAAAGACTTAAATTTGACTTGAAAAGAAATATTTCCATATAGATTCACTTCGATAAATCACAAAATCTATTGTGGATATTTCATATATTACTTTTTAAAGTCTTGAATACTAGAATTAATATAGCAAATTTTCAATTTAAATACAAAACGATTTTATTAAATTTCCAAAAATAAAACAGCTCATGGAACTAAAAATATCCCATGAACTGTTATAAATGACAAATTAATTAATTTTTAAAATTAACTGAAATAGCCGGCAATTGATTTCACTTCTAAGAATTCTTCAATTCCGTAATCGCCCCACTCACGGCCGATACCAGATTGTTTGTAACCGCCAAACGGTAAATCAGGTTGATTGCCAGCCTCATTGATTTCAATTCGTCCAGCTTCAATTGAGCGTGCTACTTTTTGAAGTGTTTCTTTATCTTTACCAATTACGTAACCTGCTAATCCATATTTTGTATCATTCGCAATTTTAATTGCTTCATCTAAGTCATTATAAGTGATAACAGAGGCAACTGGACCAAAGATTTCTTCTTGCGCAATGGTCATATCGTTATCAACATTAATGAAAATAGTTGGTCTTGCAAAGTAACCTTTATTTAATCCTTCTGGTTTACCAGGACCACCATAGAATAATTCGGCGCCTTCTTCAATCCCTTTATCAATATAAGATTGAACTGTATCAAATTGTTTTTTACTAATAATTGGACCGACTTGAGTGCCTTCTTCACGTGGATCGCCAACTTTAACTTTACTAAATTCTTCTTTTAGTGCGGTTAAGAAATCTTCTTTTTTACTTTCTGGTATCAAAATACGTGTACCAGCAGTACAAACTTGACCTGTATTATTAACTACTTTGCCTGTAGTCGCTTTTGCAGCTTCCTTAACATCAACATCATCTAAAACGATATATGGTGATTTACCACCTAATTCAAGTGATACTTTCTTGAAATCTTTAGAAGCCTTTTCCATAATTTTAGAGCCTGTACGACCTGAACCAGTAAATGACATCATTCTGACTTTAGGATGTTCACTTAGAGGATTACCGACACCTTCACCGTCACCGTTTACTAGATTGAATACACCTTTAGGCACGCCTACTTTATCAAAAATTTCAGCTAAAATAACGGCTGCAAATGGTGTTTCTTCAGAAGGTTTTAGAACTACAGGACTTCCTGCTGCAAATGCAGCGGCTAATTTCAATGACGTTTGATTAGTTGGGAAGTTCCATGGTGTCACTAATCCTGAAACACCTATCGCTTCTTTAGTTACTAATGCATCGCCACGTCTTTCATCAAATTCAAATGAATCTAACGCTCTGCTAGCTTCTTGGAAATGATCTAATCCCATTTGATAATGCACATTTTCAGATAATGTGAGTGGTGCACCAAGTTCATCTGTAATGGCTTCTATAATGTCTTGTTTTCTATTTTTATATTCTTCTACAATTTTATCTAATAGTTCTTTTCTTTCTTTTACTGAGCTATGACGAAATTCTAAATATACGTTATTTGCAGCTTCTACTGCTTTGTCTACGTCGTTAGCATTACCTTTAGCTACCTTACCAATGACTTCTTCTGTTGCTGGATTAATTACTTCAATTGTTTCATTACTATCGCTATCAACCCATTCGCCATTGATATATTGTTGCGTATAATTTCTCATCAATGCTTCACTCCTTAAGAATCGTTATATCATGTGTGTACCTTTTTTTAACGAGAATTAAACATACCATGTCAGTACAGCATAATAAAAGCGTTTTGCACCTATATATAAAATGACTAACCTCAACTGTTAGATTCATTCCTTGTATAGTACAAAACGCTTAACTCTATTATTTAGATTTAACTTCTTCTTCAAGTGTAACGTGTTCACGAGCCCACGCTTCAATTGGTTTCAAAGCTTCGGCTAAAGCTTTACCTTTATCAGTCAATTCATAAATGATTGAAACTGGACTAGTTGAAACTACTTTCTTTTCTACTAATCCCCATTCACCTAAGTCAGTTAATTTAATACTTAATGCACGTGGTGTAATGGTCTTCAAATCCCTTTTCATATCGGAAAAGTGCGCAGTATAATCAGTGCATCGTGATAGATAATTAATGATTAAACCGTTCCAACTTCTACCAACAATTTTAAAGGTTTCTTCAAGATATGGACAGATTTCCAATGTCTTCACCTCTATTCAAAACATCTTTAGATTGTAGGTACTAAAAATCACTTATAAATACATTACATTAGTTCCAGTAATGGTTATAAGTCTACAACATATTAGTATCTAATATAATTATTATACCAGAAAAACAAGCCCTAATACAACGTCTAAAACTATCAATCATAGATCAATTGAAATCATCAAACAAATGCATCTGAATCATTCAAAGCTAAATATCAAATCAAAAAGACATTATATTAAGACTTTGACTTGTTTCTTAAATTTATCGTAGTGATTAAACTTCTTCCGTCCAAATATCTGCGCCCAGCGTTTTCAAATGTGTAACGATATCAGTATAACCTCTATAAATATGTCTAACATTATAAATTGTAGTTATACCTTCAGCTAATAGACCCGCAATAATTAGGCATGCACCAGCACGTAAATCACTCGCATATACGTCAGCACCATTTAATGTTGAAGGCTTAAT
Source organism: Staphylococcus sp. GDY8P47P (assembly GCF_016892225.1). NCBI lineage: Bacteria > Bacillati > Bacillota > Bacilli > Caryophanales > Staphylococcaceae > Staphylococcus > Staphylococcus sp. GDY8P47P. The sequence goes on along the minus strand of NZ_JAFENV010000021.1, from coordinate 33,189 downwards.
TGTCGCTGTTCCTGTTTGCATGTCTGCATCGATATTGGCACCCATATGCTTTAACTCATCGACATGTCTAAAACGCGCAGGATATATCGTTTCTGTAACAAACGAAGGACCATCTGCCATAAATAATAATGGCGTTATTGGCTGCTGTAAATCTGTTGCAAAACCAGGATATACTAAAGTTTTAATGTCTACATTTTTGTACATAGGTTTGCGTTTAATGATAGCTTTTTCAGCATCTCCATCGATTTCAATATCTACGCCTAGTTCTTTTAACTTAACCGTTAAAGCTTCAACGTGTTTAGGAACGATATTATTAATCGTTATTTCTTCTCCAACTGCAGCTGCGATACACATATATGTACCCGCTTCAATACGGTCAGGAATAATTTGATATTCAGAACCATGCAAGTCTTTAACACCATTAATTTTTAGCGTACTTGTACCTGCACCTTTAATATTTGCACCAAGACTATTTAAGAAATTAGCTACATCTACAACTTCAGGTTCTTTGGCAGCATTCTCAATAACTGTCTGACCTTTCGCATGTACAGCAGCTAACATAATATTAATCGTTGCACCTACACTGACCATATCTAAGAAGATGTTAGCACCATGTAATTCTTTAGCTTCAATCTTCATTGACGTGTCATTGGATTCATCGATTTCTGCTCCTAATGCTTTGAACCCTTTAATATGTTGATCAATCGGACGTGGTCCTAATGGACAACCACCAGGTAAGCCGATAACGCATTTTTTAAAGCGACCCAACATCGCTCCCATCATATAGTAAGATGCTCGAAGAGATTCAACCTTATTGTTAGGCAGTGGTGCATTTTGAATTTCAGAAGTATCAACTTCTAGCGTTTTACCATTTAATTGAGCCTTAATGTTTAAATCTTCCAATAAACTAACTAGTGTTTCTACATCGGAAATTTGTGGTAAGCCATCTAATTTCACTTGGCCTTGAGCTAATAATGTTGCTGGGATGATAGCTACTGCGCTATTTTTGGCACCGCTTATCGTAACTTCTCCCTTTAGTGTTTGACCACCGCGAATTTTTATTACCTCTTGAGTCATAAGTTTATCTCCTTTGTTTCTCATTTATTTAAAATAATACATTAGTAGCATTATAAAATATACATTCTTTATTTGTAAAACATAAATTATTATGAATTAAAGATAATTGCAATAGTAAAAATTATTGATTCAAACTTTATAAAACCATCTCAAGTATTATATATACAAATATTATAAATCATTTTTGAAAAATAATTAAATGTGATTACTTATATTATAAAAGAAAAAGAGTGAAACGATGAAACGTTTCACTCTTTTAAATAACATCTTCAATTATTTTAAAACTTATTTAGCGCGGTTAGATGTACCAAATTCTCTAATTTTACCTTTAACCGTTTCTTTAATTGCTTCACGAGCTGGTCCTAAGTATTTACGTGGATCATATACGTCTTGATCATTATTTAATACTTCTCTTACTGCTTTAGCTGAAGCAATTTGGTTTTCAGTGTTTACATTAATTTTAGCAGTACCGTAAGGAATTGCTTTTTGAATGTCTTTCGTTGGGATACCAGTACCACCATGTAGTACTAATGGTAAACCAGTTGATGCACCGATTTCTTCCATTTCTTTAAATCCTAATTTAGGTTCACCTTTGTAAGGTCCGTGAACTGAACCTAATGCTGGTGCTAACGTATCAATACCTGTTCTTTCAACTAATTCTTGACATTCTTTAGGGTCAGCATAGATGATGCCACCAACAACGTCATCTTCTTGTCCACCAACAGTTCCTAATTCAGCTTCAACTGATACACCATGTTGATGTGCATATTCTACTACTTTAGATGTGATTTCAATATTTTCTTCAAATGGGCTATGAGAAGCATCGATCATTACTGAAGTGAATCCAGCATCAATTGCTTCTTTACATTTTTCAAAACTTGAACCATGGTCTAAGTGGATAGCTACTGGTACAGTAATGTTTAAGTCATGAATTAAACCTTCAACCATTTTAACTACTGTATAGAAACCGCTCATGTAACGTGCAGCACCTTCTGAAACACCTAAGATAACTGGTGCATTCTCTTCTTGAGAAGCTTCTAAAATTGCTTGTGTAAATTCAAGGTTATTTAAGTTGTATTGACCAACTGCATAACCATTTTCTTTCGCGTCGATTAACATTTCTTTCATTGAAACTAATGGCATGAAAGTTCCTCCTTGTGTGCAACTGCACAATTTTTAAAATCATTATATCAGATATTATTTTGAATTGCATGTGAATGTATGCTCATTTTAAAATAATCTTATCTGACACGCATTACGTCATTCAGATTAGCTATCATAACTAGTTTTATTGCACTTACGTTTGCGTTTATTTACAATACAAAATGAAATGGAGGATTTACATGTCTAAAATATTACATACACAATTAACAGGTATATTCAATCGTTTAGAAGATCAAGCATTAGACATTCAAATGGCCGCTCAATGTCTAATACAAGCAATCGGTGGTGAGGGGTATGTATATATACGCGGTTATGGTGATTTAAAATTTTTCGAACCCTTTATTCTTGAAAGTGAAGAACATCTTCAATCTAGTAAACCATTATCAACATTAACAACGGTTGACGATATTGATTCTACAGATCGTGTGTTACTCTTTTCACCATTTTATACTGAAGAAGTCGCTCAGGATGTACAAACATTCGTCGATAAAGATATTGATGTTGTCTTAATTTGTAACCGTCCTAAAGATGTTGAAATACCAGAACAGTTTATTCATTTTATTAACCTCGCTACACCACGACCTATCGTCTACACAGAAGATTATGATAAAGTGGTTCAACCACATACAATGGCATTTAATTATATTTACTATGAAATTTACACTCAAATGGTTGAAATGACACGAGATTTAGAATTGTAATAGTAATAACTAAACATTAAATAAAAAACAACCCTTATATGCTAATAAAGCAATGTAAGGGTTGTCTTAATATATTATTTATTTTGATAGTTGTTTGCTGCTTCAACAAACGCTTTAAATATTGGTTGAGGTCTATTAGGTCTTGATAAGAATTCAGGATGGAATTGACAAGCAATGTAGAAATCATTCTCAGGAATTTCAACCATTTCAACTAGACGTCCATCCGGACTAGTTCCAGAGAATACCATACCATTCGCTTCTAATTGTTCTCTGAATTCGTTATTAAATTCATATCGATGACGGTGTCTCTCTTCAATGTTGATTGCATCATAAATTTGATGCGCTAATGTACCTTCTTTAATTTTACATGGGTATAATCCTAAGCGTAACGTACCACCTAAATCTTCAATATCTTTCTGTTCAGGTAGTAAATCAATGATTGGATAAGGTGTGCTTGGATCAAGTTCAGCTGAATGTGCACCATCTAACCCAAGTACATTACGTGCAAATTCAACAGTTGCCAATTGCATACCCAAACAAATACCAAAGTATGGCACATTGTTTTCACGCGCATATTTAATGGCTGCAATTTTACCTTCACTTGCTCTAAATCCAAAACCACCTGGCACTAGAATACCATCTACATCTTTTAAGTAGTCTTCAACATTATCGTCATTAACTTCTCCTGAATCGATCCATTTAACAACGACATCTTTTTTCAATGGATAGCCAGCATGCTTCAATGATTCCACTACTGATAAGTACGCATCTTGTAAGCTTACGTATTTACCAACTAAACCAATCGTAATTGTACCGTCTAGCGAATTTACAGTATCTAATAAATATTGCCATTCGTCTAACTGAGTATCGTATTTAGCATCTAAATCTAATCGCTTAATAACGATATCGTCCATATCTTGTGCACTTAATTGTAATGGAATTTCATATAGTGATGATGCATCTCTACATTCGATAACACTTTCTTTATTAATGTCACAGAATAACGCAATTTTATCTTTTAAATCTTGAGTCATTTCATATTCAGTACGTACTACAATTAAATCCGGTTGAATACCTAAACCACGTAATTCTTTAACACTGTGTTGCGTTGGTTTCGTCTTCATTTCACCGGCAGCTTTGATGTATGGAAGTAACGTACAATGTACATACATCACATTTTCACGACCTAAATCGCTTCTAATTTGTCTAATCGCTTCGATAAATGGTAGCGATTCAATGTCACCAGTTGTACCACCAATTTCAGTGATAACTACATCAGCATTGGTACTTTCCCCTGCAAGTAATAAACGTTCTTTAATTTCATTAGTAATGTGTGGAATAACTTGTACAGTTCCACCTAAATAATCTCCACGACGTTCTTTTTTAAGTACATGAGAATAAACTTTCCCAGCAGTAACGTTTGAATATTTATTTAAATTAATATCGATAAAACGCTCATAATGTCCTAAATCTAAGTCAGTTTCAGCACCATCATCTGTAACAAATACTTCTCCATGTTGATATGGACTCATCGTTCCTGGATCAACGTTTAAATATGGATCGAATTTTTGAATTGTGACTTTTAAGCCTCTATCTTTTAATAATCTTCCTAGAGAAGCGGCTGTGATACCTTTTCCTAATGATGATACTACTCCGCCCGTTACAAAAATAAATTTTGTCATTTCCTGACCTCCTAATTTATAAAGGGATGCTTCCTTACCTATTTGTTCATTTTAAATAATCACTTTTGAAAAAATAAAAAAATCGCTCCCTCTCACATATCTGTAAGGGGAGCGTATATCATTTATACACGTGTCCTAATTAAAGGAGCCCGAATAAAATTCTATCATCTTTTAAGTAAAAGTCAATCAAAACTAGCATTTAGTTTTAAAATCTTCTTAGTCTTCGAATTCTTCCTCGTCTTCTTCGTCGAGTTCATCCTCTTCGTCATCTTCAATTACTAAATCTGATTCACTAATTTCATCTTCAACTTGTTCATCTTCAGGATCATCTAATGTTTCTTGATCATCTGTTTGGGCTGGAATATCATCATCGTCATCCATTTCATCGTCACCCAATAACTTAAGATTCTTATCTTCTTCATCTTCGTCATCAAGAATATCGAATTTTTGAATTGTTGGAGCAATTTTTTCTTCGATATCATCTACAGAATACCAATCACGTAATCCCCATTGATTTTCGCCAACGTTTAAGAAACGTCCGTCAGTATTTAAATCGGTATAGAATTGAACTACACGATTTTCAATTTCATCAAATTCATAGTCACCTAATTTTTTGAATTCATCAATGATATCGTACAAATTCATTGTAGTACCTTTATCATTTAATAACGTATAAGCCATATCAATAAATGACTTTTCATCAACCATTTCTTTAGTATAATCTTGGATTTTCATTATAGCTAATCTTCCTTTCGAAGAATTTTTAATTATATCGTTGGATTTCATTAATTAATAGTAACAAAAATAAATTATAAATGACAATACACGATTTCGCAATTACGATTCACTTAGTAATTGATATATTTCTCGAAAATAACTAAATCATCTGATTGATCAATCTCGACAAAACCACTATTCATACACAATGGTTTTAATTCATTATTTTCACCAAACAATGTAATAACAATCGTTTTAGCTTGTTTAAAATGCTTACGTACATATGTTGGTATTTGTCTTAATGCACTTTCTGCAATGCCTTCTTTACGTTGATCTTTATAAACTTCAATGGCAACAATATTAATTCGATTATTCATTTGTTCAAGTGCAATAAAGCCAACTTTTTGGTTATCTTTAAGTAAATCAACGATATTATATGTCGCTATACTTGACGTTTCGTTTTCAGTTAATCGTAATGAAGAAACGTGTTTAGAATCTAAATCTAAGTAGTATAAACGTTCTTTACCAATTGGCCCCTCTTCTTTCGTAGCCGTATGCATGAAACCAGCACGTTCATATACATTCCACGCCCCTTTGTTCTCTGCATCAACAACTAGATACAAATGATTAAAATCAGGAAACAACATCTGTACATATTGAGGTAAGTACATCATCATTGTCGTTCCATAACCATTCCCTTGAAATTGCTCATTGATTGATAATGATCTTACATAAACGACGTTCTCTGGCGTATCGTATCCTTCATGTTGATAATATTGATGTAATACAAAGAAACCAACAACATCTCCATCTTCATTAATAGCAATGTTAGCCACTCTATTCTCATCTGTAAGTGCATCGTCTAATACTGTTTTCGGTAAAGAAGAGTATATTTGTTGTCGCTCGCTTAATTCAAAGTTAACTACATCTTGTCTATATTTTTCTTCAAACTCTTGAATTGTTATATTTTCAAATTGTTTCTTTATAGTCATAACCACTAACCCCTATGCCTCTAATAATTTATCAACTTATATTATAATTGTTTTTTTACACTTATCAAAATAAAATCCACTTAAGTTAGATACAATTATTTTAAATTTTTACCTTTTTAAAATTAATCTATTGAAATTCAGCAAATTTGCTTTACTATAAATATGACATATAAAATCACGAGGTGAACTAGAATGAAAGTCGGTATCGATGCCGGTGGTACGTTAATTAAAATCGTCCAAGAATCACAACAAGGACGTTCATATGAAACCGAACTTACTACAAATATATCTGAAGTCATTGCATGGTTGAATGCAAATACGTTCGAATCCATCAGTCTTACGGGTGGTAATGCAGGTGTAATCGCTGAAAATTTAAATACAGAAGCTAAAATATTTGTTGAATTTGATGCATCATCTAAAGGTTTAGGTATGCTTCTAAAAGAACAAGGTCACCATATTAACGAATATATTTTCGCTAATGTCGGTACAGGCACGTCATTACACTTTTTTGATGGTCAACAACAGCACCGAGTTGGCGGTGTAGGTACTGGTGGTGGCATGATTCAAGGACTGGGTTATTTATTGTCTCAAATTACAGATTACGAAGCACTAACTAATTTAGCACAATCTGGTGATAGAGATACGATAGACCTTAAGGTTAAACATATTTATAAAGATACTGAGCCTCCTATTCCTGGTGAATTAACAGCAGCTAATTTCGGAAATGTCTTACATAATTTAGACGTAGAATTTTCACCAGCCAACAAATTAGCATCAGTCGTTGGTATTGTTGGAGAAGTTATAACGACTATGGCAATCACTGTTGCTCGTGAAAATAAAACTGAAAATGTTGTATATATCGGGTCTTCTTTTAACAACAATCCTCTTTTGCGCGAGGTTATTGAAGATTATACGGTACTACGTGGGTTCAAACCATTTTATATTGAAAACGGTGCCTTTTCAGGTGCGCTTGGCGCTATCTATTTAAGTTAATAGTTTTGTAATTATTTTCTAAAAAAGCCCTTAATCACCTCATTCAAATGTGATTAAGGGCTTCCTTTTTATTTAATTAATCAATTATGTAATACCTAAATATATATAAAGACTAAAAGTAACGAATGACTACATAATTCAAATTAAAACGTTAATTCGTTTGATAATTTTTGAGCTGAAACAACAGTTCCAACTACACCAGGTTTTAAATCGATGGCAACAGCTTGATTATTATCACGTAATTTATCTAACCAATCACTAAATACGCTGCCTTCAATTTCGATTAACTCACACTCTTCAAAGTCTTCATCTCGAACTTTAAGCGCTCTATTTTTTAAACTCCAAACAGGCATAATTTGAGGTTTTTCTTCTTTATCATCACTAATTAATATGAAGTGACTTTCACCTTGTTTCGTTAAGCCGAATACTTGATCTTCTTTGGCTACATCTCTCACAAATTCTTTAATGCGAATTTTATCCAATTCCGACATTAATTCGTCAGTCATTTGTACAACGTTAACAATCTGTCCTTCTGTTTCAGCTGTTTGATTAATAACAACTTGATCATTTTCATCAAATAAGTCATCCAATTCATAGGTAACGAATGTATCCACATCAATTGTTAATACGCGATCGTAGTCTATTGCTGAATGCTTTAAATACGCTTCTGCTTGTCCTTCTTGAGTCCAAACACCGACATGATTTTGATCATTACTATTTATTCTGATTAATTTTTTATTTTGGCTAGCAACATAAAACGTTTCATTAATCAGCACATCTTTAAAATAAGTCTCATTCTTGTAAGACAATGCGTAACCCTCCATTTCTATTTTGGTAACAATTAAAATAGTAAATGACAATACTTAAGCCGTCAAATATCTGTATCGAAAATGATGATATTAAGATAGCACTTTTAAAACATACTTGTTTTGAATCTAAAATAAAACTAGAGTTGAGAAAAGGCTAATATGCTTGCCTACTCAACTCTAGTTCATAACTCATATTCATTTAAATAATACACTTCTTGTCGACTTACGATTGCATATTTAATAAATGATTACTTTTCTAGATCAGCTAAAAAAGATTGTTCAATCTTCTCAATAGATTCCTTTGATTCGCCTCTCCAAATACAACCAAAGCGAGAATTAACTTTGTTTTTTCCAAACCAATCTCCATCGTAATAAGACAATGGGTACAACACGCCTTGTTTAACATATTTTAAAATAGTATTAAAGAAATGCTCATTATCACCATTAGAGAAGTAGCTATAAAATTTTTGATATGTCGAATTCAGTTCCTCTTGTAATAATAGCATGCTTGTAGAGCCATTTTGTCTAAAGTTTAAATCGATTGCAAAAACGTCGTCATTCTTATCTAGGAGTAAATCGAAACCAGCTACACCAAAGAAACCGAGTTTCACACCATTTTCCATTATTTCTCGACCGGCATCAATTATTTGTTGTGGAACATTATGAACATTTTCATTACCTGCATAAAATCCATATTTATCTGTAATTTGATGTGCTGTACCTAAATAGGTCACACCAATATCTTCAGAATAAGCGAATTGCACACAATAGTTCTTAACCGCTTCAATTTTCTGTTCAATAATTAGGTTATCTGTCGCATCACTAGCTTCTAGGATACGTTGTGTGGCTTTAGCCAAATCCGCTTCATCATAGCAAATCATAACACCATATCCACCTGCTGTTGGCAAATCATCTCCAGGTTTAATAACAAATGGAAACGCCCATTCTTTAATACGCGCTTTGAAATCATTAATAGATACAATTTCACGCTCTGGCAAAAATTTATGATTCGTCCACTCTGGTATACGTGCTTTATTGTTTAATGCTACAAATGTTTCTTTATGAACAGCGTAGCAATCATCTGGTACAACGTCATCACTATGAATATATTGAAAATAAATTGTTTTACCTTCTTCGTGAACAATTCGATTTAACAATGCTTCATATGTTTCACGATTTTTAAATTGATACGTATGTGTTGGAACTTTTTTTCCGACTAGTGCAAATAATTGAACTAATTTATCAGTAATGCTTGCTTCATGTACAATCATCGGCATAGAATCTGCAATAAGCATTTCTCGACCCGTTAAGAAATTCGATTGATGTTCCTCAGGTTTTAGCCAAGGGTTTGAAACATATGATGGTCTTGAGTTATACACAACATTGTCATTATATAAATCACTTAAAGTTAATTTTAGTTCATTTTCGTTCTTTGTCATCTAGACTGCCCCTTTATTTGAGAGTGCTGTTGAACTACGTCATCAAACATTCTCTTATTTTCAATTAATTCTAATCCCATTAATGCTATGATTTTAGCACCATGAATTAACGCTTGATCACCGTGCACACTCGCTGCAGCCTCTCTAAATCTATGTGTATGACCAACTAAATTTCTAGAGCCTATTTTCACATGAGGGTGAATCGTAGGTACTATATGACTGACATTACCCGTATCTGTCGATCCAAAACCAAAATCGTCATGACTGACATCTTCACCTACTTCATTTGCATATTTCTCAAATAACGCGTCTAATTTAGGCGTCTTTATAAATTCATTTACACCATTCTGTATCGGTCCAAATTCATAATCACAACCTGTTTGAATCGCTGCGCCTCTCGCAATTTGATTGACCTTTTCAGTTAAAACATCTAATTCTTTACGTGTTGTTGCACGTGTATAGAATCGGGCATGTGTATAGTCCGGAATAATATTAGCTGCTTTGCCACCATCTAAAATAACGCCATGTACGCGTTGACTTTTTTTAATGTGTTGTCTTAATTGTGCTACACCATTAAAATATGAAATCATCGCATCAAGTGCATTTAAAGCTTCATCAGCATTTTCTGAAGCATGTGCACTCTTGCCATAGAATTTTATATCTAAGACATCTACAGCGAGCGTATCAATAGTTGGATAGGTTTCATTCCCAGGGTGAATCATTAAAGCGATGTCGATATCATCAATAATGCCAGCTTTAACATATGACGCTTTGGCACTTCCATTCTCGCCACCTTCTTCAGCTGGACAACCAAGCACAACAACCTTTCCCCCAATGCGGTTTATCACTTGTTTTAATGCTGAACCTGCAAGTACGCTAGCAGTCCCAATAATGTTATGGCCACAGGCGTGACCTAATCCCGGCAGTGCATCATATTCTGCTAAATAGCCAATCGTAGGACCTTCTTGCCCAGAATCATAAGTGGCTATAAAACCTGTAGCATGACCAGCAATATCCGTTTCTATTTCAAAGTCATTATCTTTCAATTTATCAATGAGTGTTCTAGAGGCAAAAATCTCCTCATTACCTAATTCAGGGCGTTCATGTATTCGATGACTAATTTCAACATAATCATATTTATTATTCTCTATATAATCTAAAATTTCTTGTTTATTACTCATAAATCATAACTCCCTTATTTTTACGACAATCGTTTTTGCTACTATCTTCAATCGTTTATATTTCTTATCATCAGTTAATTATTACCTATTTTATCGGATTTAAAGATGGTTGTCATTAAATTTCCATGTATTTACAAAATTTTCTCACAATTCATTCAATCTCATGTCCCCTATCAGGACTATAATTTTGAAAATTGTAAATAGCTTTAACTATTGATACAATCAAATCGTTAACTTAATAATTAAATTTATTGCTTATAGGAGGATTTATGATGACTAAAATGAACGTTGAAAGTTTTAATTTAGATCATACTAAGGTTGTAGCACCTTTCGTGCGTTTAGCTGGTACAATGGAAGGTTTGAATGGTGATGTGATTAAAAAATACGATATTCGTTTCAAACAACCTAATAAAGAACATATGGAAATGCCAGGGTTACACTCACTCGAACATTTAATGGCTGAAAACATTAGAAATCATACTGATAAAGTTGTAGATTTAAGTCCAATGGGTTGTCAAACTGGTTTTTATGTGTCATTTATTAATCATGATGATTATGAAGATGTATTAAATATCATTGAAAAAACATTAAATGATGTGTTAAATGCTACTGAAGTTCCTGCTTGTAACGAAGTTCAATGCGGCTGGGCTGCAAGCCATTCACTTGAAGGTGCAAAAGAAATCGCGCAAGCATTTCTTGATAAACGTAATGAATGGTCTGATATATATGGTGAAGGTAAATAACATTACCCGTTCATAAAGTGAATATTTAAAAAGAGGCTGAGACATTTTATTTTGTCTCAGCCTCTTTATCTTTTAGCTGTAGTTGACTGATTTGAAAATGCGTTTCAATCAAGCATTTTTTCAAACCTCGTCATCTTTGCTGTCAGAGCCCTAACTAAGAGATTTTCATCAAGAAAAACTCTGAACTAAGCTAGCTAGGGTGGAACAACAAATTTATTTTAATTTTTGTCCCGCTCTCTGATCTGATTATTTTATAATTTTTTTACTAATCCAATTAATACAAACTGTAATGGTAATCTTAAATATAGCGCCCATTTTGGCACTTGTTTATCACCTAAAGGTAATTCTTTACGTGCCATGTAAACATTTGCAGGCAAAACAGCTAATAGGAATAGGTTAATACCTTTTTTTAACCAATTAGCAGGACGTTTTAATAACAACATAATACCGAAGAAAATCTCAAATACACCTGTTACTAAAACAGCCGTTTTTTGTAATGGTAAATAATCTGGAACGATATTTCTAAATGAACGTTCACGTGTAAAATGAAGTACACCTGCTGTTCCAAAAGCTAAACCTAATAAATAACGGAATACTTTCATTAATGTTCCACTCCCATTTCTTTTAAATAGCTCTTACCAAATTCAGGTAATTCAACATTGAAATTATCTGCTATTGTTGCACCAATTGAACTAAATGTAGTATCTCCTGATAATTCATGGTATGCATCTATTTTAGGGCTAAACATTAGCACTGGAATATATTCTCGAGTATGGTCAGTACCCTCTGCAATTGGATCATTACCATGATCTGCCGTAATAATAACTAAATCATCTTCTTGTAAATTATCAATTAATTCTGGTAAGCGTTCGTCGAAATCTTTAATTGCTTGTGCATAACCGTCTTTGTCTCTGCGGTGACCATATAATGCATCAAAATCCACTAAATTCAAGAAGCTGATACCATTAAAGTCCTTTTTAACGACATTAATCAGTTGATCCATGCCATCCATATTATTTTTAGTTCTTATTGCTTCTGTTACACCTTCACCGTCATAAATGTCATTAATTTTACCAATTGCAATAACATCATAGTCATGATCTTTTAATGTGTTCATGACTGTTTTACCAAATGGTTTAAGCGCATAATCATGACGATTAGACGTACGTGTAAAGTTTCCTGGTTCACCTACATATGGGCGTGCAATAACACGGCCAATTAAGTACTTAGGATCTTTAGTTAATTCACGCACCTTTTCGCAAATATCATACAATTCTTCAAGTGGGATAATATCTTCATGTGCAGCAATTTGAAGTACTGGGTCTGCACTAGTATAAACAATTAAATCCCCTGTCTTCATTTGATGTTCGCCTAATTCATCAATAATTGCAGTACCTGAAGCAGGTTTATTTGCTACAACTTTTCGACCTGTCATTTCTTCAATCTCTTGAATTAATTCATCAGGAAATCCATTTGGATAAACTTTAAATGGTTGCATGATATTTAGTCCCATAATTTCCCAATGTCCTGTCATCGTATCTTTTCCGACAGAAGCTTCACTTAATTTAGTATAAAACGCACCTGGTTGTTCAACTTTATTGACCACTGGTAAATCCTCAATATTACCTAGTCCTAATTTTTCTAAATTAGGTAATGATTGGTTAAACCCTTCTAACGTGTGTTTTAATGTGTGTGACCCTTCATCATTAAAAGCAGCAGCATCAGGTGCTTCACCAATACCTACTGAATCCATGACAATTAAATGCACTCTTTTAAATGGTGTCGTCATATTTAACACTCCTACTCTGTAATTATTTTATGAATTAATGTTGGTGTTTTTGCTTGTGCTTTAATTTCGATACTTTCGTCAAGTTTCTTAATGACATCATCAACATTTTCACGATTACTGTGAATCGTTAATAAAGACTCACCTTCATTGACTTTGTCTCCTACTTTCTTATTCAACACAATGCCAACACTTAAATCTATGTCATCTTCTTTCGTTTGTCTTCCCGCACCTAACATCATTGAAGCAACTCCAATTTCATTTGCAATAAGCTCTGAAACTACACCACTTGATTTTGCTTTATAATCAATTTGATATTGGGCAGTCGGTAATAACTCCGGTGAATCGACAACTGAAGCATCGCCACCTTGATTTTCTAAAAATGTTTTGAATTTATCTAATGCTGAACCATTTTCAATGGCTTCATTGAGCAATTGACGCGCCTCTTCAAGTGTACTTGCTCTTTCAGCAAGTACGACCATTTGTGAACCTAGTGTTAATACTAGTTCAGTTAAATCTTCAGGTCCTTGACCATTTAATGTATCAATCGCTTCTCTTAATTCTAAAGCATTCCCAATCGCACGACCAAGTGGTTGGCTCATATCTGAAATAATAGCCATTGTATTTCTACCAACATTATTTCCTATGCTAACCATAGCATGTGCTAATGCCTCAGCGTCTTCTAATGTTTTCATGAATGCACCATTTCCAGTTTTAACATCTAGGACGATTGCATCAGCACCCGCGGCAATTTTCTTACTCATGATTGATGATGCGATTAGAGGAATAGAGTTAACTGTTCCTGTAACATCTCTTAATGCGTATAGTTTCTTGTCTGCAGGTGTTAAATTGCCTGTTTGTCCAATCACTGCAACTTGGTCTTCATTAACAAGTTTAATGAACTCCGCTTCAGAGATTTCAACATGGAATCCATTAATAGATTCTAATTTATCAATCGTACCGCCCGTATGTCCTAAACCACGGCCACTCATTTTAGCAACTGGCACTCCCACTGCAGCTACTAATGGTGCCAACACTAGCGTCGTCGTATCTCCAACACCACCAGTTGAGTGTTTATCTACTTTAATACCATTAATTTTTGATAAATCAATAACATCACCTGAATTAACCATTGCCATAGTTAAAGCTGCACGTTCTTCTTCATTCATATCTTGGAAAAAGATTGCCATCGCTAAACTAGAAGCTTGATAATCAGGAATGTCCCCTTCCGTGTAACCTTTGATAAAGAATTCAATTTCCTCTTTAGATAATGATTTGCCATCGCGTTTCTTTTCAATAATATCTACCATTCTCATAATTCTGAACCCCTCTCAAAATAAGCTGTTATATCTGTGTGCTGTTACATCAATTGCATGATTAATAATCAGAATCTGACTCTAAGCCTTGAATAATTTGAACACCAGCACTCGCACCTATACGAGTAGCGCCTGCGTCAATCATTTTGTTGAAATCTTCTAAATTACGCACGCCACCTGAAGCTTTAACCTCTAATGCGTCTCCCACAGTGTCTTTCATCAATTTCACATCTTCTGGTGTAGCGCCTCCCCCAGCAAAGCCAGTTGATGTTTTAACGAAATCTGCTCCAGCAGCTTTTGCTAATTCACTTGCTTTCACTTTTTCATCATCTGTTAAAAGAATAGTTTCAATAATAACTTTCACTGTTTTTCCGTTAGCTGCGCCAACTACGCCTTCAATATCTTTTTGAACGTCTTCATATCTTCCATCTTTAAGTGCGCCTATATTGATAACCATATCAATTTCAGATGCGCCATTTTTAATTGCATCTTCTGTTTCAAAAATTTTAGTAGCAGTTGTATTTGCTCCTAATGGAAAACCAATCACAGTACAAACTAATACATCTGAGCCATTTAACTTTTCTGATGCATATTTAACGTGTGTAGGATTTACACAAATTGATTTG
This sequence comes from Staphylococcus sp. GDY8P47P, assembly GCF_016892225.1. Classification (NCBI taxonomy): domain Bacteria; kingdom Bacillati; phylum Bacillota; class Bacilli; order Caryophanales; family Staphylococcaceae; genus Staphylococcus; species Staphylococcus sp. GDY8P47P. The sequence goes on along the minus strand of NZ_JAFENV010000021.1, from coordinate 17,963 downwards.
AAATCATACGCTTTAGCTTCGTCAATAATTTTATCAATTTGTTGACGTGTAGATTCCGGCTTCAATAAAGTGTGATCAATAAATTTTGCATAATTCATAGTAGTTTCCTCCAATATGTTGTTAAATTTAATCAATATTCCTTAAAATTAGAATATTAACTTTTCATATTAATATAGCCCTCTCATGTATATAGTACAAAAATTCGCAAAAAAGTTAAACAAATGTTATCTTAATCTTAACAATCATGATAAGGAGAAGATATTAATGACAAATGGCACACCTCACATTCAACCAAATGGAGCGAAAATCGCTAAAACGGTTTTAATGCCTGGCGATCCATTACGCGCAAAATATATTGCAGATAACTTTTTAGAAAATGTAGAACAATTTAACGAAGTTAGAAATATGTTCGGTTATACAGGTACTTACAAAGGTAAAGAAGTTTCAGTTATGGGCTCTGGAATGGGCATACCAAGTATTGGTATTTATTCATATGAATTATATAATTTCTTTGATGTTGACACTATTATTCGTGTTGGTTCATGTGGTGCTTTACAAGAAGATGTTAATTTATATGATGTGATTATTGCTCAAGCAGCATCTACTAACTCTAATTATGTAGACCAATTTAATATTCCTGGCCACTTTGCCCCAATCGCTGATTTCGAACTTATTACTAAAGCTAAAAATATTGCTGATAAAATTGGCGCAGTAAGTCATGTAGGAAATGTGTTATCTTCAGATACATTCTATAATGCTGATGCAACGTTCAATGACAATTGGAAAAAAATGGGAATTTTAGGTATTGAAATGGAATCAGCAGGGTTATACTTAAATGCAATTAATGCTGGTAAGAAAGCATTAGGTATTTTTACAGTTAGTGACCATATTCTTAGAGATGAAGCAACTACAGCTGAAGAAAGACAAAACTCATTTACGCAAATGATGGAAATTGCATTAGAAGTTGCTGAATAACAATAATTAATAAACAATAAACGAGGTTAGGAAATAATCCCTAACAAAATGAGGCTGGGACATAATTCCTAGCAAAAATGCCAGTAAATGAGTTTTTTATAAATTCATTTACTGGCTTCTTTATATACAATACTTCGTATTGTTGGCTCGCTTGCCCAACGTGCTTTGCTTGTAGAAACTGATTAACTCAGTTTCTCTGTGTTGGGGCCCTTATTATGGGACAGCTTCAGCCTGTAGTCCTCTAAAGAAATTCTTAGATGAATATTCACTCATTATAGTTGCGACGCTTTCCTGTGGGAAAGGCTCTAAAGTAGTTCTTTGATTTTAATCATTAGAACTACTTACTTAAGTGTGTAAACACTTAAGTTCCTCAACCCCAGCTTGCTTTGTTTGTAAATTTTCATATTGAAAATCTCTTTGCTGGGGCCCCGCGCGCAACAACATTCGTCATTCATCTCTAGAATTTCTTACATAAGTGCGCTAGCACTTATGTTCATTAATAATCAACGTAAGAGTCTCGCCAAAACACTTTGTATTTATATATAATTTTACATTGAAATACTTTAAAAAAATAAGGCACTTTCGTATCATTTAGTAAGTACTAGCAAACTAAATTAACGAAGTGCCTTAAATTTAATGATTAGAACATGACTCAACTCACTCTACTAAGATCATTGTAAGTCTTATCTCAATGAACGATATTGAGAGTCATGTGCTTAATAACACCCTTATGATTAAACTAAATATGATTTGAACATCCAATTGTGTTTATCAACAGAATTTTTCATTCCGATGAACATATCTTCTGATACATCATCGCCAGCTTCTCCTGCTACTTCAATAGATTTAACTAATTGCTCTGAGATATTTGTTAAATCTATTGAGAATGCTTCTACCATTTGTTCTGCTGAGTAGTTTTTACCCGCTTCATCAACGATTGAAATGTCTAAGCTTTCTTTTAATGTTCCAACTGGATTACCGCCAATTGCTAAAATACGTTCAGCTAAGTCATCTACATATTGACTTGCTTCGTTATATAACTCTTCAAATTTCTCATGTAATGAGAAGAAATTAGGACCTTTAACGTACCAATGGAAATTGTGTAATTTTGTATAAGCTACTGTCCAGTTCGCAACTTGTTGGTTTAATTCTTTTACTACATCTTGTTGACTCATTATATTCTCTCCTTGTTTATCACTATTTTTTCTCTTTATTACAATTATTATTATATTATAATTATTATAATCTGTAAATAGATATGTTCATCTTTTTTATGATGATTTTATGCGTAAGTCAAAAACCTTTATATAGTATATTAAAAGCCATTTATCTGCATTTGAAAAGTAATTTGCACTATCATTCAAATCATTTTATTATCATTAGTGTATATGAAATTATCAATTAAAATTAAAAATTATCAATTAATCTCGATTATCGTCAATAAAGAAAGTTTTTTCATATTCATTAGGTTGGTGCCAATGTGTCTTCCACATTCTATTGCGATTATTAGCAAATAAATTATAAGCCCAATCTCTAATAGGACGTGGCGTAACTTTGAGCAACCATCCTAACCACTTATAATCAGTAGTTGCAAGTATAAGACTCGCTATAGCATTAGATTTGAATTCTAAATGTTGACCACGTTGTAATATAACGCTGTTTTTATTTAATGCTTCTGGATGCTGTTCAAATAAATGATGCGCTGATTCACTCTTTAAGGTTGCAAATTCATAGCTTTTAGGAAGTCCGTGTTGTATTAACCAAATACAATAGTTATAGCAATACACACAATTACCGTCATAATAAATAATTGGCATCTTCTATCACCTTCCATTACTTCTTAGTATTCATATTCCATGATTTGACTTATGTTAAACACTAAAAGTGATACAGATAAGGTTTAACTTTATTGTGACGCCGTTGTAAATCAGTCAATCGACTACATCTATATTATTTCTAATAAATAAAAAAGAGTGGACTAGAATTCCTTTCGAATTCATTGTCCACTCACTAGAACTAAAATAACCATACTATGATAACTGTTTCAGATTAGCCAACTTCTATTAACATAGAAAATAGTTAATCTTGGCGTTCTCTGAATTCCAGCCATTTTATTTATTCATGATTTACTTTAACAATTCTTGTATATTTAAGAAATTGTTTTGAGTATTTACGTTTAATATCCTCTAATCGATCATATGTTACGCCAATAATATGCCAGTTTGGATTGAAATGGTAGAATGAATCTTTTTCTCTTGACCACTTAACCATTTGTCCTTCTTTATTATACCTAGGTAATGTCACTTCATACCCTTCAAGTACATTAATATATGTTTGAAATATATCAGGGTCAATTCTATTAAAGTTATCAATGACTAAGTAACTTTTATCATTTTTAGGCATCAATTGTGTAATAAACCCTTCACGATAATATAATGCACCAGCTTCATTTGGTAAATACTTACCATACAACATATCTTCCGTAAAATCTGGATGCCCACTCGTAATCACAGGGTTAGCATTTGTCTTTTGTAGTAAATTATTCGCTGCTTTCAATCCTTCTTCACGTTGTTCTACTACTAATAATATGAAAGGTTTAATACCTTCTTCATGATGGTCTGTATCAATTTCTGTTTTCTTAATCGTTTCAAAAGGCGTTTTGATGCCATCATTGTTGCTCATTTCAATAATTGCATCATACTGTGTTTGGCTCATGCTTGCGATAGCTTGCTTCGCATTTTCTTGTAAGAAATACAGATTTTTTAACTTAGGATGTTTGTTCAATGCACCTAAAGTTACAGGCGTAATATGTTTATCATAGTATATTTCAATGGCTGTACTGTTGGTTCTACCTGGAATCGGTGGTTTCTCATGAATATGTCGAGATACCTCTCCAATGCCTACCACTGACTGATTCTCGTATTTATTATAGAATACAAGGTTATCTCCCACTTCTAATTGATTATAAAAATGATAGCCATTGCGTTTGATGCCATTATAAGTGTGTGTATAAATCGTATAATATTCACCTGGCTCAAATGACTCAGTTTCAGATAGGAAGAAATAACGTGGAAGTTTTTCTTCGCCTTTGCCTAATGAAACAATTAAATCATATTCTTCTTTAGTTAATTGATTAATTAATGTTTCACGCATGTTGTTCATGCGAAAATCGAGTGTCTCACTACGCTTTAAATAATCTGTTGTTAAAGGCTTTAATAATTCGTTAAATTTAAATTCAACTCTTATTTTATTTTGAGCGCCTGTTTGTACGCTAATGATCTCACCAATACCAAGTAATCCAGTATCTGTTTGGACTTGATAAAATATAACTTGATCACCTGTTTTGGCTTTTTTAAAAGCTCTAAAACCTTGGGTAGGATTAAACTGGGCGCCAGATTCAAATAAAGTTGTTTGACCTACTAAAGGCTCGTTATGATTCCATCTCGTATAGCCACAATTAAGCCAAAAGTAATTTATTTCTTCTTCCATAGTGGATCTCCTTTAAATGTATTCTTATAAATCAATATGTATCCCTATTTATTGTAATATTTAAATTTTTAAAGTTACTTAAGTTATGCTTTAAATCTTAACATATCGACGTAATTTTATGTTTAATTTTTTTTATATTCTATCACATTTTAATAAGTTGCAAAAAAATAGAGCAAACATTCAGAATCAATGACCAATTAATTCTAAATATTTCCCCTATACAAGTTATTGCTGTGCAAGTAAGCTACCTAACAATGGCATTAAATTAATCATAATGCCTCCAAGTTTCAATAATCCACTGATTTCTTTATCTTTAAATGTAATGATTGCACTTATAATACCTAAAATTGCAACAACTCTAGGAATCGTAAGCGAAGGATATTGTGGCATATTGAAGAAAACACCTGCTCCTGCAATCACACCACATACTAAGGAAATATATAAAAACTGTTTCAACACTCACACTCCTTTAGTAAATAAATGACATAAATATAAAATGAAATATTAGATATAACTAATAATTAATGTAAAGTCTCCTTCAAAAACGCTATCTAAATCTTCTGAAGTTAACACGAAGTTAGAACCTTTTTGAATTTTAAAGATTTCGCCATCAACAATCATTTGTCCATCACCATTAAGGACAGAAACAAGACAAAATTCTCTTGGTTTCATATAATTTAGCGTTCCACTGACTTCCCATTTCACCATTGTAAAGAAATCATTAGACACAATGTGACTACACTTATGATTTTCAATAATTTCATTTTCCGGAACAATACTTGATAATTCTTGAGAATATTGAATGACATCTAATGCTTTATCGATATTCAGAGAAGAAGGTTGATCACGTTCTCTATCATAATCATATAGTCTATATGTAATATCTGAAGACTGCATTGTTTCATATACTGTAATTCCTGCACCAATTGAATGTACCGTGCCAGCAGGAATAAAGTAAAATTCTCCAGGTTGTACGTTTACCTTTTTGAGTGTTTCCATGAATTTATCTTGTTCGATTTGCTCTTCTAATTCTTCTTTTGAGTTAACTGATGTACCAATGATCACTTCAGCATCTTCTTCAGCATCGATAATGTACCAACATTCTGATTTGCCATATTGCCCATTTTCATATTCATAAGCATAAGAATCATCTGGGTGAACATGAATCGATAATGGTTCCTTAGCATCAACGATTTTACATAGTAAAGGAAAATCCTTACTTGGAAAGTCTCCAAATAGCTCTCTATGTTGCGTCCATACTTGATCTAAAGTTTGTCCTGCATAAGGACCATTAAGAATCATACTTTTACCATTTGGGTGTGCTGAAATTCCCCAGCATTCTCCAACTGATTCGCTTGGAATGTCGTAATTAAATTGTTTTAGTTTATTACCGCCCCAAATTTTGTCGTGAAAAACAGGCTTTAAAAACAATGGCATAATTGCACCCCCTAAAACCGTTAAAGGCCGTATTCTCTATTTCTAAAGTAAATAATAATTTGCTGTTTAATATGTATTAAAACCTAAAAGTCAATTATGTAAGCGTTGAATTATAGTCATGCTAAAGGATGAGCACGACCAATATAATCACTCGTATCTTTATTATATCAACTTTAGTCCTATTTTAATAGAAATTATTAAAAGGATAAAAGAAGTGATCGTGGGATTGACGTTCAATTTGCTAGGCCCACGACCACTAATACAAGGATGACTAGCGCTAAAAAGAATTAGTTTAATTATTACTCAATACTGTTAACTACTGCGATTAAGCAATACAACTTCTTATTTTCACCTTTTAACATAGTCACATAATGTGTATACAAAATAGTCATCTTTAAACTTTACTTATTCATATGAAGATAATGCTTCGCGAATTGATTGATTACCGGAAACAACTTGAAATTCTTTATTCACAAATTTGTTATCTGATGTTGCAACTTCTTTTAACACGCTTGCTACATCTTCTCTAGGTATAGCACCTCTACCATCAAAATATAATGCAGTTTCAATTTTAGAAGTGCCTTCTTTATCTTCTAAAGCACCTGGGTGAACAATCGTATAATTTAATCCAGAATTAATTAAATGCTCATCAGCGTAATGTTTTGCAATCGTGTAGGGTTTTAAATCACCACTTGCATCAAATGCTTCTCGACGGGCATCATACGTTGATACCATAATGTAGTGCTTGATATTAGCTTGTTTACTTGCTTCAATAGTTTTAATTGCACCATCTAAATCTACAATAATTGTTTTATCTGCACCTGTACTACCACCAGAACCTACTGAGAATATCACTTTATCAAAGCCTTTAAATGTTTGAGTTAAGTCTTCAATACTATCTTTTTCAACATCGACCAATGTTGCTTTACTTCCCTCTTGTTTTAATGATTCTACTTGCTCATTTTTTCTAACACCAGCTGTGAAGTCAACATTATCTTCTTTTAATTGTCTAACTAATTTTGAACCTACGCCACCATTAGCACCTATAACTAATAAACTCATATAAATCGGCCTCCTTATTAAATCTATATCCTTGCTTTAACCACTTTCAGGAAAATTAAAACGTCAGTCATTTTTTTGACATAGATATCATAATGTATTAAATTAATATATGAACATATTTTTATATATTAATAAGAGGTGTTTCACATGACGGTTCATGTTAACGATTCAAATGAAGAAGCTATTTTGAAACAAACAACAGAAATTTTCAAAGCTTTAAGTGATTACAATAGGCTAAGAATTCTTCGCTTGCTAGATCAATCAGAGGCAAGTGTTGGGCATATTACACACACACTAAATTTAAGTCAATCTAACGTGTCTCATCAGCTTAAAATCCTCAAACAAGCAGGACTTGTTAAATCTTTAAGGCAAGGCCAGTCAAAAATTTATTCGCTTGATGATCAACATGTTTCTACGTTATTGAAACAAGCCATTCATCATACAATACATCTAAGAGGTGACTATTCATATGACTAATCATTCGCACTCACATTCACATGTTCATACGAATAATAAAAAGATACTAAGCATTTCATTTATAATCATTGGGCTTTTCATGGTAATAGAAATTGTAGGTGGCTTTATTGCCAATAGTTTAGCATTATTATCTGATGGGTTACATATGTTTAGTGACACGGTTTCACTAGGTGTCGCACTGATTGCCTTTATTTACGCTGAAAAGAATGCTACATCTACTAAAACATTTGGTTATAAACGCTTCGAAGTATTAGCTGCATTATTTAACGGCGTAACTTTATTTGTCATCAGTATAATTATCATTGTCGAGGCAATTAAAAGATTTTTTGTACCACCTGAAGTTCAATCAACAGAAATGTTTATCATTAGTTTAATTGGTTTAATCGTTAACATTGTTGTAGCTATTATTATGTTTAGAGGTGGCGATACATCACATAATTTAAATATGCGTGGTGCATTTGTCCATGTTCTTGGAGATCTATTAGGTTCTATAGGGGCTATTATCGCTTCAATTCTAATTTGGACATTTAACTTTACCATTGCAGATCCAATTGCAAGTATATTAGTCTCACTATTAATTTTGAAAAGTGCTTTTGGTATTACACAATCATCGATTAACATTTTAATGGAAGGGACACCTTCCGACATTGATTTAGAACAAGTCATTTTCACCATTATGCATCATGAGGAAATACAGAATGTTCATGACTATCATGTATGGACCATTTCCAATGATATGAATGCATTAAGTTGCCATGCAGTCGTAGATAAATCACTTACGATGGATGCGTGTGAACAATTACTTAAACGAATAGAACATGACTTAGCACATCTCAATATTCAACATATGACGATACAATTAGAAACACCAAAACATCAACATGATGACACTATATTATGCTCTGGTGCCATGCATCATCATACACATTAAAATAATTTTATTAGATATTAATCAAGGGTTGGACTATAAATTCAATTAGAATTCTGTCCAACCCCTATTTCATTGCTTATAGAAAATGGTCAAATATAAGTTGCTTTGCTGGTACTTGTTTTTCGTCAAAACCTTGTAAATATTCTTCATTATCATAAGGAAGTTTTATTCTTTCAATTGAGAACTCATTATCATTAATCGTTACGATACCGTAAACTGCATTAGCCCCATTATTTAGACCTACAGCACCAGGATTAAAGTAAATCGTTTCATTATCATCATATAAATGCATCTGATGATTGTGACCAAATGCAATTAAATCAGCATCTTTATCTTTGAACAGCTCAATAATATTGTCTTTACTATTCTCAGTGATTGGACTAAATGGTTGTCCTTCAATGCCAGTTTCTAATTTTTGATTTTCAATTTCATAATGAATGAATAGTAATTTTTTCCCACAAATTGTTTTTTCAATGTATCTTGGCAATAAGTTGATTTGGTCGTAATAATCCTCATCCATATGACTCTCTATCCATTGATGATGTTCATAAAATTTATCCTTTAAGTCTTCTGGATAAGGCGTGCCATTTACTAATGACATAACCGCTTCATCATGATTACCAGCAATAATTTCCATATCATCACGATCAAATATGATATCTAATACTTTATTTGTTTCATGACCAATTCCGATATTGTCCCCAAGATTATAAATTTTATCAATATCTTCTCTATTATCAATATCATCTAAGACAGTTTGTAATGCATCGAAATTACCATGCACATCTGTAATAATCGCGAATTTCATGATGATATCTCCTTTCAAAATTTAATCATTAGCATATTTTAACACTTAATCTTGAAATATGTTAGATATTATTTTAAAAAAAGTATAAATTTTGATATTGTATTTATATTAAAGTAAAGGAGTGCTTATATTTGTTCAAATATCATAGTTTGGCATTAAAAAATGCTAAGCCGCAAATTCTTAAGACGATTCTATTTAGTATCGTAAGTTTTATTGTAGTATTTGCGGTTTTTACTGTTGCTAGAACTTTCTTTATGCAGTATTTCATGCAAATGCAACTAGCAGCACAATTTCAACAATCATCGGGTCCATATTTAATAATTATGATCCTAGCTTTATTACTGGGATTACTATTCTTTGTATTTGCTGGTTATCAATTACTAGCAGGTGCAATTAACGTTATCGCTAAAGCAATTTCAAGAGAAGATGTTCATTTTAGTGATTTAGTCGTAGCTTTTAAAAAAGGTAAATATGGTAAGAGTTTACTTCTATCATTAATTACCATTGGTTTATTTATCGTGATGTACTTAATTATAGTAGCATTAAATTATTTATTTAATTTAGCTTTAACGCCTTTATTTACGTCATTACAGTCAGCAGTCAGTGCATCTGACAATGCTATTGCTATTTTACTAACGATTCAAATTATAATTTTAATTATCATTGGTTTAATAACATCAATCGTATCTTGGTTCTTTTTCATATTAATGATTAATTATACTGTGTCATTAGTGCGTGAATCTAATCATAGCGCTATTTCTCACTTTAAAAATGGCTTTAAAGGAATTAAAAATGGTCATAAAACATGGTTAAAATTCTTTATTGCTGTGCTTTTAATCAATTTAATTATTATTATCATTACACAACCGCTTGGGACAATTCTTTCTGTAGCAACAGGTAATATGTCTCAAAAAGTTGCTACAGTTATTTTATATGTAGCACAAATCATCATTATTGTATTACGTTTAATCCTTTATTATATTCTTATCATGGGTGTAGTACAGTACTTCTTAAAACGTGGTGAAACATTAAGTACGACACCAAAAGAGAAGAAAACTAAACGTAACAAAGCAACGCGTAAAAATGATACGTTAAGTAAACAAATTAATGATGATAAAGCGCATCAATCCACTAAAGACGTTGCAAATGATCATTCAAATAAAATGAAGCGCAATGTTGAACAAAAATCTGAAAATATTAAAGATGAAGCTAGTAAAAATCTAAATAAAGATAAATAATATAAATAAGGTGGAACCTATGCCAGTGAGGGGTTCCACCTTATTTTTTATCGATATTATTTTAAAAATTTACTTTCTAAGAATAATGCAGCCCCATCTTCTTCATTCGTAAATTCCGTTACCTCATCAGTAATTTCTTGTATTTCTGATCGTGCATTTTTCATGGCAACACTATACCCTCCAAATGCAAACATAGCTCTATCATTATCACTATCTCCTATAACTAGTGTATCCTCTTGTTTAATGTTGAAATGGTCGATCATTTCTTTAATACCTGTTCCTTTATCTGTATGCTGCGCCATTGTTTCAGCGTTAAATCTTGATGAATTAGAAACACTAATATTTAAAAGAACTTGGTTCTGAATAAGTTCATCTCTGAAAGTAGTTATTTTCTCTAAGTTTGTTGTAAATAAATAAATTTTAGCATAGTTATCGTCAGGTATATGATCTTTCCAATCAATCTTACCAGCCATTGCATCTCGTCTAGATTTCCATTCACTTTCACTTACATGATTCGGCGGTGTATCACCTTTAATCATTTCTTGCATCCAAACTTTATCTTCCTTTAGTGCTATTCTTGAGTCATTAAACGGGAATACTTCATAATATATTTCCTGTTGTTGTGCTAATGATACGATTCGTTTAACACTTTCAGTTGATAAACAATGCATAAATAGATTATCACCATTGATTTCCCCACTTGTACCATTTGAACTAATGATGCCATCGACTTCAAATTGAGGTGGCACAAGTTGATTAATTTCAGAATAAGAGCGTCCTGTTGCTAGGAATACTTTATATCCTTTTGCTCTTAAATCATCAATAACTGTTTTTGTTTTAATTGAAGCTTGATTATCTTCATGTAAAATTGTTCCATCCATATCTAGAAAAATCGCTTTGATATTATTCAATGTCATATCGCTTTCTCCTTTAAGTATCTTTTATAAAATTGTGGCATTATTTGATGAAATGTGCAATGACCTTACTTTTTTTAATATAAAGAATATCGTTGTTTATCATTTACGCCGAGGTACGTTTTTCCATCGAAATCAACATGATACCACCTCATAACATTACAATTGTAAGATAATTCCGATATTTTATCAAAGTATCACTTGCATACATTATTGTGTGGTTAGATGTATAAAAAAAGAGCAAGCCCAAATCCAAATGAATTTGTGATCTTGCTCCATTGAATGTATTTTAAACGAATGTAGTCCTATTTCCTAAAACTCAAATGAACTATTCAACTGTAACTGATTTAGCTAGGTTACGAGGTTTATCTACATCTAAGCCTCTGTGTAACGCTGCATAGTATGCAATTAATTGTAACGTAACAACAGATACAAGTGGTGTTAATAATTCGTGTACATGAGGGATGACATACGTATCTCCATCTTTTTCTAAACCTTCCATTGAGATAATACAAGGCTTAGCACCACGTGCAACAACCTCTTTAACATTACCACGAATAGATAAGTTAACCTTTTCTTGTGTAGAAAGTGCGATAACTGGTGTACCATCTTCAATTAAGGCTATTGTACCGTGTTTAAGTTCTCCACCAGCAAATCCTTCAGCTTGAATGTAAGAAATTTCTTTTAACTTTAATGAACCCTCAAGGCTGACATTATAATCCATTGTACGACCAATAAAGAACGCATTACGTGTTGTTTCTAAGAAATCTTTAGCAATTTGTTCCATTTTAGGTGTATCATCAACGATTGTCTCAATAGCAGTTGTTACTTTAGCTAATTCTCTTAATAAATCAATATCATTATCTCGACCATGTGCTTTGGCTACAACTTGAGATAAAATTGATAAAACTGCGATTTGAGCTGTATATGCTTTCGTAGATGCAACTGCAATTTCAGGACCAGCATGTAATAATAATGTATGATCTGCTTCACGTGATAATGTTGAACCAGCTACATTTGTAACCGTTAGTGATTTATAACCTAATTTGTTAGTTTCAACTAATACCGCACGACTGTCTGCAGTTTCCCCTGATTGAGAAATATAGATGAATAAAGGTTTTTCAGACAATAATGGCATATTATAAACAAACTCAGAAGCTACATGAACTTCAGTTGGTACGCCAGCCCATTTTTCTAAGTATTCTTTACCTACTAATCCAGCGTGATAGCTTGTTCCTGCAGCAATAATATAAATACGATCTGCAGCGGCAACATCTTTAATAATTTCTGGATCAATTTTCAAGTCGCCATTTTCATCTTCGTATTCTTGAATAATACGACGCATAACTGCTGGTTGTTCATTAATTTCTTTAAGCATATAGTGGTCATAGATACCTTTTTCAGCGTCTGAGGCATCAATTTGAGCCGTATACGTATCACGATCTTGAACATTACCATCTTGATCTTTAATGATTACACTATCTTTCTTAACGATAACGATTTCATGGTCATGAATTTCTTTATATTCATTCGTAACTTTAATCATAGCTAATGCGTCTGAGGCAATAACATTGAAACCTTCGCCAACACCAACTAATAAAGGTGATTTATTTTTAGCTACATAAATCGTGTCTCTATCTTGGTTATCAAGTAAACCTAATGCATATGAACCATGTAATAAAGATACAACTTTAGAGAAAGCTTCTTCAGTTTCTAAACCTTTATTTGAAAAGTATTCAACTAACTGTACAATGACTTCTGTATCCGTCTCAGATTGGAATGTTACATCTGCTAAGTACTCACTTTTTAATTCTTCGTAGTTTTCAATGACACCATTATGAACTAATGTGAAACGTTCACTATTAGATTGATGTGGATGTGAGTTAACAGTACTTGGTACACCGTGAGTAGCCCAACGTGTGTGACCGATACCAACATGCCCATCCGTATCATTATTGTCAGCAACTTTTCTTAATTCTGCAATACGACCTTTTTCTTTAAATACAGTTGTACCATTATCATTTGCAACTGCAATACCAGCTGAATCATATCCTCTGTATTCTAATTTTTCTAATCCTGATAATAGCAATTCTTTTGCATTATCATATCCGATATATCCTACAATTCCGCACATAAATTTTTCCTCCGTTAAATATAGCTTGAAAATTTTATCTGTTATATAAAATTTAAATAGGTTAAGAGATTTTACAACTTTGTAATTATCTTTTAGATAATATCTTTTAATATTGATATTTTATCTTTATCTTATTTACCCTATTAAGCCATATTATATTTCTAAGATTTTTTTAAATTTAGGCATTCTTATTATTTTTGTGCATTTAGTTACCTAAATGTTTTAAATAATAAGCTAACGAATGAGCCACATCCGGAATAGCATCCGCCGATAAGTTCGATGACTATTCTCCTCGTCTGCAATAATATAAAATGTTCTACAATAGTTCTCATATTTAACTTTTGATCATTGAAACACTTATATATTGCCCTGGCGCTTTGTAATTATTTTTATACTATCCTCCTTCCAATATTATTTATTTTACACTTTTCAGATAAATGAATGCAAACAATTTCCAACCTTTTTAGCGAAAAGTAAAAATAAATATATTTTATAATTTTCAAAAATAGGTAAAAATTAATCTTAATTATTAAATTAATGCTAAACAATATAGCAATCAACAGAATGTAAGCACTTTCAATGCAATATATCTATTAAAAAACCTCCAAAGTTACAATTTAATGTATACTTTGAAGGTTTATAATGTACGAGATAAATTATTATTCTAAGCCCATTTTTGCTTGTACTTCGTCAGCAATACGTTGAGCAAAACGTTGCGCGTCTTCATCAGTTGAAGCTTCAACCATAACACGAACTAATGGTTCAGTACCTGAAGGTCTAACTAAAATTCTACCTTCACCGTTCATTTCAGTTTCAACTTCATTCATTACATTTTTAACATCTTCATTATCTTCAACATGGTGTTTATCTGTAACTTTAACATTAATTAAAGACTGAGGATACTTTTTCATTTGCGCAGCTAACTCACTTAGTGGTTTGCCACTCATTTTAATTACGGCAGCTAATTGAACACCTGTTAGTAAACCATCACCTGTCGTATTGTAATCCATCATAACAATGTGACCTGATTGTTCACCACCTAAGTTGTAATTTCCTTTTCTCATTTCTTCTACTACGTATCGATCTCCAACTTTTGTTTTATTAGATTTGATACCTTCATTTTCAAGTGCTTTATAGAAGCCTAAGTTACTCATTACAGTAGAAACAATCATGTCATTGTTTAATTCTTGATTTTTATGCATTTCTTGACCAATTACAAACATAATTTGGTCCCCGTCAATGATATTACCTTTTTCATCAACGGCAATTAAACGATCTCCATCTCCATCAAATGCTAAACCAAAGTCGCTTTCAGTTTCTAGAACCTTTTCAGCTAACAATTCAGGATGTGTTGATCCACAATTGTCATTAATATTATAACCATCAGGACTACAACCAATAGTTTCAGTATCTGCTTCTAAATCTCCAAATAAGAAAGGCGCTAGTGCTGATGTAGAACCATTTGCACCATCTAATGTTATTTTTAATCCTTCTAAATTAACATCAATTGTTGATTTTAAGTAACTTAAATATTTTTGAGCACCTTCAAAGTAATCTGAAAAATGAACAATATCTGTACCAACTGGTCGTGGTAAATCCGGATTTTCTTGATCTAATAATGCCTCTATTTCTTCTTCTTGAGCATCTGATAATTTGAAGCCATCTGCTCCGAAAAACTTAATGCCGTTATCAGCAACAGGGTTATGTGAAGCCGAAATCATAACACCTAATTCAGCACCCATTTCTCTAGTAAGATAAGCTACGCCGGGTGTAGATATTACACCCAATCTCATAACTTCTGCACCAATTGAAGCTAAACCTGCAATTAAAGCAGATTCTAGCATTTCGCCTGATACACGTGTATCTCTACCTACTAAAACTTTAGGTCTATCAGCATCCTCGTTATGTGCTAATACATAGCCACCATAACGGCCTAACTTAAATGCTAATTCAGGTGTTAACTCTTTATTAGCTATACCTCTTACTCCATCCGTACCAAAATATTTTCCCATTATAAATACTCCTTTATAAAATGTTTTAGTTTAAACTTATATGTGCTGTTATGTCATCTGGATCAGCTTTTTTCACTTTATCTGGTAATTGCAATTGAACGTTCTGATCTGTCGATTCTGTAATATTATCAAGATCAACTGTCGCTTCTATCTCATTAATATCTTGCAAATCATCTCTGTTACCATAAATTTCAATTTCTTCTTCATCAAGCGTTATATTATCTAAACTAGCACCATTAGGTAAACTACCTTTTTGCTTGATTTTAACTTTAACCTTTTTACTATACTCTTGAAGTTTAACATTGAGTTTTACTTCATTTGGTTGAATATTAACATCCAATTTATTTAATGATTTATCAAATGCAGTTACATCTGCAACATCCGATGTGTCTTGACTTAATTTATTTGCATCCTTAAAAGTCGCTTTTAAGTATGCGATTTTCTTAAGTTGTTCTCTACCACCTGTTACTTTAACTGAATTAGGCTCTACAGAACTATCTCTAACTTTATAATTTGGGTCAATATCATCTTTACCTATATCTGCCTGAACATGCATCGTTTTCGTTTCTTTATCTTCTAAAGTGACATAAGCTTGTTTCGGTTTAACATTATAATTGATATCATTACTCAAGCCTTTAACAATGTAATCCTCTTTATACTTTCCTGCTTTAGCGTTCGATAAATCTACTGCAACTTTAATATCGTCCGTATTTTCAATTTTAATTAACTTAGACTGTGGACCTGAAACAGTAACATTAACCGTCTCAGGAGCTTTAGTTACATGTAAATCCTTAGAATTATAAATTATCTCTACTGGTACATCTTCAATTGTTTTAGATGAATTTTGTGATAAATTATCATTATTGAAAATGTTACCAAACACATTATTAACTGATAAATAGAAAAAGATTGCTAATAAAAGTGCAATAAATCTAAGACCCCATTTGCTCTCTAGCATCTTATTTCACACCTTTCTTTTGAAAGCGTGTTCCAAACCAATGTTCGGCTAATAATTCTTCAAATACCTCACTCGAGATATCTCTACGTAATTTGCCATCAAATGTTACTGATATCGATCCCGTTTCCTCTGAAACAACGATTGTAAATGCATCTGAGACTTCAGAAATACCTACTGCTGCTCTATGTCTAGTACCTAGGCTTTTAGAAATTTTAGCACTATCTGATAACGGTAAGTAACTCGCTGCACTCGCAATCTTAGAATTTTGAATTATCATTGCACCATCGTGTAACGGTGTATTCGGTATAAAGACATTAATTAATAATTCTTGTGATATTTCAGAATTCATCGCTATACCCGTTTCAATATAATCCTGCAATCCCGTTTCCTTTTCAAATACGATTAAAGCACCTATACGTCTTTTAGCCATATACTGAACAGCCTTTGAAACTGCTTGAATTAACTTTTCTTCATCATGACTGTATGTATTAGTATAACGTTTAAATAAGCTTCCACGACCCAACTGCTCTAATGCTCTTCTAATTTCTGGTTGGAAAATGACAATAAGTGCAAGTACCCCCCATTGAATTACGATATCAAAAAGCTTAGATGTGGCAGTTAAATTTAGAATTTTACTCACTTGTTGCCCAATAACAATAAAAAGTATACCTTTGAGTAATTGAATCGCCTTGGTTCCTTTAAATACAGTAATGAGAAGATAAAGGACATACCATACTATAAGTAAATCCAGCACACTCGTTACAATTTTTAATGTACTAAGATTATCAAAAAAGTTGGAAAAATCCATAGCATCTCCTCCGAATATTTTTTCCATAGTCATAATTATACCAATGATAGTGACAACTGTCATATGTGCAAACACATTGTATTAAAAAAAATAATAAGTATATAACATCATTCTTTTCAAACTCATTCTATCCCTTTTCATAAATATTATGAATACAATATGTTAAAAACTTTTATATTATAGTATTGTTCAAAAACACAAAAAAAGCACTCCTATTTAGGAGTGCTAGTGAGTGAGCCATAGAGGATTCGAACCTCTGACCCTCTGATTAAAAGTCAGATGCTCTACCAACTGAGCTAATGGCTCTAATGGCTGGGCTAGCTGGATTCGAACCAGCGCGTGACGGAGTCAAAGTCCGTTGCCTTACCGCTTGGCTATAGCCCATTAGAATGGTGGAGGGGGGCAGATTCGAACTGCCGAACCCGAAGGAGCGGATTTACAGTCCGCCGCGTTTAGCCACTTCGCTACCCCTCCGAAATATAAATGGTGGAGAATGACGGGTTCGAACCGCCGACCCTCTGCTTGTAAGGCAGATGCTCTCCCAGCTGAGCTAATTCTCCAACATGGTGACTCCTACGGGACTCGAACCCGTGTTACCGCCGTGAAAGGGCGGTGTCTTAACCGCTTGACCAAGGAGCCATGGCTCCGCAGGTAGGATTCGAACCTACGACCGATCGGTTAACAGCCGATAGCTCTACCACTGAGCTACTGCGGAATAAT
>NZ_JAFENV010000020.1:0-60914 GCF_016892225.1 Staphylococcus sp. GDY8P47P | reverse complement strand
CAGTTTTCAATGTTCATTTTTTGTTACCACAAGAATTAATTATACTCGCTATCAACAATAAAGTCAATAACTTTTTTTATTAATTTTTGAAGTGTTTTAATGTTCGTTGATTTGTTCCGCTCAACAAATATATACTATACAGGCATTTATCCATTTTAACAACAGTAAAAATTACACTTTATCCAGTGTAAAAAGTTCTAAAACACTTAATAAACGAACTTTAGTTAATAATAATAATTAAATAGTTCGTTTATACGTATTATATCGTTTTCTATACCCACTTTAATGCGTTTTAATCACTCGAATAACAAACTTTAAAAAATTTACATTTTTTTAAAACAAATTAAAAAAAAACGCTATTGCAAATTGAAATATAACCGTTATAGCTATATTTGCTATCAATTTGCTAATAGCGACTCTATGTTTTACATTTCTGTTCTTCCTGCTATTGCTTTAGATAAAGTAACTTCATCAGCGTATTCTAAATCTCCACCTACTGAGAGTCCTTGGGCTAACCTAGTGACTTTAATTCCAATAGGTTTCACCAATCTAGATATATACATCGCCGTTGATTCTCCCTCTAAGTTAGGATTCATAGCTAATATTAATTCTTTAACCTCATCATCTTTTAATCTATCTATTAATGTCGGTATATTAATATCTTCTGGCCCTATTCCATCCATTGGAGAGATTGAGCCATGTAGTACATGGTAAAGTCCTTTATATTCTCTCATCTTCTCCATCGCAATAACATCTTTATCATCTTCAACTACACATATAACTGAGCGATCACGTTGCTTATCTTCACAAATATAACAAGGGTCATTCTCAGTTATATGACCACATACACTACAATAAGTAAGCTCACGTTTAACATCTACCAAGGCTTTAGCAAATTGGACTACATCGTCTTCTTTCATATCTAAAGTATGAAATGCCAGACGTTGAGCCGTCTTGGGACCAATGCCTGGCAGTTTCATAAAACTATCTATTAATTTAGATATAGGTTCAGGATAATGCATCTATATTACATTCCCGGAATATTTAAGCCTTGTGTGTGCTTACCTAAACGTTCTTGAGTTAATTCGTCAGCTTTATTCATCGCTTCATTCGTTGCTGCTAAAACTAAATCTTGTAGCATTTCGATATCATCTGGATCTACCGCTTCTTCTTTAATTTCAACATCTACAACTTCTTTGTGACCAGTAACTGTAACAGCTACCATGCCACCACCTGCAGTACCAACAATGCGTTCTTCTTTTAATTTTTCTTGCTCTTGAGCCATTTTCTTTTGCATTTTTTGCATTTGTTTCATCATTTGTTGCATATTTCCGCCACCGCGCATAATATCATTTCCTCCTTGAATGTATCGACATTATCTATTAATTTATATTTTATTATACATACGTTTATATTTATTGTCATGTATCTCTGTTTCTAGAATCAATTCAACAATCCTATACTCAAATCAACTTCTTACTATTAATATAACAAAAAGGATTATTCATCTATTAAATGAACAGTTTCTTCACCAAATAAGTCACGGGCTTTCTGTGCTACATCTGTGTCTTGCTTACTTTCTTCACCATTAGTTGGTGTTGTTTGATTATCTTTATCTTGTTGCTTTCTACTATTAATATATTCAGTTCTTACTCTCATCCATTGATCTGAAGGGACGCCCACTACTTCAACATTCTTATTAATGATGTTTCTCACTACATTTTCAATACTAGTTCGTTTTTCATCATCTCTATTAACAATTTCACAGTGTATCTCTTCATCAAACTGAACTAATACGCGTTTTTCACTAGCAGCTACAGGAATTGAGTTTTGTAATAAACTTACCAATGATTTCTTATCATTCTTTTTCGCATAGTCTACTACTTCTAGCCAGTGTTTCTTCAATAGTTGAATATCTTCTTTGTTTGCTTCGTCTAATACTTTAGCAATATTCGTCATTGAGAAAGTACCTTTATTCTGACGTCTACCACGCGTGTTCGTTTGTGTAGCATGCTGTTTTGAATTTGCTGGAGTGATGCCTTGAGCTTTGAGTGTTTTTAGTTCATTTTCTAGTTGTTCCATACGTTGTAACAACACGTCATTATTAGGTTGTGACGCAACTTGTGTTGTCGCAACATTTGTTACAGTGTCAGGCTGTGATTTCATCATTTCAGCAATTTTTACTAGTAACACTTCAAAGTGCACATTTTGGTTCACACTAAAACGTATCGATACTAAAGTATCGTTAATGATATCAATCATATGATAAAGCGTATCTAAATTAAAATTCATTAGCGCATCGAATTCTGCATGATTATCGACCGTTTTATTCATAATTGTATCGCGAACAAAATAAATCATATCATTAATAAGACGGTTTACTTCTTTTCCTTCTGAAATAAATTGATGATAGCGTGTAAATGCATTTTTAACATTTCCTTCAACAACGTCTTTAAATAATTCATTTAATGCCGCTTCATCCACACTACCCGTTACATCTAATACATCTTGTAGTGTAAGATGCTCATCACCAAATGCGATAGCTTGGTCCATAATACTTAGCGCATCACGCATACCACCTTCAGATGCTTTAGCAATAAACTCAAGGGCTTCATTATCATAATCTAAATGTTGTTCTTCAGCTACAAAGCGCAAGCGATCTGTAATTTGTTCTGTACCTATCGCTTTAAAGTCAAAACGTTGCGCTCGCGAAATAATCGTAGGCGGGATTTTATGTGGTTCAGTTGTAGCAAGAATAAAAATAGCATGTGCCGGTGGTTCTTCGAGTGTTTTTAATAGCGCATTAAACGCACCAGTTGTTAGCATGTGCACCTCATCAATAATATATACTTTATATTTCGACTCACTAGGCGCATATTTAACTTTATCTCTAATGTTTCTAATTTCATCTACACCATTATTACTTGCAGCATCAATCTCAATCACATCGCCATTCGTACCTTGCGTAATACCTTTACAAATCGCACATTCATTACATGGTTCGCCATCTTGAGGATTTAAACAATTTATTGCTTTAGCAAACACTTTAGCAATACTCGTTTTACCAGTTCCACGAGGGCCACTAAAGATATAGGCATGTGATTGTTTACCTTTGGAAATGGCGTTTCGTAACGTCTTAGTTACATGTTCTTGCCCCACAACATCCTGAAAGCTTTGGGGTCTAAACATTCGATACAAAGCTTGATAATTCACATCCGCACCTCCGTTAACAATTACTCTACATTATATCACGCATTATCGCCTTATTATCAATGAATTTATTATGTCATATCTGCGTCTTGCACAATACCATGTGGATAATCATCCAGTTGATCCCATAGAAATTTAACACGTAACATAGACGCATCTGTTTCTTTTGAGAAAATATGATGTTTGTCTGCCGATTCATAACCTAACCCTTCGAAATACTCTGGACAACACCCCACAATGATAGTCGTATAGTGTTGTGATTTCGCGCGTTCTTCAACAGCTTGGACTAAGGCTTTGCCCAACCCTTCATTACGATATGGCTGTTCAACTATAAGGGACGCTAATTCTAGTGCTTTGTAACGCTGGTTTCCAGCATTCAAATTAATCTCGCTAAGCATGACATGTCCTATAATATCGCCCGATTCATCTTTAGCAATGACTTCGAGTTCATAATTATAATTCGCTGCTTGACGTAATTTTGAAATGAGTGCACGTTGTCTTTGACCAGCACCTTGATGTTTCTCATCATAACTTGATTCTATTCTATTCAAAGTTTCGCTATAATCCATTTCCGTTAATGTACTTAAGAATAATCGCATATTGACCCCCTCTAATGCGTCAAAGTGTTCTTCGTTCGACACTTGGACATATCGCTTTCCCGTTTTTATTTATCTATATTTTATACAAAAAAATGGGAGCAGGACAGAATTCTGTTTAAATTCGTTGTCCCACCCCCTCAAGGATGACTAGAACTGAGAAATGCTTGATTTAAGCGCCTTCTCAATTTAGACAGCTACTGCGAACTCGCAAAGTAGCATCATTACATTATTTATATTACAGGCTCTCTTTTAAATTTATACTAAAAATTTGATTTATTTCGGTTAATTTAACGTATTAAAAAACCGTGCACCTTCGAATCGAGTGTGTATCACAAACGTTACCGAAGTCGACAGCTAAATCTCGGCTACCCTACGGCACATATGAGGATCCACTTAATGCTGCTTCCGTCAGGACCTGACATGATTCATGGGTTCATATTGCATAGGACCGAAATCTTCAAACACTACGTGCTTCGGGCAGACTTCACAAAAACACACCCTCAACAAAGGAATTAAGTCTCGCATAAAGCGGATTTCGAGTACAGGGAACCGCTACCTCCCCACCTAGCACGGTAAGTTTTATAATACTATAAACGTTCTTCCTATTGCAAGTGTAAAGTTTTAATTCTCCATATCATCGACTCAAAAATAGCTTGATGCCATCTTATAATTTATGTCGTCTTGAAAATTCTTGGAATTTAAATTCTGTTGCTAAATGCTTCGACACATTATATTGGAATGGCGTTGTGTTATTTAAATAAACGACACTTCTCACTGTTGCAGTATATGGTGGTTGTATTTTACCGAAAACATCATAGGCACTTTCAGTAAAAGGCTCAAACGTAATCGATTTGCTTGAATAACTGATATCTAATTCTAATTGTGTTTCTAAATAATGATAAATAGAATCTTTTGCTACTGAATTCGTAATGCCCGGAACGATTGAAGCTAAAAAGTAGTCTTCATCTAAAATCTTCACTCTATGATTGATACTTCTTGTACGTACAACATGAATCAGTTCCTCATCACCCTTAAGATTCAATTGCGTTTTAACATAAGGTACCGAGTTGGCTTTAATCCGTTCGTTAATGAGTACTTCAGTTTCATGTTTCAAACCCAGTTCTTCTTGCACTTCTTTAAAGCTAATTAATTCTGAAAATGGGAACTCCGTAACACCTTGATCAATAACAATAGAGCCCTTACCTCTAATTTTTTGAATCATACCATCATTTGCTAACAAGTCCAGTGCTTTTCGAACAGTTTCACGCGATGTGCCATATCGTGTTACCAATTCATGTTCTGACGGAAGTTGTTGTCCATTGGTATATACATCTTCATATATTTGTTGTTTGAGTTGTTCATATATCGTTATGAATTTTTGTGTTGCCATGTCCTTCTCCATTACATCAATCTATTGAACATCAATGACAATTGCACCAAATGGAGATATTTCACCATTTTCTATTGTGCCATTTTGAATAATAACTGTTCCTTGTCTATTGATGTCTTCAGGTAATTTTACTGCTTCTTTTGAAAAGTTAGCAACCACGAGCCATGTTTGACCATCATAATTTCGGCGGTACATGAATAAGTGTGGGTGTTCCATATATAACGGCTCGATGTCACCATAAGTGATAATATCATGTTCATGACGCAATCGAATCAGTTCGCGATACGTGTGTAGTACGGATGTTTTGTCCTCAATTGCTGCTTCTACGTTAATATATTGCGCATTGTTTGGTATATCAATCCAAGGCGCACCAGAAGTGAAACCTGCTTGCTCACCTGATGTCCATTGAATAGGTGTTCTAGAATTGTCACGTGATTTTTGCCCTAGAATAGTTAAAATTTCACTTTCATCTATACCTTGTTCTTTTAAGTTATCATAGGCATTACGTGACTCAACATCACGATATTGTTGAATAGAATCAAAGTGCGGATCCGTCATACCGATTTCCTCACCTTGATAAATGTATGGTGTACCTTGCAACATATGCAATGCAATAGCTAACATCTTAGCGCTTGCTTGTCGATTTTCTTCTGTAGAATCATCACCGAAACGAGATACAACGCGTGGTTGATCATGATTGCACCAGAAAATCGCATTCCATCCGCCACCTTCGTATATTCCAACTTGCCAATCCATCAATATTTCTTTTAGTTTTAAAAAGTCTAATTTCGCATTTGACCACTTTTCTCCATCAACATAATCTACTTTTAGATGATGGAAGTTGAAGACACTACTTAATTCTTGTCGGTCAGATTTTGTATATTTGATACAATTATCAATGGTTGTTGATGACATTTCTCCTACCGTCATCATATCTTTATCTCCAAATGTATGACGATTGAGTTCATGTAGATACTCATGTACATGTGGTCCGTCAGTATAAAACTCTTTTCCAATTTTAGGAGAATCCTTAAATTCACCTTTAGAAATAAGATTAATTACATCAAAGCGGAAACCATCTACACCAAATTCAATCCAGTGGTTAACAACATCATATAAAGCCTGTCTCACTGCTTCATTATCCCAATTTAAGTCAGCTTGTGTGACATCGAATAAATGTAAATAATATTCATCTGTCTTCTCGTCGTATTGCCAAGCATTACCACCAAACTTCGATTCCCAATTAGTTGGAGGTCCATCTTGTGATGGTTTAAAGAAATAATAATCACGATACGGATTGTCTTTCGAACGGATCGCTTCTTTAAACCATTCATGTTCTGTAGATGTATGATTAATAACAATATCTATCATGACTTTTAAGTCTCTCTTATGTGCTTCACTGATTAATGTTTCAAAATCTTCTAGCGTCCCGAAGCGTTCGTTAATTTTCAAGTAATTGCTAATATCATAACCATTATCATTCATCGGCGATTCATAAACAGGTGTTAACCAAATGTAATCAACACCTAAATATTGAATATAGTCTAATTTTTCAATAATTCCTTTTAAATCTCCCTCACCATTACCTGTTGTATCGTTAAATGATTTGGGATAAATTTGATAAACGACAGACTTTTTCCAATCTTTTTGTGCCATGTATACTCACCTTTCGCTTATTAATCGTATTAATTTGATTTAAAAGGAGTGGGATAGAATTTTTTCGAATTCGTTATCCCCCTCCCAGTTTGCTTAACTTGTAAGATTTCTTTATGAAATTCTCTCTGCAGAGCCCGCCTGTAAGAATGACTAGAACCGAAAAAACTTGATTTAAATGCCCACTCAGTTCAGTCAGCTACTGCAAAATTGCAAAATAGCATTTTATATTTCAACGTCTTTATTTGTAAATTTATTTAGCTGCTGTTTCTTCAGGGTTTTCAACCATCTTCTTAGCTTTAATTGTTGTAAATCTTGCAAAGACAATTGTCAAAATAGCTGGTATTACCACAGCAAGTAATGTAACCGGCATATAAATAAACCAAAATTCACTTTGAATTGAAATGAAGGCTGGAACACCACCTACACCGACACTACCCAATACCTTTTTAGCACCGATAATAGCACCTAAAACGCTTGATGTACAAATAGCAGCAAAGAAAGGTACTTTTAACGGTAAATTCACACCAAACATTGCAGGTTCTGTAACACCTAAAAATGCTGATACACTTGAAGTTAAGGCTAAACCTTCTTCTTTTACCATTTTGCGTCGTCTATAGATAAACCACGCTCCAAACGCTGCCGATCCTTGACAGATATTAGATATTGCAACGATTGGCCATAAATATGTACCGCCCAGTTTGCTTCCCATTAATTGGAAGTCAACTGCCAAGAACATATGGTGTAATCCCGTAATAACAAGTGGTGCATAGAAGAATCCATAAATCGCACCGCCTAACCAACCAGCATGTTCGAAGACAAATTGAACTGCACCAGTAATTCCAGTACCTATCACAAGTGCAATCGGACCAATAATTATAAATGCTAAGAATCCAGTGACCAGTAATGCTACTGGTCCGACAACTAACATTTTAATTGAGTCATGAACAACTTTATTTAGTGCTTTTTCAATGAGTGATAAGACATAGGCTGCAATTAAAACTGGTAAGACTTGGCCTTGATAGTTTAATTGTTTGATTTCAAGCCCAAAAAGATTCCATGTCGGAATATGGCCTTTAGCAATGTCATATTGTGAAACTAACTGTGGATGCATTAGGATAAGTCCAAGTACTAAACCTAATATTGGACTACCACCAAACACTTTCATACTACTCCAACCAATTAACGCTGGTAAAAAGATAAACGCTGTACTTGCGATGACGTTAATAATATTCGATATATCACCCAACTGAGGATATTGTTCAACAAGTGGTTTAGGGCCAAATAATTTTTCCATAGTAAGTAAATTATTAATCCCCATTAAGAGACCTGCTGTAACTAATGCCGGTAAAATCGGAATGAAGATATCTCCCAATAGTTTTATAAGTCGTTGTAAAGGATTGCCTTTTTTCGCTGCAGCAGCTTTTGCCTCATCTTTTGAGGATTCTGCTACACCTGTCTCTTGAATAAATTGTTTATACACTTCGTCCACGGTACCAGGTCCTATAACGATTTGGTATTGGTTATCCGCTTTAAATTGACCTTTAACAAGTGCATTATCGTCTAATGCATCTTTATCAACTTGATTGTCATCTTTTAACACTAAACGCAGTCGTGTAACACAATGCGTTGCAGTTTCAATGTTTTCTTGCCCACCTATTGCTTTGACGATATCCTGCACATCTTTTCTTTTTACAGCCACGCCTTTCACTCCCTTATTTTTAATAACCCAAGTATAACTTGTCTAGACAAGTTTTGTAAAGGCTTTCATAATATTGTTTAATTTTTATTCTAGAATGGACGCTAAATGCAATAAAAAAGACAAGTACTCAACATATTAAACATTGAGTACTTGTCTTTTTTATATTTATTAGTCTTGGATTTTAATTATAATGGCGGAGGAAGAGGGATTCGAACCCCCGCGGCCCGTTAAGGCCCTGTCGGTTTTCAAGACCGATCCCTTCAGCCGGACTTGGGTATTCCTCCAATGAACACAATAAATATCATATACCACGGTTCATTGGAAGTCAATCACTTTTATAGTCAAAATGTAAAATTATTCATTTTTATTTTTAGTACGCGCTTATACGTCATTGAACTTACACGAATACCTTTTGTTTTAAGAAGTGATCTACTGATTGAGCAACGCCACGCCCTTCTTTAATTGCCCAAACTACCAAACTCTGACCTCTTCGCGCATCTCCAGCGGCAAAAATCTTTTCTTTATTAGTACGATAGTCTTTATCGTTGGCGATAATTTTATTTTGTTGCGTCGCAATATCAAATGACCTTGGGACAGTTGGTTCTGTGCCTTCAAAACCGATTGATAAAAGAACTAGATCTGCTGGCCAATGTCTTTCAGTACCATTTACAACAACCATTCCTTCTGGTGTTTCTTCTAAAATTTGTGTGTATACACCACGAACATTACCAATGTGATCTACATCGTACCGCATTGTTTGAACACCATAGGCACGCGGTTCTCTACCGAAACGTGCTTCATATTCTTTGTGTGCATAATCCATTTTGAAGACAGGTAATGCCAATGGCCATGACGTATTACTTTCAAATGCGATTTCTTCAGGTGCTTTTGTATATTTGTTGAATTGTACTATTGACTTACAATTCTCACGTAATGCGGTAGCGACACAGTCTGCACCAGTGTCACCAGCACCAATAATGATGACGTTTTTCCCTTTAGCCGTTATTGTTGGTTCATCTATTTCACCATTTAATAACTGAGTCTGTTCAGTTAAATAATCCATAGCAAAGTGTATCCCTTGGCCCATGCGCCCTTCTAATGGTAAGTCGCGCGCTTTTTGAGCACCCGTACATAAGATAATAGCGTCATACGTCTGCTCTAATGTTTCACGTGATATATCTACACCAATGTTGGTATTCGTCTTAAAGGTAATACCCGCTTCTTTCATTAATGCGATACGACGACGTACAACCTCTTTATCTAATTTCATATTTGGAATACCATACATGAGTAAGCCACCCGCTTCAGCAGCTCTTTCAAACACTGTCACTTGGTACCCCTTATAATTGAGATCTTCGGCAGCAGTAAGACCGGCTGGACCGCTTCCTACAATTGCTACAGATTGTTCTAATCGTCGCTTAGGATATTTAGGCTTAACCCACCCGTGTTCATAGGCTTCGTCAATAATCGTACGCTCAATACCTTTAATGGCAACCGATTCACGATTAATTTTCATAACACAAGACTGTTCACAAGGTGCTGGACAGACACGTCCCGTAAATTCAGGAAAATTATTTGTTTCACTCAAACGATGATAGGCAGACTCAAAATCTTGTCGATAAACTAAATCATTCCATTCAGGGATATAGTTACCGATTGGACAACCAATAGTTTCTCGCCCGAAAGGAAGACCTGTTTGACAAAATGGTGTCCCACAGTCCATACATCGTGCACCTTGAATGGACGCTTCTTCACGAGAAAATCGCTGTTGAAAAGCATCATGATGCTTCAAACGATCAACTAAAGACAGTTCAGATAATGATTGCTTTTCATATTTCATAAATCCCTTAAATTCCCCCATCACAGACCACTCCTTTCTTTAATAAATCACTGCTGGTTGTAATTCTTTGTCAATTGCCGTACGGTCATCGTAAAATGCTGCTAGTTTAGCTTCATCTATTTGTAGTAAATTACGATTTTGTAATTCAATTTTTTGCATCATTAGTTCGTAATCTTTTGGAATTACTTTGACAACTTTATCTGCCACATGTGCAAAATCATTTAAAATTGCTGCTGCTTTTGTACTTTGTGTATAGTGGTAGTGCTCTTCTAACATAGCTTTAAGTAACGTTTTCTCCTCATTATGCGTCACTTCCTTAAACGCTAAGGTTGGCAATTGATTCTTATGTTTAAATGATTCAATATCACTTGGGAATACATAACAAACACCACCACTCATGCCTTGACCAAAGTTCTTACCAACATCCCCTAAGTTGACGACATGTCCTCCGGTCATATATTCCAAACCGTGATCACCGATACCTTCGACAACCACATCAACTCCACTATTTCGAATACAGAAGCGTTCGCCAGCGCTACCATTAATAAAGGCTTTACCTTTTGAAGCGCCATAGAAGCATACATTTCCAGCTATAATTTCACGTTCTCGCTCTTTATTTGGCGCTTTAACAACAACTATACCGCCTGATAAACCTTTACCAACGTAATCATTTGCATCACCTGTATGTTGAATTAACAATCCTGACGGTGCGAATGCTGCTAAACTCTGTCCTGCATGTCCATGCGTTTTAGCTACAATAGTTGCTTCTGGTAAGCCATTAGCACCGTGTTGCTGTGTAATATAGCTTCCTGTAATAACCCCTACATCTCGTTGTTCATTATTAATCACATAGTTCCCTTTAAATACTTTTCCATCCTCAATACTTTGTTTAGCGTCTTTATAAAGATAATTTAAATCGAAACCGATATCTAAATGATGATTTTGATTGATTTCTTTTGCGTTAGGCCCATCAACTGAATCCAATAACTTTTCGATGTCCAATGTTGCTGCTTTCGAACGTTCATCGATTCGACTTGAACGTTGTAACAAATCGGTACGTCCGATCAATTCTTCAACCGTTCTTAATCCTAATGAAGCTAAGACCTCTCTTAACTCTTCAGCAATAAAATGCATAAAGTTAACAACGTGGTCAGCCTTACCTCTAAATAGTGCTCTCAAATCTTTATTCTGTGTCGCAATACCTACTGGGCATGTATCATTATGACAAACACGCATCATGATGCACCCTAAAACAACTAATGGCGCAGTCGCAAATCCAAATTCTTCAGCACCTAATGCGCATGCTAGCGCCACATCCCTACCCGTCATCAACTTACCATCTGTTTCTAAGCGGACACGGCTACGTAAATGATTTAATTTCAATGTTTGATGTGTTTCAGCTAAGCCAAGTTCCCAAGGCAATCCAGCGTGTTGAATACTTGTCTTAGGCGATGCACCTGTACCTCCGTCATATCCACTCACGACAATTTTATCTGCAAATGCTTTAGCAACACCTGATGCAATGGTTCCGATTCCTGTTTTTGAAACTAATTTAACTGCTACGTCTGCATTTCTATTCGCGTTCTTTAAATCATGAATAAGTTGCCCCAAATCTTCAATTGAATAAATATCATGATGAGGCGGTGGTGAAATCAACCCAATACCTGGCGTTGAACCACGTGTTTCAGCGATCCATGGATAAACTTTCGTTCCAGGTAACTGTCCACCTTCACCCGGCTTAGCACCTTGAGCAACTTTAATTTGTAACTCTTTTGCATGTTGTAAGTACTCGCTCGTTACACCAAAACGCCCTAAAGCCACTTGCTTAATCGCACTTGATAACACACTACCATCCGCTTGAATTTCATACCGTTTGGGATTTTCGCCACCTTCACCACTGTTACTTTTACCACCAAGACGATTCATGGCTTGGGCCAATGTTTGATGTGCTTCTTCAGAAATAGAACCGTAACTCATCGCACCTGTATTAAAACGTTTAACAATGGTTTCTACTGGTTCAACCTCACTAATATGAACCGGTCGCTGTGCTTTAAATTCTAATAAATCACGTAAATGATCGTTTCTTTGATCATGTACAGCATTAGAAAAAGCTTTAAACTGTGTATAGTCATTCTCACGACATGCATGTTGTAACAAGTGTATAGTTGTAGGATTAAATACGTGATGTTGACCTTGTTGGCGCCACTGGAAGACACTTCCCGAATCAAGGTACTCATTATGTCTTTGTTGACGCATTTTATTCTCTACGTCAATTTGTTGAATACTTAACCCTGATAATTTGGATTGTGTTCCAGTAAAATAAGCATCAATTACATCTTGGGATAAACCAACCGCTTCAAAGATTTGAGCCCCTTGATAACTTTGAACAGTTGAGATACCCATTTTCGCCATCACCTTAATAACACCTTCTGATAGAACACGTGTGTAAGTTTCAACATTATCTGAAAGCGTGCCTTCTAAACGATGTGTTTCAGTTAAATGGGCAATAGTTTGTTGTGCTAAATATGGAATGACCGCATTCGCACCATATCCTAATAAGCATGCCACATGGTGTACCTCACGCGTTTCACCAGATAGCGCTACTAAGCTCGTATCCATGCGTAAACCTTCTCTTATCAATAACTGGTGAATATGACTGATAGCTAGAAGTATTGGCATAGCGTAGTGTTGTTTCGATGCCTCATCCTCAATATGACAATCAATGAGTCCACTATCATCTAGGACTAATATCGTATAACCTTCTCGTGTAGCTTGTATTGCAGCGTCACCTAATCTTTCCAATGCCGCTTCAAGATGATCTTGATACAGTGTAGACAAGTGTTTCACGTTAAACTTACTTTGTTTAATCCTATTGAGTTGCGTTAGAGTCAAGACCGGTTTCGCTAATTGAATACGATCCAATACCGTTTCATCCGGATGGAATAAGTTACCTTCTCCACCTAAATATGATAATTCACTCGTTACAATCTTTTCACGATAGGCATCAATAGGCGGATTGGTTACTTGCGCAAATAACTGTTTAAAGTAATTAAATGATGATTCTGGTCTCTCGTTTAATACGGCAAGTGGTGCATCATACCCCATCGCACCTATTGGATCTTTCTTACCTTTCACTAACTCAGCCATATATTTATATATATCTTCTTTGGTATATCCAAATTGACGTTGTAACTTAAATAATATCTTGTGATTCAATGAAGGCTGGCGATAAGTTTGCGCTTCTAATTGTAAATCTATTTTATTGTTATCTAACCACTTCTTATAAGGATATTGACTGGCAATACGCGCTTTCAACTCATTATTTTCAATCACTTGACGTGACTCAAAATCTACAAGAAGTAACTTTCCAGGATTAAGTTGTCCTTTGTAAGCAACATTGTCTTCTGGTACATCCACAACACCTACTTCAGATGAAAAGACAATGAAATTATCTTTTGTAATTGTATAGCGACCTGGTCGTAATCCATTACGGTCAGTTAATGCACCAATTTTATCTCCATTACAGAACGAAATCATCGTTGGACCATCCCATGGTTCCATCAAATAACTATAAAATTCATAGAACGCACGAACATTCGCATCATTTTCTTTGTTATATAACCATGGTTCAGGGATAAGCAACATCGCAGCTTCTTCAGGTTCCATTGCCAATGATAGAAATTCTAGCGCATTGTCTACAATTGCTGAATCACTTCCATCTTCATCAACAATGTTCTGTATTTTACTATGCTCTTCGCCAAATAATGTTTGAATTAATTGTCTTTGACGTGCTCTCATCCAATTCACATTACCTTTAATTGTATTGATTTCACCATTATGCATTAATAAACGATTTGGATGTGCACGTTTCCAACTCGGAAAAGTGTTTGTACTAAATCTTGAATGTACTAAACCTAACTTAGATTGATAATCTTCATGATTTAAATCTAAATATAATTTTTTAATTTGATCTGAGCGTAACCACCCCTTATATACAATCGTCTTATGGGATAAGCTTGTAAAATAAAGACCTAAGTCTTGCTGTTCAGCATATTGTTCTATTTGCTTTCTTGCTATATATAATGGTTTAACCGGCGTTGCAATTGATCGAATATCTATAAACACTTGTTGAATGTGTGGCATTGTAGATGCAACATGAGGTGCTATGGCGTTGACATCAACAGGTACATCTCGATAACCAATTACTTTTAGGCCTTCACTTTGAAAGTAATGATTAAATTGCGATTCGTGTGTCGTACCTTGTATCTTTTCGTTAGAGAAAAAAAGACCTACCGCATAATCGCCCTCATTAGGTAAGTCTAAATCGACATGTGCTTCAAAAAATTGAAATGGTATTTCGGTCATAATACCTGCACCATCACCTGTTATACCATCTGCACCAACACCACCACGATGGTCAAGTCGACGTAACATTTCAAGTGATTTTTCAATAATATCGTGCGACCTTAAATTATTCATGTTTGCGTAGAAACCAATACCGCATGCATCATGTTCCTCACGGTAATCATATAATCCTCTTTTTAATCTTTCATCAAACATGATGCCCACTCCTTTTGAGAATTTTCAGAAAATTTACTGTTAATAATAATTAATATAATGTAAAATATTTATCTGAACAATATATTAATTAGATGACTTAATTCTAAAAATTAGAACAATCGACAATAAAATGTTATGCGCACAGTAGAAAGGAGCATTCATTTGGAAATTAAACAATTAAAATATTTCGTAGAAGTTGCACGTCGAGAACATCTCTCTGAAGCAGCACTCGAGTTGAATATTGCCCAATCTGCAATAAGTCGACAAATCACATTGTTAGAACAAGAACTACAAGTTACTTTATTTAATCGACAAGGGCGAAACATCCATTTAACATCACATGGTAAAGCGTTACTCACTCAGGCGACTCAGATTTTGGAGCAATTAGACGAAACAGTAGCGTTATTTCAACAAACTAATCACAAAAATGCGCGCATACTTAATATTGGGTTTGAAGAGAGCTATATTTCTCAAATGATTACTGCCATCATTCAAGCGTTTGAGCGCCAATATGATAGCATAATTGTTCCTCATATGATGTCATCATCTGAGATTTCTGAAGCGCTATATACTGGTAAAATTGATATTGGATTGGTCGAAATAAACACGGCTCTTCAGAAGAATGCTAATTTATCACTCAAACCATTATTTGAAGAAACATACCATGTTTATGTGCCTAAAGATGATGTGATTGCTTTATCTATAAATCCGCCACTAACTCAACTAGCTGAAACACAACTATTTACTTTGAAACCTTTAGCAACAACTATAGAAAGCCGTTTACAACATACTTTAAAGTTACCAATTCATATCATTGGAACGAAATCCCTAGCACACTATTTACTTAAGCATCACCGTGGCTATGTCATCTTGCCTGATTACTTATCATTGGAGAATGAGGTGGAGGCATTATGTGATATATCATTAGCGCATACAGAATTAAAACGCTCCTTTTGCGTCGCTTTCAAAAAAGATAATAAAAAAGTAGATATTCTCAATTTATCGAATTTAATACATCAACTTCTAAGTAAAGTGTCGACATACCATTAACAGTATGAGGTGATATGTCATAATTCAAATAGTTACTATTTGAATAATACAGTTGAGGAGCGTATAATCACTCTGACTTATTAAAGCGTAGAATTTCGAGTTATAAATGAGGGTTAAATATAATGAATGCACAAAATCGCAACTATTTTAGTCATCGTATAATGAATACCATTATTGTAATTATCGGATTATTTATCATCGGCGCCTTTATTTTTACGTTTTTCAATGCACGTTTCTATAACACCCCTATCGGTAAAGTGACACATGTAGAAATGAGTAACGCTCACAAAGTCGTTGATGAACAACATAATACCGACTTCAAATACAAACAACATTTAACAATAGAAATATTAAATGGTAAATATAAAGGTGAATCTACTACGATAGATAATACCTATGTCAAATCGCAAGCAGATTCAGAGCACTTTAGTAAAAATAATAAGGTCTTAATGCACATTCAAAACAGCCCGAAAGATGCAACGATCTTAGAGAAAAAACGCGATAGTCTTACTGTAGCAATTGTAGGTATATTTATTATGTCCCTATTACTGGTTGGACGTAATGTAGGCTTACAGTCTATCCTGTCACTTATCTTTAACACTGGTGCTATTTTAATAGCTATTGCAATCCATGATAAACATCCATCTACTCACCTATTCATTCTAATGAGTGTGGCGATCGTGCTGTCTACCATTGTCACGCTATTGCTCGTAACCGGTTGGCATATGCGCACTTGGATCACAACAATCGGTACGTTATTAGGTACATTTTTATGTATTGGTATCACTCAAATCATTATTCAATTAACCAATGGAGCTGGCATTAAATATGAAACAATGAGTTTTCTAACATTACCACCTAAAGATATATTCTTAGCATCCGTGCTTATTGGATCTTTAGGCGCTGTAATGGATGTCGCCATTACAATATCAAGTGGTATGTATGAAATCTTACAACGTACGCCTAACATTTCTTTATCGCGTTGGGCGCTAGCAGGTCGCAATATAGGACAAGATATCATGGGCACTATGACAAATATTTTACTTTTCTCCTACTTATCAGGAAGTTTGCCAATGTTTCTAATTTATTTAAAAAATGCTAACACATTTACATATACGATTTCGATGAATTGGTCTTTAGAAATCGCTCGTGCTATAACAGGTGGTATTGGTATCGTACTCACGATTCCAATTACGATTAGTCTGATGGTTATGTGGATGAAATGGAAGGGTGTGACAAGATGAATGCAGTCGTCCTACTAGCACTCATTTTATTTATTTTAATGCTTATTTTCGGCGGTAAAAAAGGATTAGTTTCATACTTAACGTTATTCCTAAACTTTATGATCTTACTAATCAGTATTGTGTTCATTTTATTTGGAACACCTATTTATTTAGTTTCATTAATATTTTGTATCGTCATTGCTGCTTGTAACTTGTTTATTTTAAATAGTTACAATATTAAAACCAAGGCTGCTTTTATTGCTACAATATTAACTACGATTTTATTAATATTAGGCATTTATTTATCTATAAGTATTGGCCATCTACAAGGGTTTACTACGGAACAACAAGATGAAACCTATATTTTTTCAATGAATATCGGTATCGATATGGTTCAATTCTCAGTATTTACGGTTATTTTAGCTGTTATTGCAGCTGTCATTGACTTAACGATAACGATAAGTTCACCTATGTATGAGCTCAATGAAACCAATCCTAATCTTTCACGCAAAGCATTGTTCCAGTCAGGTATGCGTGTAGGGAGAGAAATTTTAGCAACTTCTGCCAATACAATATATTTAGCTTATTTTGGGGGGCAATTAACACTATTCTTTTGGTTTTTCCAATTACATTATTCTTTCGGACACATTATTAACTCAAAGATATTTGCGCAAGAATTCATTTCTATCTTACTCGGTGGAATTGCTGTAGCGATTAGTATCCCTATCACAGCATGGATTACTGCATTATTAATAAAGCATCCTAAATTGAGTGCAAAGCCTTCACAAGAAGTTTCACAAACTTCAGAGCAAAACATCAATCATTAAATTGATAAAACAACAAGTGCCATACAATCTTGAAATAAGTTATCGAGATTGGGACAGAAGCCTTTATGAATGCCTTGTCCTACCTCATTTATTTCATATTGATTGTAATGGCACTTTTTTAATGCGCATATTTATAAGAGCTATATGTTCAAATTCATAATATAAACTGGTCGACCTTCTAAACGCGTCTCTCCAGTTATTGAATATTTGGCTTGTTTATACAACGCCATCGCTTTGTCATTGTCAGTATTTACAGTCAATATTATTTCATTAATATAGGGAAACGTTGCTTTAATATAACTTGGTAGTTGTTGAATCACAGCTTTTCCAACACCTTGACCACGATATCGTGCATCTACACTAAATGAACGGAAAAATATAGCATTTTGATGATCGCTATACGGTTTAACCCCTTGACCTTCATGTAATGTAAAGAAACCCACACATTGATCATTTAACATAACAAGTGTCGGATGACGCTCATTGTCCCCTTTAGCCGATGCAATATTATCATTAGGCGTTCGAGTGAATTTTCTATCTTCTGCTAATATTTCAAACCCATTTAATAGTGGTTGATCGTGAATTGAATATGGTCGTATTTCCATTTTCTCCCTACTTTCTCTCTGAAAAGGTCTCAATCCATTTTACAACAGCTGGTGCGATTAAGGTTGTATCAGATTTATCGAACCAACGAATATCTGTAATTTCATTATCAATTTTCACACTATCCCAATCAATTTTCTGTTGAACTTTAAATCCATTTAGTTCCGTTAACGTATTCTTTTGTGGGTAAGCATCCCCAACAACTGTACCTAAATATGTAAAGTCACTTTGTTCGAAAGCCAATTGTAATGCCTCTTTAACTTCTCGTTGTATCGCTTCTAATAGCGTTTCACCCGCATCAATTTTACCACCCGGGAAATAATATTTTTCTCTATTTCTTACTTGTACTAATAAGATTTGGTCATCTGTTTCTTCCACTAAACAAACACATTTGATCATACCTGCACACCTTTTCTATTAAATGTTTTGTACTTCAAAAATATATGTTAATTTAGTATGATGTTAACATATATTAATATACTAAATGTCCGTTTAGTGACATTTTGATATTCGGAGGGTATTATTCATGGCAAAGAAATCAAAATTAACACGCGTTTCAAATTTAGTAAGTACTGCAGGCTTTATCGTTGATGGTTACAACGGTATTAAATTTGATGCAAAAAATAAAAACCTAGTTTATTTATCTTTAGGCCTAAGTACAGTGGGTACACTTTTAGATTTCGTAGTATCAATGAAATCTCCTTACAAATTCCGTAAGTTATTTTCATTCGTTTCATTCATTATTAATGTTACACGCTTAGCTTCAAGTTTCAGAAAAGTTAAAGAAGATTATCAATTTCAATAAAATAAAAGGACTGGGTCAGAATTCTTATTGAATTCGTCTTCCCAGCCCTGCAAGGATGACTTGAGTTGAGAAACGCTTCATTTAAGTGCCTTCTCAATTCAGTCAGCTACTGCACTTTGGCTACATAGCCAAAGTATTATTTTTGTTTCAAGCTTTCTAATGAATGAATTTATAACTACGTACTTGGTACGCAGGAATTGTACGATATGTTAGAACACCTGGACTAGCACTAAAGTTCATTTCTGAAACTAAAATACTACCATTACTATTTACGCGCTCTACAAAAGCCACATGGCCGTAATAACCAGCATCTGATTGTGCAATTGAACCTACTGTTGGATTGCTATCAATGCGATATCCATCTCTAGCTGCCGCATTATCCCAATTATTTGCATTCCACCAATACGTACTGATTCCTTTTCCAATAGCAGCACGACGATTGAATACATGCCAAGTACATTGTCCCCAGTCATATAAGTTACTATGGTTAAATACTGGTGATGAATAGTAAGTTGATTGCGTTGAACGTGTTGTATACGTGTTTGAAGAAGCTGAACCACTCACTCTTAATGTTTGACCAGGATAAATAAAGAAATTATTCAATCCATTTAATTTCATAATATGTTGATATGTTGTACCATATCGGCTAGCAATAGATGATAGTGAGTCACCATAACGTACTGTATAAGTGCTTGATGATGCACCTGAATTTGAATTATAACTTGATTGAGAATTAGAGCTAGCAGAACCTGATACTTTTAATTGTTGACCAGGGAAAATTAAAAAACTATTTAATCCATTTAAATTCATAATATGACGATATGTTGTACCATATCGGCTAGCAATAGATGATAAACTATCCCCTGCTCTCACAGTATATGTACTACTTGAATTACCGTAATTTGAACGACTTGAATAATTAGAAGATCCTGATACTTTTAATACTTGGTTTGGAAAAATAAGATTTGATGATAAGCCATTTAATGATTTTAATTTAGATACAGTGATACCATAATGGTTTGAAATAGACCATAAAGATTCACCACTTCGAACTGTGTGCGTTGTTGATGCTTCAGCTTGATGAGCAAATAGTGTACTAAGTGCTCCTGTCCCTAATACTGCTGTTGCTAGAATTTTTTTATTCATACAAAGCGCCTCCTTAATCTTATGCTTGTTCATTGGGTTACTCACCACTTATTTCTAGTTGTACTAGACACTTATCTGTATTAAATCTTTATTACATACTTCTTTCTTTTATCCGTTCAAGTAGTGTACTTATACTAAATTAATACAATTTAGCATGATATTCCATTTCATTTTGATTACATGTCTATGAATTTTTTGTGCACTACTATAAAATTTCAAATAATATCCTTAGAAATA
This sequence comes from Staphylococcus sp. GDY8P47P, assembly GCF_016892225.1. Lineage (NCBI taxonomy): Bacteria > Bacillati > Bacillota > Bacilli > Caryophanales > Staphylococcaceae > Staphylococcus > Staphylococcus sp. GDY8P47P. The sequence goes on along the minus strand of NZ_JAFENV010000020.1, from coordinate 40,069 downwards.
TAATTTACTTTTCATAAGTGTATAACACATTTTCACCGATTAATGTAACGTGTTTGATATAAAATCGACTAAAATATGACGTATTCATCTTTTATTAATAAAGTCGCGTAAGTATTCATACCTTACCTGACTCATTTCAAATATTATTTAGTTAAACTATCTTCAATTTCTTTGATAGCTTTTTTTGATAAATTAACTGCTTTTTCTCCATTTTTTGTATCTTTTTTCAATGCTTCTTGTGCTTCTTTACCATGATAAAGTTCTATAATTTTCTTGAAAGTTTCATTGTCTACATCTTTAGAATTTACTGCTACAACATTAATATATGGTTTAACTGCATCAGAAGACGTTTTTTCTAAATAAATAGGATCATTCTTAGCATCTAATCCTGCTTTAGTTGCTACCCCATTATTAATTACTGAAAAATCAACATCATCTAAAGCACGCGCAGTTTGTTGAGCGTCTACTGCTTTTATTTTTATGTTTTTAGGGTTGGATTGAATATCTTTAATAGTTCCATTTAAACCAAAGTTGTCTTTAAGCTTTAATAAACCTGCTGATTCCAATAATTTTAGAGCACGTGCTTGATTTGATATATCATTAGGAATTGTAACTTCTGCACCATCTTTTATATCTTTAATATTTTTCACCTTTTTAGAATAAATGCCTAAGGGTGCTAAGACAGTTGTACTAATTGCTTCAATTTTGGCATCTTTATGTGCTTTTTTATACTCATTTAAAAAAGCAAAATGTTGAAATGCATTCATATCAATATCGCCATCACTCAAAGCTTTGTTTGGCACGTTATAGTCTGAAAAGTGTTTAATTTCAATATCAATATTTTCTTTTTTCGCTAATTCTTTAACTTTTTCCCATGCAGCTGTATCGTTTGAGGCTACGCCTAGCGTCACTTTTTTATTGTCTCCGCCTCCACCACAAGCTGCAAGGGCGATCAACGTCGCTAATATTAACCCAATAATCTTTTTCATTCACAAAGTCTCCTTAATAAAATTATATTTCAAGTAACTAATTTCGACGAATTAATCGAGAAATAAAGTTACCTAATGATTGAATAATCTGTACGATAATTATTAATACAATAACTGTGATAATAATGACTAAGGTGTCAAATCTTTGGTAACCGTACACTAATGCTAAATCACCAATTCCACCTCCACCAACTGCACCAGCCATAGCAGTACTACCAATCAACCCTATAATAGCTGTCGTTATTGCCAATACAAGCGAGCCTAACGCTTCCGGTATTAAAAAATATCTAATAATTTGAATAGGTGATGCTCCCATCGCTTTTGCCGCTTCAATAATGCCAGCATCTACTTCTAGTAGTGAGTTTTCAACTAGTCTAGCTATATAAGGCGCTACGTACACTGTTAAAGGCACTATAGCTGCTGTTGTCCCTATTGACGTTCCTACTAATAATTTCGTAAAAGGCACAATAGCTATTAATAAAATAATAAATGGTATCGATCTTAATATATTTATAATCGGATTAAGTATGTGATTTACAATAGATTGAGGCCATATACCATTTTTACGAGTTATAACTAATAGAACACCTAATGGAATACCAATTAAGGCACCTATGATAAGTGCAACTGTGACCATATACAATGTTTCATATAATGCTTGTAATAATTGAGATGCATCAATACTTGAACCAAACATCTAATGCACCTCCTCAAACTGAATACTATGATTCTTAAAGTAGCTTTCTAATTTATCACGCTTAAAATTGCTGTCATGATTAAATCTCAACCATAAATAGCACACTGTTTCTTCTTGAATATCAGACATTGATGAAAATAAAATATTAATATCGAAATTATATTGACTAATGAGTTCATTTATAATAGGAAATTTAATTTGATGTTCATCAATAAAAAGTTTGTAATCCGTATAATGACAATCCTTTCTTTTAAATGATTCAAGTAATTTACGTGACGGTTCTGTATTTATAACTGTAGAAACAAAGCTTTTAGCAGTTTTAGTTTGAGGGTGACTAAACACATCTTTGACAGTGCCCAATTCAATCACTTCACCGCGCTCCATAACTGCCACTCGATTACAAATTTTTTGTATTACACTCATTTCATGCGTAATCATCATAATTGTTATACCGAAAGTCTCATTTACATTTTTCAATAAATGAAGAATAGAGTTTGTTGTAGCAGGATCTAGCGCACTTGTTGCTTCATCACATAATAAAATTTTAGGATTAGTGACAAGTGCTCTAGCTATTGCGACACGTTGTTTCTGTCCACCAGATAATTGATCAGGAAATTGATTTTTCTTGTCTGCTAATCCTACAAATTCTAGCATTTCTTCTACCTTTTCTTTTATTTCAGAACTACTTTTATGATTTAAAATAAGTGGCATTGCTACGTTTTTAAAAACTGTTTTTGAGTTTAAAAGATTAAAATGCTGAAATATCATTCCTATATCTTTTTTTATGTTACGGAGTTCTTTTTTTCTATATGTATTAATTTCATGACCATTGACAATCACTTGTCCATTTGTTGCTTTTTCTAGCTGATTGACCAAGCGTACGAGCGTACTTTTTCCAGCACCACTATAGCCAATAACACCAAATATATCGTTTTTATCTATTTTGAAAGATACTTCTTTTAAGGCATGAATTTTTTCATGCTTTTTGCGAAATACTTTATTCACATTTTGAAATTCAATCAATCGATTTCACCCTCATTTATTACTTCTATTGCCTATATGAATAAATGAATTATATTTAAAAGTAAATTGTGCGTCAATATTATTTTAAAAATTTTTAAAATTTTCTGAATTTAAATATAGAACAAAATTATTTTAATATCATCATTTCTCACCTATTTCTGCCTTTTTTAACAATTTAAAAAAACCCTAAAACAACACGTATTGTTACGTAGTTATTTTAGGGTCAACATCTTATTTTAAGATTTTTATTTTTTTTAATAGTTATTCCAAAGTATCGATGGCTTGTTTTAAATCTTCAACTAAATCTTCAGTATCTTCAATACCGATTGATAAACGTACGAGTCCATCAGTGATGCCTTCTTTAGCACGTACATCGGCAGGGATAGACGCATGTGTCATTAAAGCAGGCACTGAAATTAAGCTTTCAACTGCGCCTAAACTTTCAGCTAATGTGAAGTAATGTGTTTCACGAATAAGTTGTTTGGCTGCTTCTGTATCTTTTACTTCAAACGCTACGACACCAGTGTGACCGCTAGCTTGAGAAGCATGAATATCATGATTTAAATGGTCTTTAATACTTGGATGGAAGACTTGTTGAACGGCTGGATGATTTTGTAACATTTCAACAATCGCTTCAACGTTACGATTAATTTGTTCCATGCGTAAGCCTAATGTTTTAATACCACGGACTAATAGGTAACTGTCTTGTGGTCCAAGCACCCCACCTGTTGAATTTGAAATAAATGCTAAACGTTCACCAAGTTCGTCATCTGCAGTAGCAACTAAGCCAGCTACTACATCACTGTGGCCACCAATGTATTTAGTAGCTGAGTGTAATACAATATCAATGCCGAAATCTAATGGATTTTGATAATAAGGTGTCATAAATGTATTATCTACTACTGAAATTAAATTATTTTCTTTTGCAATTTCTGCAGTACGTTTAATATCCGTTACACGTAGTAATGGGTTAGATGGTGTTTCAACATATAACATTTTAGTTTCTGGTTTAATATAGTCCTTCACATTTTCGATATGTGTTGTATCTACGAAATCAACATCGATGCCATAACGCGTAAACACTTTAGTTAAGGCACGGTAAGTTCCACCATATACATCAGAATTTAAAATAAGGTGGTCGCCCTTATCTAATAACATAATAACCGCACTAATGGCTGCCATGCCTGAACCAAAAGCAAAACCATGTTTCCCATTTTCTAAATTAGCAATCACACTTTCAATAGCACTACGTGTTGGATTAGCGGTACGAGAGTATTCATACCCTTGTCTCAAGTCGCCAATGTCATCTTGTAAATACGTGCTTGTTTGATAAATTGGTGTTGTTACTGCACCTGTAAAATCATCTGTTGTATGTCCACCGTGAATCATTTGTGTTTTTTTCTTCATAATCATTATTCTCCTTTGTAATCAAATATTTTCTTCGACATATAACGATCGCTTCCATCTGGAAAAATGGTCACAATAACGCCTTTATCGATTTTATTTTTAATGTCTAAAGCACCTTGCAGTGCAGCTCCTGATGAACTACCTACTAACAATCCTTCTTGTTGCGCTAAACGTTTCACATTCTCAAAGCCATCGTTATCACTCACTGTAATAATGTGATCAACTAAGCTACGTTCCAAAAAGATTGGCCATTTCTCTGAACCAATACCTTCAATATCGTGTGCATGTGCTTCGCCACCATTCAATATTGAGCCTTCAGGTTCAACAATCACATTCTTTACATTGTATTGTTTAAGATGCTGTGCAACACCTGTAAATGTGCCTCCCGAACCAACACCAGCAACAAAGTAGTCAATGTTTGGTAAAACATCTGTCAATTGTTTCCCTAATGTATGGGTGTATGCAGCTGGATTGTGCTCAGTTTCAAATTGGTTCATATATACCGCTCCGAAATCTCGAGCATAACGTCTTGCTTCAGTTTGCGCACCAATCATTCCTTGGGCTTTCGGTGTACGTTTAATATCAGCGCCTAATGCACGCATGATAGATATCTTCTCCTCAGAAAAACCTTCCGGCGCAAAAATAACACAATTTAAATGATATCGATTAGCAGCAATTGCAAGTCCTATTCCTGTATTACCTGCCGTAGCTTCAACAATTGTATCGCCAGATGACACACGACCTTCTTTTATAGCTGTTTCAACAAGATATTTACCTAGTCGATCTTTCACACTGCCACCCGGATTAAATTGCTCTAATTTTGCATATATCTGAACATTTTCATCGCTGAAACTTTCCAGTAATACTAATGGTGTTTGTCCTATTAAGTCAAATGCAATCATATTAATCATCTAAAGCGCTTTATTCGCTTTGACTCAACCTACCTTCTGTTTAAAATATTCATGATTCCCAATACTGTTTTATAAATTCTTACTCAATCACTATGAATTATACGATAATCTTAAGATTTATGCAAAACTACAAATTTTAAAATTTCCTATGTAATCATACATGTACTCGTATCTCAATAACTATCGTTCAACTTAATACTCGTGTTACGATAATAACGATGCAAAAGCAATAACTGATGATTTATATGAATCATACTTAAAGGAGAATCATAATGACATCAAAAGCCGATTTATCTTTATCTGTGTTCACTAATGAACAGTTTAAAAGTAAAAAATATACTCATAGTACCTTCAGAAACGCGATGTATGACGATTTAGAAGTCAATAAAAGTTATTTTAAAAATTGCGACTTCTCAGAAGGTATATTTAAAAATGTTCATTCCGTAGTTAATACTAAGTTAATTAATTGTGATTTTAGCAGTAGTATTTTTGTGAATATTAATTTCTTTAAGACACTAATGCGTAAAGTGAATTACAGTGTAACTACTTTCGATAATAGTCAATTCAACGCATTAACGATAGAACATACGACCTTCAAAGACTGTAGCCTACGTAACGTTACTTTCAAGGATGTTGTTTTAAAGAAAGTAGTCTTTGAAAATGTAGCATTAGATTTATGCCAACTAGATAGCGTAAAAATTAAAGATTGCATTTTTAAAAATGTTTCAATTAATAATTCTGCAATTTCTGAGAAAGTCATGAAAGAATTACGTAAACAAGACGTTCATTTTGAAAATATGTAACCTTGAGTAGTTACACCTATACACTTCCTAACTTATCAATCATCTCTTTAACGTTCTAAAACATATGTTTCAAATAGAACCGTTAAAGGAATAATCATTTAAGTATTTCAAAGGGGGGGAATGATTCATGGCTACTCATGAAAATGATCACTATAAAGCATTTGAACAGAGTCAACTTCATCGTGACGATTTAATGGATTTAAGCGACTTACAACAACGCGTTGATACATTCAATACAAAAAATAATAACTCAGAATTAAAACAACATATTGATACTGAATTAACGAAATGGAAAGAATATGTAAGAGATCACTATAGGCCTGAAGCACCAGCAGAACAATCACGATTGTCAAATATTGCTGATAAAGTTCAAAGTGATATCAATACAGCTTTTGAATACAATGATGGCGCAAAAATATTTGCGTTTTTAGAAGCTTCGTATCAAAGAAGTAAAGAGGACTTAACCTACGGACGGACGTTAATCCTCTTTTCCGAAAAGGATACAATAAAACGGGCACTCACATTCTTTGATTCTGAGGAAGATAATCGTGAACTTGCTGACTTTATTATTTCTAAAAATATTGAGATTGGTAAAGAAATAATGTCTAACGATTATATAACGTTATTAGAAATTGAGCGCGACTTTATCAATGCTCATTTCAAGTAAAAAAAACAGGGGAGTGGGACGACGAATTTAAAAGAATTCTGTCCCACCCCCCTGTTTTTTTTAATATATTTCTTAGAATAACTGCACGATAAACACAAGTATGATAACGACTGGCATGACAAATTTAATTAAAAAATACCAAGATGCAAAGAATTTGAACTTGTCGCGGCCGAAACTTTCTTTTAAGGCATCTTTATCCAACAATTGACCCACTACTAGCGTTGTTCCAAGCGCACCTAAAGGCATTAAAATATTTGATACGACAAAATCCATATTATCAAAAATTGTTCCTGCGCCAAACTTAATATCGCTTAAACTACTAAACGATAAAGTCGCTGGAATACTAATCATTAATATCAGTATACTTGCGATAAACGCTACAGATTTACGTTTAGAATTATCATTTTTAGTAAAGTTTGATACGTTTAATTCTAATAATGAAATAGATGATGTTAATGCTGCAAATAAGAATAAGATTAAGAATAGGAAGTAAAACGTAACACCAAAGCCCATTTGATTAAACACTAAAGGTAATACTTTAAATAATAAGCCTGGACCTTCTTGAGGTTCGTAGCCAAATGTCTTCAAAGCTGGGAATATAGCTAAGCCAGCTAGTACGGATACTAAAATATTCATAATCACAATTGAAATTGCTGATGACTTAATAGTCATTTCCTTAGGCGCGTAACTAGCGTAAGTAATCATTCCCGTTGTTCCCAACGATAATGTAAAGAATGATTGCCCTAACGCAAATAAAATACCTTCCATAGAAATATCTTCTAAACGTGGTTGTAAAATATAGCGAACACCGTCTACCGCACCGTCTAAAGTTAAAGCTTTCACCACAACTATAATTAGAAAAATAAATAACAACGGCATCATCACTTTTGATGCTTTTTCTAATCCTTTTTCAACGCCTAACATTACGATAATCATCGTTAAAAAGATAAAAATCCCTTGGCCCAAAACGGTTAACCATGGATTACTAATAATTGCTTCAAAATTAATGCTAGTTAAAGATGTCTTCTCGATAGATAACATTTGTAATATCACGTTACCGATATAAATAATGATCCATCCACCTATAACACTATAAAAACCAAATAATATGAATACTGCTAAATTACCATTCCACCCAATAATATTTAGCCACTTCTTACCAGTTAACTTGCTATATATTTGAGTAGTGTAAGTTCTCCCCATCTTACCTACTGTAAATTCCATAATTAATAGTGGTAATCCTACAAATATAGTAAATATTAAGAATAGCAGTAGAAAAGCACCACCACCATAGATGCCTGCCATGTACGGAAATTTCCACATTGCGCCCAAGCCAATCGCCGATCCCGCACTCGCTAAAATAAATCCAGTTGATGTCTTCCATTGTGATTCTTTGCTCAATCGTTTCACTCCCTTTAACGCGTTAAAGCGTTTATGCACTTAAGTAATACTGTAACATGTCTTGCTTATAAGTGCAATATACATAGTTTTTTTATTTTTTTAAATTTATAGTAAAATTTAACTAATCCTAATGATGAACGAAGGAGTATAACGACATTGCTTCACGAAAAATTAGCGCTAATTATTGGAAAGGTATAGAAGTTATAGGTGGTTATATTGTATTTGAGGATGAGGGATTCAGGTTTACACCCCCCATTTAACATTCAAAGCGGTTCAGTGTTTGTACTTTATCAACATATTCAGGACGTTATGTTATTCATCGTCCCTAATGGTATCAAAATAATTGATAAAGACCACAATATACATCAATGCGTTTGTTCATGAAAGAAAAAACAGTCTGTGACATAAATAATATAATAATGCTATTTAGCAAATTCGCAGTAGCTGACTGAACCGAGAAGGCGCTTTAATCAAGCTTTTCTCAGTTCTAGTCACCCTGCAGAGGTGGGCCCGACCCCAACACAAAAAATCACGAAAGTGATTTTACAAGCTAAGCAAGTTGGGGTCGGGCCCCCAACAAATAGAACTTCATCAAAAATTCGCTACAAAATAAGCATGCTGGGGACCGGCAATGAATTTATTTCTTATTTTCTTCATCAATAAAATAGTTTGTATCCAGACAATGATTATCCAGTATTTCAAAATATATACTACTTATATTATGCGGTTAATGAATAGATTAATCTTCAAAATCGTACATCACTTCTTGTCCGTCCACGACTTCTTGAATGCTTAAACTTTCAATATGATCAATGTTAATATAATGCGATTGTTGGCCCGTTTTTAAAAATAAATAAGCCAGTTCATCAAATTCATCAATAAGACGTTGTACGCATGTATCATGATCAGGGCCATTTTGAAATGTTTTAAATTCAGTATAATTTTTACCAGACGTCGTTATGTATGTTAATAAAAATGTACGTTTCATTCTTTACACTCCATTTAGTTAGTCATAAAAAATTCTGCAATTTGTGATTCTACTTTATCACTACCCTCACCATGTGTCATAAGATGTTTACATAAAGGGTGAGGTGTTAAATCTTTATCTGCACTATTAATATGTTCATAAATATAATGTGCGCTATCTTGATAAGATTGTTCATCCTTTTCTCCATAAAGAATGCTTGCCGGTGTTGTAATATCGCCTAAATGAGCAGTAATATTTGAAATAAAATCTTTAAATACACGAACGCTAGGGCGATAGTCTTCTATATAATTTAGCTGCGCCTGTGCGGCATCACCATCTACATTCATCAACTCATTCATGCGTTGTCCGTAACGTTCCATACGCCATACAATACCTGCTTCTTCCTTTTCACTTGGTGCGGACATGACTGCAATTTTGGCAACATCTACCGTTTCAGCTAATTTTAAAGTGAATAGACCGCCTAAAGATACGCCAGTTGCATAAATTGTGTCATATCCTGCATCTCTTAGGAATTGATAACCATCAAGGACATCATTCCACCAATCATGAACAGTATATTGTGTAAACTGGTCGAGTGGTAACCCGTGCCCTTTATAATTAGGTGCGTAACATGTGTAACCTTCATTATTAAGTGTCTGTGCTAATGGTTTAATATCACGAATTGTACCAGTAAATGAATGCAGCAATAATACTGCTTCTTCGCGTGTCCCTTGCAAATGAATAGGACGTGGTGATTTTACTTTCATTCTTAATCTCTCCTTATTTTAAAAATAAACACATAATGACATTGCGCGTAGTCTTAAATGTGAAAAATCATTCAACCCACTCGCTAAATTCCATATGAACGCGTTGTGCGAGGGATTTGCCTTGCTCATAACCCGCATTTCCTATTTTTAAGATGTTATTAGGATTATAAATGTTATCTCCAATTTCTGCTCTACTCTTACTATCTGGACTTATCACTAGAACATGGCTATGTTCACGCAATCGTTTAGCATCATCAAATGCCCCCGGTATCATACCTAAGCCATCCGCTAATGGTGCCAATATAATGATACTATCAGCACCTTCTGCTAACATTGCGTTCGTAGGAGAAACCATGCCCCCATCAATCCAGTCACGATGGTTCAAACGTATATGCGGCCAAATACCCGGTACTGCGCCACTTGCTGTCACAGCTTCTTCAAGTGTCACATCGCTATGTGAATGAAATGTAGTAACTTCACCTGTTTTAGCATTCATAGCGGTAATCTCTAAATTATCGTGCCACTCTACATCTCCTAAACGCTGTCGTATGGCTTGTTTACGTTTAGATAAATCGACACGAGAGGGTCTCGTATATATAATGTCTCCCATCATTTGCCCTACTTTTACAGCATCATCACGACCTACAATAAAGGCATTCTGCCATAAACGATAAATATCTGAAGAAACCGTCGCCCGATCACTATCATCTCTGCGCTCATTTAATTCATAGTAATATGTGCGCATATCATCACCATTCGCCAGTACTGCCCCTACAAATGATCCTGCTGATGTGCCAATGATTCTATCTGCTAAATCTAAACTCACACCACTTTCAATCATTCCAGCTAAGACGCCTGATTCCCATGCAATCCCTGTAATACCGCCTCCACCAAGAACTAAAGTACATGCTTTATCTTTTGGCATTGCCATCTCCCCTTTGTTAAAAAGATGTTGTCCTATTCATTATTATTAGATTTATGACGAAGATTAAGGTTAAACAGTGGTAATATCATTAAAAACAATGCTATCCACACCACAGCTAATGTCACACCTCCAACTACATCCGTTATATAATGCGCATGAAAATATAGTCGGCAACACAATACACCTATCCATACGATAATGGTTATAATACTGATTATGATCTTGATAGCTTTAAACTTGATTAGTGGAATTAAGATAATGAGTAACATTAACGCAAGTAGCGTACTCGCATTAGAATGGCCACTTGGAAATGAATAACCATGATCTCGCATCAAATGATTATATGGACGTGGTCTTTCAATTAGCTGTTTAATCAAATAATTTAATAACGTACCACTGGATACCGTTAAAAGCATCCAAATAGCTAGTTTAAAATGTTTAAATAATAAAATGATAGCTAAAAATAACGTGATATAGATAACAGATTTTACTTCTCCTATTTCAGCACAAAACGTCATAAAATTATGCCAAAGGCCGTCACCAAATCTGCGTTCTGGTTCACCAAAATAATCGGTTAGCCAATGTAATGATCCTTTATCGATATATTGAACCATTAATGTATCACGACTGACATTTATTGCTACAATAATAAAAATAATTAATCCAATCATGAACATAGGTACCGTCGTCATAGGTGATATTTCTCTTTTTTGTTTCATCATACGTTCATCAGTCCCTAATTTCATTGTTTTCTGTAATTCACAGCAATTTAATTCACTTCATTAAAAGTCATTTAAATGTTTAATTTGTTGTCCATCCTTATTGAAATTAGACGGTGCAAGCCAATGTTCGAATCTTAATTTCACATCTGGCCACTCGCTATCTAACATTGAGAACCAAGCCGTATCACGATTACGACCTTTACAAATATTAGAATGTCTAAATAATCCCTCGTATGTAAAGCCAAATCGTTGTGCAGCATGCTTAGAAGGCGCATTTAAATTATCACATTTCCATTCATATCGTCTGTAACCTAGTTGTTCAAATACATATTTTGCTAACAAATATTGAACTTCTGTAGCTACACGTGTTTGCTGTAATTGATTAGAATAAATGATATTGCCCACTTCTATCGATCCTTGTTCTGGGTTTATGCGCATTAATGCCACAATACCTAGAGGTTTGTACTGCACCTTATCTATAATCGTAAAGAAATATTTATCTTCACTATCAATCAGTTGATTAATGTATTGTTCAAATTCCGTTTTAGAATCAAAAGGGCCTTCATAAAGGTACGTCCAAATGTGTCTTGATTCAACATCACATAGCACGTCATACAAATCATCTGTGTGATGACTATTTAACTTTGCTAAACTACCATAATGCCCTTCTAATAATTGTTTATTAGGAAAAGGCGGTGTCACAAAATCATCTAATGCTTCTCCAATTGGTTGCTTAAATTCATTTACGCGCATCACTTTCAACTCCTAGATTACCTTTGTGTAAATTGTACACTAAACCACTAAAATAATCTCTTAATTAGAAATTATAAAATATAAATGAATCATGCATCCATTAACCTTCATATAAATGAAAAGTACCCTGAAGGTCAGTTTCTATTGCTGACTAGATAGGGTACTTTTCTAAATTTATATTACAATGCTTGTTGTTGAATATTAAAGTTGCTTTTCCAAATTAGTATCTAGTTTAAATACAATCACACGTTCACCTGTAATCGTACTTAAATCACTATGGAAACTACTTACACTAACCCCAGTAATATCTAAGATTAATTGCATCAAATCGTCTTGACCGGATTCCACAAGTTCTGAACGCGTAAGTTTAATGTTAAGTAAACCTTCTTGCGTTTTACATACTCTATACTCGGCTGGTGTTAATACGCCTTGCAAATTGACGATAATCATATCGCGTAATATATCCGTTTTTACTGAGAGTGAGCCACGTCCGAGAAAGTCCTTTTCCCATTGCGTAATTGCTTTACTAATTTCTGCCTCATAAGCACCTTTAGATTTAGCCATGATTAATCTTTTATCTCCTATTGATTGATTAACCTTATTTTATCATTTTTTTCGGAAAAACCGAACTCCCTACCAGTCTTTCCAGCTATCGTTCTCATCAATACTAGCCAAACGTACCCAGTGATTATCCACTTTCTGCTTGAACTTAACATTATTCTCAAGTAAGTCTTTAATATATTGATCTGGCGCTTGAATAACGACCAATAATCGAATTGGAGAATGATAAATCTTGTTATCCGCTGCCATAACTGATTGCCAAGGTAACCCGGCAAGTAAATCACTTGAATTCCCTTGCATGACACCGACACCAGACGTAACAGATTGCGTCGTTTTATTTCCGCTTCCGTAAAAATGCGGCGCAACCGTCGATGCGTAATATTGTAAATTAATCCATTGGGCTACTAGCGCTGGTCCTGAAATAATTGTGTTTAATAATTGTCCATCAGCATCTTTCTTCCAATCATAATTATGTAAGAAAGCACGCCCTTCTAAATCAGTACCAGCAGTAATACTACGTTGTCCAATAATAAATTCCGCATTACGTGCTAAGCCCCATTCTGGACGAATCTCACTCCAGTCATTCGCAAAGCGATGTGCTTCTGCCACTGGGTCTTTTAAATGTTCTTGATCTAAGCCAGGAAGGTTAGCTAGACGTTCAGAATTTGCCTTATAACTTACACGCGGCATAGCTTCATTTAACATATCCAATGCATGTTGTGCTTCTGTCGTTAATTCAGGCATATAAATATATTCTAAGTCATCGATAGACGTCTTGTGCTCTGCAGCCACAAAGACTGTTGAATCTGGAATCACTATACCTTCACTTTTTAAAGCTTTACGAACGTGAGGCAAGTTGCACATCATTGCTAATAATTTAGCATTAAAGCCACTTGATGCACCGCCACAAGCACCACATTCTAGCGAGGCATGGTACGGATTATTATTAGACACACTTCCATGACCCCCTAATACAATTAAAGGGGCAAAGTTCGTCGTTAAATCCATCAATTCTAATGCTTGTCTTGTAAAAGCAACTTGTTCTTCTTCTGTGAAACCGATTGGTAAATCACTATAAACTTCATGTTCACGGTCTATTGTTAGTTTAGCTTCGGGTTTCTTCAACCAATTCTTGGTAAAATTACGAACAAAATGCCCTGTCTTCTTCGGCATCAATGTACTCGCAATCGTATTCAAACTTAAAAATGGTCCACTTAATTCTGGTAATAGTAAACTTGGTAAAACATTATGTTTCATCAATTTAAATGTATAGAACATAGATGTAACCGAATGTTGCTGTTGATTATACGTATTTAGAGCATGACGATCCGCGTACTCTTTAATGGCATAAGCCGGCGGTACCATAACAGGCAATGAATTATGTGTAAATTGTTCATCTAGCACTTCTTTTCTAATTGGAAGTCCAAAGAAACCTGCAATGCCGATTGTTTCAAATGGTCCTTCACTTTCTAAATGACGACGGAATGGTTCAGAACGCACATCAATACAAAAGGCTAATTGAACTTGTGTTTCTTGTTTAACTGGTTTAACAGATTTATCATATATCGCTTCCACTAACTCACGTTCATGCGTTTCTTCCCATGCTTCAAGCCATAATTTTTTGAAATAAAGCGGGTTAAAATCATGTGCAAATCTTAAATGTTCTAACTGATCTTCAATGGACATCGATGCCCAATCATCAATAGACATTTCTCCATAATATAACCATTTACTTACCAATTCTTTAATTCGTCTTTCCACATTTAAGACTGCCGGGCGACTCATTTTTTCAGTATCTAATAAAATACATTCCATCGTTAATCGTATAGCAAGATACTGTGTTAATAAGTCCGCTTCATGCTCATGTTGTTCGGCACGATAATACATCATTCCAGCCCAACCTGGTAATGATAAGAAATGTCCTGTTAGATAGGACTCTCGTTCATCTTCCGCTATATCTAAGTGGTTCAATGCCATAATTAAAGCTTCTCTATAATCTTGAGGTAATGTTTTAACCATTTTACGTTGCGTCTTACTCAACATGGGATCATGCTGTGCGAGATGCAACCAAGAGATATAAAATCCTTCTTCTCTTTTCGGCATTGTCCAACTTGATTGGAAGTTATCCAAATATAATTTAGACCACTTAATAATATGTGTATTCAGTTCATCCATTAAAGATTCACCTTTAGCATTAAACGCATTCGCACTTTTTGAACGTGCGTATTTAAAAGGTTCATCTTCAAATACACGTTTAAGCTTAGATACTTCAATCTTTAAGTAGGCTTCTTTAGTAATTAGGTTTGTAGGCACATCCTTAATGCGCATTGCGTTCTTACAATAAGTATCAATATGTGATTTTGGCACTGATGTATCGTAAGCTTTAATAGCTTGTTGAACGTCTGCTTCTACGAGTGTTTGATCTATCTCGCCATTTTCCAAAGCAGTCATCACCGATGCATGACTTGGGTACAAATCTATATCGCGAACATGTTTAAACCATTGAGCAACTTGATCAAACGTTTCATGTTCCATTTCCTCCCATGGATTACGTGCAGCAAAGATAGAGATCGGAGATAGTGGTGTAATCACACGACGTGCCGCTTTGACTGTGTCCTCTATGTTAAATTTAGTTATAGTCATGTTTGATTCCACCTCTTATAAATATTTTTTTAAATAGTTCGGATGACTTTCAACCGATTTAAATTTTGCTTCCCCAATTTTCACAAGCCATAAATATACTTTAGCAAAAGCTGTTGACGAACGACGACGTGCTACCCAAATGCTAAAGATACTACCTAATACTAGAATGGCAATACAAATGATCACGCTAATGAATGGTGGGTGTGGCGCAACCATATATACACTACTTAAAATATTGACAAATACGTCATGCGTCACAACATAAACAAGCGCTACAATGATGAGCATTGCGATGCCAATCATCCTACCCATCATTCCTCTATTTAGCGCAACCATTTGATTCCACGATACAGATAACGACCATGCTAAAATAAATGCACTAATTAATGTATAAGGTGTATGCGAACTTGTTAAAAAGAAAATAACTGCAATAACAATTGCTAATGTTCTCCCTAACACTGTCCAAGCATAAGAACGTTTAACATTAGGTGGTGTTGGAATATTAAAACGTTTAACAATTGATCCTGATTGTAAGAATAGCGTTGCTTTGAAGACACCATGTAAAATCAAGTGAATAATCGCAGCAGAATAAACACCTAACGCACATTGTACAAGCATAAAGCCCATTTGGCTCATTGTTGAACCTACAAGCTGTCTTTTATAATCAACATGCACCAAGCTAATTCCTGAACCGATAAGTACAGAAATACTTGAAATAACAAGTAATAACGTTAAGGCAATACTATTATCAAACACAGGTGAAAAACGCGTTAAAATGATGCCACCTGCATTTACAATACCAGCATGCATAATTGCAGAAACAGGTGTGGGTGCTACAACAGATTCAATTAACCAGCTTTGGAATGGATACTGTGCTGCTGGAATAATAACTGCAATAACGAGTAATAAATCTACAATTAATTTCAGTCCATAACTCATTGCAACATCATAATCTTGTGATGGGTCGATAACCCAATCGCCTGTACCAATATAAAATACAACGACAGCTAAAAGTAATGCTATCCAACCAATGATAAATGATCGTGCAGAAACCTTTGCTGCTTCAGCTGGTACTTTCCATGAACGATTGAGTCGAATCAGTTGCGTTAAACAAAATAATGTCAATCCCCAACAAATAACCATTAAACGTAAATCATTACTTAGCCAACCTACAGACGCAAATACCGTTGTAAATGTGTATAACGGAAAGTATTTACGATAATTACGATCACCTAATAAGTAACGTGTAGAGAATTTTTGAATTATAAACCCTAAAGCGAGTACAAAGGCACCTACTAACCAAGCTAATTTGTCTAGCGCAAAGATGCCTACGATATCTCTGCCATTAATAGTGATTAAGCCAATTACTCCTACAATGACAGGTAATAGAAGTAAAGTTAAATGTAAACGTATGTATTTTACAGGAACCGATGGCACTAAAAAAATCAAGCCACTTAACACTGCAATGACAAGCGTTACGAAAAATAATGTTAGTAAAAAACCTGAACTTAACATTGCTGCTCCTCCATGTCTTCAATCTATTTCATTAAAAAGTTCCCTTATACTATTAACAATATAAGAAAAAACCTACAATAGTCTAGTTTTATCCTTAGATATCAGATATTTACTAACTATTGTAGGTTTCTATGAGAACTCATTTACTTAATATGTATAAATGCTCTTTCAAGCTACCTTATATGTATCATCAACCATATGTCTCATCCTTCAATTGAACAATGAATACTGCGTATCCTTGCACAACTGCTTGATAAAGACCTATGTAAAAATTCAGCACAATACATACAATATAAAAAATTATTGCTAAAAAGTCAATCTATTAACGTATTCGAAGGGTATTTCGTTTATCCAATATTATTATCGACCTTTAATCATTCAGATAGGCATGATTTATCGTTACTAATTGTCTGAAATCTAACGAATACGAAACGCTTTCATTGAGTTAGGAACTATCGCCCACAGATATTCAAAGTCACGTTATACTTTATTTAACATTTAATAAGGAGGTACTCAAAATGGGAATCATTTCTGGTATTATTGAACTTGTTAAATTCATCATCGACTTAACTAAAAAATAAGTCTCGCATAACGCACATAAACATTCCATATAAAAAAGAGTGAAATCGAATGATTTCACTCTTTTTTTGCGTTAATAAACAAAACGTTCAATCTCTATATGGATAAAGATTGAACGTCAGTGGATAAAATGAATTTATTTTGTTTAAGTATAAAGTAACATATTTTAACGGTCATGCATGTAACAATTTTGTGAAACCGCTTAAAAATATTTTAAAAAACCTCTTATAATTATCGATTTAATTAATATTTAGTGAATTTTTCTTATGAATATGTTCATTTTAGAACAATACACGTAAATTTAGGGTAATAGTGAATCAAATACTAGAGATGTACATCATCAGATATTTTTTGATTAATACCTAATCGGATTATCTTCATTGACTAACGATTCGAATTCGTATCTTTAGACAAGGGGGAGTGGGGCAGAATTCTTTTGAATTCGTCGTCCCAGACTATAGTATTAATACCTTTATCACTTTGATATAACCTATTAAACATTTAAAGTTGGTGTCTACTATGATTGAACATTTAAAAAAGAAAAATCGCAAAACAATAAAAGTATTAGGCAATATTTGGCTTAATGCAAATTTAGATACACATACCTTTATTGATAGTTTTTATTGGATAGACAACTATACTACTGTACTTGATGCTCTTAAGGATGCTGAGGTTTACGTTTATAAAAATGGTAAGGACATTGTCGCATTTTGCGGGCTTAATGACACTTACATGGCCGGCTTGTTTGTAAAAGAAGAATTTCGAGACCAAGGGATTGGGCATGCACTCATTAAGCATTTACAATCTGAATATGATTATTTATCTTTAAAAGTATTTGAAGAAAACCATCGCGCCGTTCATTTTTATACGGATTTAGGTTTCATAAAAATCGACGCCAATATTGATAAAACAAACCATACTGAATTATTGATGGCATGGAAGAAGTAAAACCATTTACAATTTAAGATGCACGATTGGATAATCCCTACCTTGTCCATCCTTTGCAGATTCATCATATTTTATGAATCCATTCTTGCGATAAAATGCCAAGGCACCGGGGTTATCTTTGTTTACATCCACATACCTAACATTATGGTCTCGAATTAAACTTTGAAGTATTGCCGTGCCATACCCCTGTTTAAAATACTTAGGATCTAAAAATAACATTTCTAAATTTGAATCATGAGTCCCGGAAAAGCCAATGATGTCGTTCCCGTCGAACCATAAATATGCTTCAACATATGGAAAATAGGTTGGTATTTCCTTTTTAAGTGCGATTCTATCCTTCTCTTTTAAAAAGTGGTGTGTCGCGACAACTGAACGCTCCCAAATGGCTAATGCCTTAGAATAATTTTCTTCTTGAAGCTTCATTTTATTTAATTTCATTTATATAACCTCTTAATCATAAACTAAATTGATTCTGTCAGTATCAGGGTTGCGTTGAAACTCACCACGTTTCACAACGACCTCACGTATTTCAGTTTCATCACCGATTGCTACATTAGTAAGTATATGAAGTAATTCATTAGCGGTTAGCACGCTCTCATCTACCATTTTTTACGTTGTTCATTGATAAATCTAGCGACTTTCTCATTTCTTAGCAATCTACTACCCTGTACATGTGCTGTATGTGGGCTATATCTAGCCTTTATTGCGCTTTGAATGACATTTAATTAAGGTATTCAAGTGCAAACTTTTCTTGTCTAGCGCTTAATTCACTCATATTATCCCTCCTTATTTTCTAATTTGTCTAATAAATCTGAGTATAGTTGATACACTCTGCTTTTCGTAATCATTAATATATCTGCTATTCGTTTTAGTGATTGTCCTTCACATAACATAATAAATAACAGATGTTCCCTACTGATGCATGTGGCGTATATATATTGATCTAACTCATTAAAAAACGCCTGCTGTCCTACATCTACAATATTCATACTTTCAACATCTTCATTTTTGATAGATCCTATAATTTAGTATGTGACATTTTGTATCCCTTCTTCCTTATTCATAGCAGAACATAGTAAGCATTTAAAATTATTTCATCAATAGTTATATTAGGAATCAAATCTTTTCTTAATAAATTTCTAAAGACAATCATCTCTTCTTTATTAAAATTTATTTCTGTTTCTCTTTCATTTGTTACGCTTGAACTGAAATATCAAATTGTTTTGCCATTTTTTTCTTGCGTCATACCTAACATATTTCGATAACCAACTATTTTATTCATCTTCATTACCTACGATAAACACCGTAAAACATAGTATTTCTATTTAGCCAATTTAAAACATAACAATTTGTTATATAATTAAAATTGAGGTGATGCGTTGGATAAAATCGAAATTAGCAATAGAATTAAAAATATACGTAATAGTTTAGGTTTAACTATGGAAGCTTTTTGGAGAAAAAATAGATAACGAAAACCCTGTAAAGTCTGGTGTAGTTTCTAATTGGGAAAATGGGAAACAACTGCCTAATAAAGAAGATATAAAAAAAGTGAGTGACACAAATTTAATCTACAAAAAATATGCGTATAACGAGAAAATAACTTCTGTTGATAAACTTAACAATTTTTTTCAGCTAACTATATAGATTTACAAAACAAATTATATAGATACCAATCTAAGAATTATTTTATTGCAGATGTAATAAATGATTTAATCAAATACGGTATACAATTATCAAAATTGAATAAAAATGATGAGATAGATAAAACTATAGAAATAAATATAATTAATTTTTTGATTACATGTCTATATGTCAATAAGGAAAGTAACATGTTAAAGAACACTGTTTTAGAAAATTCTAATTTAAAAAAGTATATTGAGAATGGTTTAATAGATGACTTAGATATTTTAAGTCAAGTTATTGATGCAAAAAACAAGGATAATTAAATATTTTATAAATAGAAAAGGAGTTATACATATAAAAAAACTATTCGGCGTATTACTAACAAGCACATTAATTTTAGGAGCATGCAGCACTCATAATGACGCTTCTAAGAAAGATGAAGATACCAAATCTGGTATGAAGTCAAATGATCCTAATAAGGATAAAAGTAAAGATAATAAAAAAGATAACGATAAAAAGAAATCTGAGAACAAGTCTAAAAAAGACGATAAGAATGCAAATGAGAAAGAAAATCCCCAAGATAAATCATCTAGCAATGAACAACCTACTCAACAAACTCAGACTAATCAAGATCCACAATCTCAGCAAACTCAAGAACAACAAGCAAATAATAACCAACAAAGCAGCGGCCTTTTAAATCAAGAGCAAATGGAAGCTAATGCTAGAGTAGCGAAAGAGAATGGTTATACTGGTATTCCTAATGGTGATATTGGGGCTGCCGATGAAATGGAAGCCTATGCAAAACAACGCTATGAAGAAGATAAAAACATCAATAATGAAGATGTAGAAGAATTTACTCCTGAAGAAGAACAAGCTGCTATGGAACGACATGCTAACGAACTAGAACAAGAAGGTTTGAAATAACTTAATAATTTCAGAGTAGTTTATCTACCCTATTTATTTTAGGAAGCTCACTCACATGTAGTATTAGATATTCAACAAATTTTCATCTAATAATTAAGGTGGTAGTTCTATCGAACAATATTTATTACACCATAGAAAAATGAATATAAAGGACAATAAATTTTAGGAGAATATATATGAAAAAATTACTAGGAACTTTATTTGCAGCTACACTTGTTTTAAGTGCTTGTAGTCAAGACGATACTAAAGAAGATGAAAATAAAAAGTCGGAAAGTACTACTGAAAAGAAAACTAATGATAAAAAAGAAAACAAATCTAAAGAGGATAATAAGACTAAAGAAGAAAAGAAAACTTCAAAACCAGATACTGACACACAAGAAAATAAAAACAACAACTCAAGTGAAGAAGCTCAATCTCAAGAGCAAACACAACAATCTGATACGCAACGTTCAAATTGGGAAATAAATCGTGCAAATGAATTAAGAAATGATCCAAATGCTAACTACAACAGTGATTGGACTGAGGAACAACAAGCACATGCAGAATATGAAACTAAAAAATCTGGCCGTCCTGGTATGGCAGATGATGTAACAGTTCCTAATAATAGCCAACAATCATCAAATTCAAATTATGATCCAAATAACCCGTATATGAATTTACCAAACCAAGAATGGCGTAATAATACTGGTGGTTTATCTTCAGGTGAAATTCAAACAAGAAATGAAATATTAAATGGTACATATGAAGGTGATGATGCACAACAAAAACTCGATGCTATAAATTATTATGAACAAAAATATTCGAAATAATTAAATTTAGGGTAGCACGTCTACCCTTTCTATTCTAGGAGATATACTCACATGTGACATGAAAAATTTACTAATAAGCATGGCGAAGTACAATATCGCTATTATGAAAAGTATAAAGATCCACTCACAAATAAATGGCGACATACTAGCGTAGTGCTTGGTAAACAGTCACAAAAAGAGGCTCAAAAACGCTTAAATGAGCGTATAATAGCAAAGTTAAATGACAAGACATCTACTAACCTTAAAACGTTAACTTTTCATGCTGCATGTGATGAGTGGTTAAGTTAATATCTGGATCTAAACAGTCAACTATTACTACTAAAATTTATAAAGTGGCTCACATTAAAAGAAATATAACATCACTGATATATCATACATAGATGATGTTGTAATGCCTAAAAAAGCGCCTACAAGCAAAGAAGTTAAAGGTAAACGTGAGAATTATTTAGAAATGGCTGAAGTTCTAACTATTGTTGAAGAATTAAAGCGTATAGCAAATAAAAAGCATGCTAGTTGTATAAAAAGATCATACTTATTTACTGCTTACATAGTTGAATTTCAAGCATTAAATGGCATGCGTATTGGCGAACTCTTAGCATTTCAACCCGATAATATTGATTTTTAAAATAAGAAACTTGTCATTGATGGCACTATACACTGGCGCAAAGATGGTAACAAAATAGGTTTCAAAGATATCTCAAAAACTGCGTCATCTTATCGTACTACATCTTTAACTACTAGAAGTTGTGATATTTTACGTAAGGTTATGTTAGAAAATAAGGAAGCAGTTCAATGGGAAAACATGTATGTGGATAGGGGCTTTATTTTCACAAGTCATAGAGCACCCCTCTCCCTCTTACATCAATTAATAGAAACATACAAACCGCTACACAAAATATAGGGATAGAAAAGCACGTGACAAGCCACACCATGCGTCATAGCCATATATCATTATTATCTCAACTAGGCGTGTCACTGCGTGCAATAATGGATCGTGTAGGTCATACAGACCCCAAAACTACATTACAGATATACAGCCATGTTACCGAACAGATGGATAAAGACATAATGAATAAATTAGAAATGGTTGGGAGATAAATTGTTGACTCTTATCATTAAAGGTGCTAATATTTATCTACAAATAAGTTAACTCAACCCATGAGAGTAGACACCCCACCATAAGGGGATGAGCGAAATCATGGGTTTTTTGTATGATTTTTTATTATAAGGGGAAATTATTGATGAAAATAGCCGTACTAGTCGATGGAGGATACTATCGAAAAAGAAGTCAAAATGTATTTGGAAAAGTTACAGCAAAAGAAAGAGCAGATGAGTTATATAAATACTGTAATCGACATTTAAAAGAAACACATTTTGGAATAGAAAAATATGCAGACTTATATAGAATTTTTTATTATGATTGTCCGCCTATTGATAAACAAG
The DNA here is from genome assembly GCF_016892225.1 of Staphylococcus sp. GDY8P47P. Taxonomy (NCBI): domain Bacteria; kingdom Bacillati; phylum Bacillota; class Bacilli; order Caryophanales; family Staphylococcaceae; genus Staphylococcus; species Staphylococcus sp. GDY8P47P. The sequence goes on along the minus strand of NZ_JAFENV010000020.1, from coordinate 16,992 downwards.
TGTTCCACCCATTAACACAAACGAATATCGACTTTACTAAAAGCGAAACCAAGCAATCGACCGAAGATTTTTTTAAAGAGATATCAAAAAAACGTAAAGTAGCATTGAGATTAGGAGAGTTAAACGAGGCTACTGTGCATTATAATCTCAAACATACTAGCACTAAAAAATTAATGAAAGGCAGTAAAGAAATAAATGAATTAGACGAGAAGGACTTTGCATTATCATTAGTTCAAAAAGGTGTAGACATGAAAATCGGGTTAGATATTGCCACCTTATCTTATAAAAAGCTAGTAGATAAAATCGTTTTAATTGCAGGAGATAGTGACTTTGTACCTGCTGCAAAGTTAGCGAGAACCGAAGGAATCGACTTCGTACTCGATTCGCTAGGTGCAGACATAAGAGATAGTCTTTCGTTACATATTGATGGGCGTAGGACATGTGACGAAAAATACATAAATAGAAATAGACAATCAAAAAAAGATACATAATAACTACTTTTCCTCACACTTTGCCCTTTTTCTGCCCTTTTTTCTAAATTCAAAGCATAAAAACAACCCTCTAACCATTGTGGTTAAAGGGTTTTATCATTCATATATTCTATTCCCACTCAATAGTGCTTGGTGGCTTAGACGTAATGTCATAGACTACGCGGTTGACGTGATCTACTTCATTTACAATACGGCTTGAGATTTTTTGTAAGACTTCCCAATCAATGCGGGCGAAGTCACTTGTCATACCGTCGATAGATGTTACTGCACGGATACCTACAGTATGGTCATACGTACGATAATCTCCCATTACACCTACAGATTGAATGCCAGGAAGAACTGTGAAGTATTGCCAAATGTCTCTTTCAAGACCTTCTTCACGTACAACCTCACGTAAAATCGCATCTGATTCACGTACAATTTCTAATTTATCTTCTGTAATTTCACCTAACACACGGATACCTAAACCTGGACCTGGGAATGGCTGTCTCCAAACTAAATGTTCAGGAATACCTAATTCAATACCTAAAGCGCGTACTTCGTCTTTGAATAATGTATTGATAGGCTCAATAAGTTCAAATTCCATATCTTCTGGTAATCCACCTACGTTATGGTGCGATTTAATTGTTTGCGCTGTTTTAGTGCCTGATTCAATGACATCAGTATAAAGTGTACCTTGTGCTAAGAAATCAACATCTGTTAATTTAGCCGCTTCATCATCAAACACGTATACAAATTCATTACCAATAATCTTACGCTTTTGTTCTGGATCAGATACACCTTTTAATTTATCCATGAAACGCTCTTGTGCATTCACACGAATAATATTCATGTCGAAACCTTCACCAAATTGTTCCATAACCATGTCCCCTTCGCCTTTACGAAGTAATCCATGGTCAACAAAGATACATGTTAATTGATCGCCAATCGCTTTATGTAATAAGACTGCTACAACTGATGAATCTACACCACCACTCATCGCACATAAGACTTTACGATTGCCAACACGGTTACGAATTTTTTCAATTTCAATTTCAATAAAGTTTTCCATTGTCCATTCGCCCGTACATTCACATACACGACGCACAAAGTTTCTTAATAAATCATTACCGTATTCTGTATGACGTACTTCAGGGTGGAATTGAACACCGTAAATTCGGCGTTCTTTGTCTTCAATTGCTGCATAACTTGTACTTGGACTATCCGCGATAACTTCAAATCCTTCTGGAATTTCAATCACTTTATCAGAATGACTCATCCATACTGTTTGTTCAGATGGTAAACCGAAGAATAAATCATCTGATTTCGCATTAATTATTGCTTTTCCATACTCACGTTCGTTAGCGCGTTCAACTTTTCCGCCTAAAAGTTTCGTCGTCAACTGCATACCATAACAAATACCAAGTACAGGAATACCTAAATTATAAATGTCAGGGTCAATTGTAAATGAACCTTCCTCATAAACTGAGTTTGGACCACCTGAAAGGATGATACCTTTCGGATTCATACGTTTGATTTCTTCAATTGAAATTTCATGATCGTGTAATTCACTGTAGACGCCCATTTCACGAATACGACGTGTAATCAATTGGTTATATTGACTACCAAAGTCTAAGACAAGAATCAACTCTTGCTCTTGAGCCATTTCCATAATTGTGGATCTCCTTTAAATTGAATTTTATGTAAATAATAGAGAGACACTTTCCACATGTATTGCTCCAAGATTATGTTTTAAAGTGAACAAACTCTGAGACAAACATATTTGAATTGAAAAGTGCTCCCCATTCTTTCTAACAAACTGCCATCATCACACTACGTTCATTTTAAAATGAGTAGTTAGGTGATTCTTTAGTAATTTGTACATTATGTGGATGACTTTCTGCTAAACCAGCAGGACCCATACGTGTGAATTGTGCTTCGTCACGTAATGTTTTCAAGTCAGGTGAACCTGTATAACCCATACCAGCTCTTACGCCACCCATAAGTTGGTAAATTGTATCTTGTAATGGACCTTTGTAAGCTGTACGACCTTCAATACCTTCAGGGACAAATTTTCTAGGAGATTTGTCTTCTTGGAAGTAACGGTCATTTGATCCTTTTTCCATTGCGCCTAAAGAACCCATGCCTCGGTACACTTTATACTGTCTACCTTGGAATACTTCAGTGGCACCTGGGCTTTCTTCAGTACCAGCTAATAAGCTTCCTAGCATTACTGCATGTCCACCAGCTGCTAACGCTTTAATAATATCACCAGAGAATTTAATACCGCCATCTGCTATGATTGCTTTTCCAAATTTACGTGCTTCCGTTGCACAATCATAAATCGCTGTAATTTGAGGTACACCTACACCTGCTACGACACGTGTTGTACAAATTGAGCCTGGTCCAATACCAACTTTAACTACGTCAGCACCAGCTTCGAATAATGCACGTGTTGCCTCAGCAGTCGCTACATTACCAGCGATGATAGTAACTTCAGGATATGTTTCTTTCATTTTCTTAACTTCTTGAATCACGCCACTAGAATGACCGTGTGCTGTATCGATAATTAATGCATCTACCCCAGCTTCGACTAATTTTTGAGCGCGAATTTCTGTATCTTTAGATGTCCCAATAGCTGCTGCAGCGAGCAAACGACCATGCGCATCTTTAGCTGCATGAGGGAATTCAAGGACTTTTTCAATATCTTTAATTGTAATTAAACCTTCTAAACGGCCATTTTCCACTAAAGGTAATTTTTCAATTTTATGTTCTTGTAGAATTGTTTCGGCTTCATCCAATGTTGTGCCTACAGGAGCTGTAATTAAGTTTTCTTTAGTCATCACATCAGAAATCTTGATTGAAAAATCTTCTATAAAACGTAAATCACGATTCGTTAAAATACCTACTAATGCTCTTGATTCTTTATCACTCACAATTGGTACACCTGAAATACGGTATTTACCCATCAACGCCTCTGCTTCATATACACTTTCATCAGGTGTTAGATAGAATGGATTTGTGATAACACCGTTTTCTGAACGTTTAACTTTTTGAACTTCTTCAGCTTGTTCTTCGATGCCCATATTTTTATGAATGACACCTAGACCACCTTGACGTGCCATTGCAATTGCCATTTTAGACTCGGTTACTGTATCCATACCAGCTGATATAACTGGAATATTTAATTTAATTCGTTCTGATAATTCAACACTAAGATCCGCATCACTAGGTAACACATCTGATGCTGCTGGAATTAATAAAACATCGTCAAACGTCAAAGATTCTTTAGCAAACTTATTTTCCCACATTGATAATACAGCCTCCATTTTTATATATAGTTACTTCTATTATTTCACATTTTCTTCGCTTTGTTTATACTTTATACCATTAAAAAAGAAATTAAGAATAATTGCGGAAATCGCGCCTAATACAATACCGTTTTGAGTTAGCCATGCAAATTGCTCACCTAAAGCTTTAAACGCTTGTGGTACTGCACTAATACCTGTACCCAATCCTACAGATACAGCAATGATTAATAAATTATTTTGATTCTTAAAATCAATATGACCTAAAATACTAACACCGTAAGCCATCACCATACCAAACATCGCAATCATTGCACCGCCTAATACAGGTAATGGAATGATATTAGCTAAAGCACCTAATTTAGGAATACAACCACAAATGAGTAGTAAAACTACCATACCGTAAATCACTTTATTCTTCTTCGCACCTGATAAAGATACTAACCCAACATTTTGTGAATATGCCGTGTAAGGAAATGAATTAAAGATTGATCCTAATACAATAGCAAGACCTTCCGCAGTGTAACCCTTACGAAAATCTTTCCTTTCTAATTTTTTGCCAGTAATTTCACTTAGCGCATGATATACACCAGTCGATTCTATTAAACTTACGATTGCTACAATCGTAAATACCAGTATTGCACCTAAATCAAAACCGAAACCAGAAAAACGAAATGGTTGAGGAATGCCTAACCAATGGGCTTCTCCCACTTGCTTAATATCTACTAAACCAAGCAGATTGGCCAATATTGTTCCTGCAACCAGTCCGATTAAAATCGCAATGGATTTTAAGAACCCTTTTGTAAATCTTTGCAAGATAAGAATAATGATAAGTGTAACGCCACCTAAAATTAAATTTTTAGGATTTCCATAGTCTTTAGCGCCTTCTCCACCAGCTAAATAGTTCATTGCAACTGGCATTAAATTGATACCAATGATTGTAACCACGCTTCCTGTTACAACAGGTGGAAAGAACTTAACTAAGTAAGAGAAGAATGGTGCAATAATGACAACTAAAATACCTGATATAAATAATGAACCATATAGCACATCCAGACCCTTCGTTTGACCGATTAAAATCATAGGTGCAACTGCAGTAAACGTACATCCTAGTACAATGGGTAAGCCTGTACCTGTTACTTTGTTAGCTTGTAAAAATGTTGCCACACCACACATGAAAACATCCACTGTGACTAAATACGCAATTTGTTCTGGTGTAAACTTTAAACTCGTACCAACGATGATTGGTACTAAGATTGCACCGGCGTACATTGCTAATAAGTGTTGTAAACTTAAAATGAACGTCTTCATTCATTTTCACCTAGTAAAGTCACTTGGTTGCCTTGTAACGAGGCTACTTTACATAATGAAGACACATTTAAACCTGCCTCTTCTAATCTTTGTCTGCCATCTTGGAAACTTTTCTCAACAACAATGCCAATACCAACTGTTTTAGCTTTAGCTTGTTGTGCAATATCATATAATCCTAGTGATGCATCGCCATTTGCTAAGAAATCATCAATGATTAAAACTGTATCATTCTCATCTAGAAATTCTTCTGAGACAATCACTGTACTTGTTTTGTTTTTTGTAAAGGAATGGATATCCGTACTATAAAAACCATCTTTCAACGTACTTGGTTTCGCTTTTTTAGCGAATAAGCATGGGACATCAAAATGTAATGCCGCCATAATAGCTGGAGCAATGCCTGATGCCTCGATTGTTAAAATCTTAGTGACACCTTTATCTTTAAATTGCTCATAAAATGTTTTGCCTACTTCATGCATTAGTTTTGCATCGATTTGATGATTTAAAAAACCATCAACTTTTAATATTTTTTCATCAATTACTACGCCATCTTCTTTGACTTTCTGTCTAAGCGATTCCACGTCAAAACCTCCTAAATTTGTATACAAAAAAAGCCTCAAACTTCACGAGAAAGTTTCAGGATCCATGAGCGAACAGGCAATACATATCATTTTAAGATTTCAAGAAGTCGTAAATTTAAATGTATTCTTCTTTAAACACTTTATAATTTTAAATTTGTTTGATCTCATAGGATGAAGTGAATGAATATACAACCTCCAAAGTGAAACAACCTTATACAGTATTTCTAGATAGTCATTTAAATAAACATCGTCCATTTTATGTATTGATTCTGAACCCATAGTCATGTCGTTTGTGGCAACATGGTAGAAACTTCTAAAGCCATATTCTTTAGATTATATGAGTGATATAAATTATTTTACGATAATAGCAAACTTTTGCTTGATTTTCAATATCATAGAAATGGTTATAAGCCCTTTCACAATAATATTTTGTCGTGTAAGCGTTTAACTAAATATTGCTCAACACTATTTGTAAACACTTCTTAATTAATTATATAATAACTATAGTTGCGTTTTATAACTATTCTTAAGGGTATATTTTTATTAAAAGTAGGACGAAAAGATGGAGGGCGATTAATATGGCAGATTTTACCGTATTAGATAAACAAGATGAGATTTATAACGTTGTACAAAAGAAAAAAGCTGAAGGATATTCAGAAAATGAATTAGTCGTTGTAAGTAAAAGTAAATTACACTTAGATGATTTACATGATTCTCAAGTGACTTTAATTGCCACAAGTGGTTCATTTAGTGATCGCATGTCTAAATTATTAACTGGCGAAGACGGTGAAGAAGCTGTTTTAGCTCGTTATGATTTATCTGAGGATCAAAAAGAAAAATACAAAAAAGAAATCTTAGACGGCAAATTTTTAGTAGTTGCTAACAAAGATAAATCTTCACATGACGAAGTTGAACAAAATAACTCAGCTTACGAAGAAATTGATATCACACATTATGCGAATGAATCTAAAGGTCCAAAATCATAATCACGATTGGATTTAAACTTTGAAGCCGTAAGATGCGCTATAGTAGTGCGTTTATCTTACGGCCTTTTTTCGTCTCATAACGTTTTATTAATGACGTCTTATTATCTAAATATGCTATACTTAAACAAATATTCGTGGGGGTGAGATTATGAAATTTCACGTGATTCAATCAATTAAAGATGCGTATTATGACAAAGCAATCGCTTTTTATAATCAACAACTAGATGTAAATTTTTATGAAGATAGCTATATTATTGAGCGATCCTTAAAAAATAATAAAACAGAAAATGATTATACTTTTCTCGTGGGCATACGAGATGATGAAATCATTAGTTTAGCGACGGCACATTATGAAGCAACAACAAATTCAGCCTTTTTAATACACTTAATTGCGAATAACACTTCAGATTATGAAGATGTCCTCGTTAGCACACTACAAGAAATTGAGCATCAATTAAACCTACTTTCTAATAAGGTGCATGCTCGTGATATTAATTTTGTAATGGTTGAAGTCCCTAAAACAGACCACTCATTACAAGACATTAATCAACAAGCAGTCACTCAACGCCAACAATTATTGCTATCTAATGGCTTTGATAGACAAAGTGAAATTGATTATATACATCCAAATTATTCTAAAATTGAATCGCCTTTTAAAGTAGATCTATTCATTAAATCAAATATAGAATTAACTAAAGATATATACCCAGCAAGTGTGAAATCAAATTATATTTTAAAATATGTATTTGCTAATGGTATTTCACGGGATATTATCTATCCTTTATTAGTAAAAATGAATTTACGCCTACCACACTAGGAACACTTGAAATGAGCGATATAAAGGGTTAAACTAATAGTCGAGGTTAGACTGACGTTTCACTGACAGAAGACAAACGTCAGTGTACATAAATCAATGAACGAAAGGACTTTCAGCTATGTTAACCAAAGAATTCGCTCAGCGTGTCGAACTAAGTGAAAAACAAGTCCGTAAAATAGTCCAACATTTAGAAGAACGTGGCTATCAACTTAGTAAGACTGAATATCGTGGCCGTGAAGCTACTGATTTTAAAGAAGAAGATATTGAACTTTTCCAAGATATCGCTGAAAAAGTAAAACAAACAAATAGTTATGATTTAGCTTTTGAAGAGCTTGAAAAGGAAAAAGACTTTTTACAAGTCATTGTTAAAGAAGACAATGAACAATTACCTGCGGATCAAAGCGCTACGCAATTAGTAGAAGAATTACGTACAGAAATTCAAAAAATGCGTGAAGAACGTCAAATGCTTGGTCAAATGATCAGTCAAGTGCATCAACAACAAACAGAATTAAAAGAACTTCAAAATCAAATCACTGAAAAATTAGATGTTAATAATCAATCATTATTAGCTATTCAAAATGCTCAAGAAGCCATTCAAACGGCTCAAAAAGAGCAATCTGAATACACTAAAAATGATTTAGTTAAAGAAATTAATGATAAAAATCAACAATCTATCGATACATTAAAAGAGGATATTACGACGCAAGCTCAGTCATCTCCTCTTGGTAGACCTAACGATGAAAAGAAAGGTTTCTTTGCACGATTATTTAACTTATAAATCTTTCAAATAAAGCGAACAGTTGTGACACTATCAATTTGTTACAATACTATTAATATAAGGGTGAGACAGCATTCATTTTGAATCCACTGCCTCACCCTTTTTTATATGATTAATAATTTAAAACTTTAAATTATTTTAATTTAATTAGCTATTGCGTCTTTTCAAAAACTTATAATTTATGCTTTTTATTTCAAAGTATTGAAATATAAAATAAATAGTATTATCCTTATAAAGTATGTCGGAATTAGAATATTATAAGGAGATTCATTATGGGGACTTTTTTTACAGCTATTAATATTGTCATTATGATCGTATTCTTAATTGGGTTATTTATAATGGCTAAAAAACACGTCTCATTTCCTAAAAGAGTATTTACCGCATTAGGATTGGGTATCGTGTTTGGAATTGCTTTACATCTCATTTATGGTGCCAACTCTAAAGTACTTGAAACAACTACAGATTGGTTCAGTATTGTAGGAGACGGCTATGTTGCATTACTACAGATGATTGTAATGCCACTGATTTTCATTTCAATCGTATCAGCATTCAGTAAAATACAAATTGGTGATAAATTCGCTAAAATCGGTACTTATATTTTTATGTTTTTAATTGGGACTGTAGCTATTGCTGCTATTGTAGGAATTTTTTATGCCATTGTATTTGGCCTCGATGCCTCAAGCATTGATTTAGGCAGTGCAGAAAATTCAAGAGGCAGCGAAATTAGTAATCAAGCGAAAGATATAACTGCTAATACGTTACCACAACAAATTCTAGAATTATTACCAAGTAATCCATTCTTAGATTTCACTGGTCAGAGAACAACATCTACAATTGCAGTGGTTATCTTTGCAATTTTCGTAGGCTTTGCTTATTTACGTGTGGCTCGCAAACAACCGGAAAGTGGTAGTTTATTAAAACGTGGTATCGATGCAATTTACTCATTGGTCATGTCTATCGTGACATTTGTATTAAGACTCACACCATACGGTATCATTGCGATTATGGCATCAACAATCGCTACAAGTGATTTCCAAGCGATATGGACATTAGGTAAATTTATGATTGCATCATATGCAGCATTAATCACAATGTACATTATCCATTTAATATTATTAGCAATTATGGGTATCAATCCAGTTCGTTACGTTAAGAAAACATTCGAAGTGCTTGTATTCGCATTCACTTCTCGTTCAAGTGCGGGTGCATTACCATTAAACATTCAAACGCAAACGCAACGATTAGGTGTACCAGATGGGATTGCTAATTTCTCAGCATCATTTGGCTTATCCATAGGTCAAAATGGTTGTGCAGGTATTTATCCTGCGATGCTAGCAATCATGGTAGCACCAGTTGCAAACGTAGATATTGATCTACCATTTATACTTACTTTAATTGGCGTTGTTATTATCAGTTCATTTGGTGTAGCTGGTGTCGGTGGTGGTGCAACATTTGCATCTATCCTCGTATTATCAACGTTAAACCTTCCAGTAGCACTTGCAGGGGTACTTATCTCAATCGAACCCATCATCGATATGGGACGTACTGCATTGAACGTTAATGATTCAATATTAGCAGGTACTGGTACAGCTAAGCTGACTGGTAATATGGACAAAGATAAGTTTAACTCAAACGAATATGGAGATTTATCAACAAATTAATTCATATTTTAAAAAGCGTAGCTCAAACGTTACTATGTTTATTTCAAACCATTGTAATCGTTAGCTACGCTTTCTTTATTAAAACTCGATTATTTCTTCATTAATCCTGATTTATTCAATTCTTCTAACATATCTAAACGTGTTTTTCCACTTAAGAACCCAGCGACTTGTTCTGACCATGTTTCTTGGCGTTTTCCATTCGTTCGTTCTTTATAATAGTTACTAACTGTCTCATCATATTTTTGAATTGCTTCTCTTTGTTCTTTCGCATTACTATTATAAACATTTTTATGGAATACATGATCAAGCGGTAAACGTGGCTTAGGTGCACCATTCTCGCCCTCTGCCGGTTCTCCCACAGCCATTCCAAATAATGGAAATGCATATTCAGGTAAATCTAAAATTTCTTTAACACGACCAACATCATTTCGTAGTGAACCTAAATAAACAATACCATAACCCATATCTTCTGCAGCCAAAGCCATATTTTCAGACACTAAAGCCACATCGATTGCACCTACTAACAACCCTTCTGCTGATTCAAAAGAAGTTTGCATGTCAAAATCAACAGTTTCATTGATTAAATTGTGACGATAATAATCTAAAACAAAGACAAATAAATAGCCATTATCCACAACATATGGCTGGCCTGATACTTCTTTTAATTGTTCTTTAATGTTTAGGTCTTCTACACCAATGATTGAGTATGTTTGTAAATAACTAGACGTTGATGCACTCTGACCTGCTTCTACCAACTTTCTAACTGTGTCATCACTTAGCGGTTTATCTTTAAATTGTCTTACTGAATGGTGTTTTTTCATTAAATCGTAAACATAGTCTGTCATTGTATCCACTCCTTCAATCCTATTGACTACATCGTAACAATTTATTTTTTATTTTGCTTTTATAAAGAATTACTTATCTCTCATAAACCATTTGCATGATGGTCATTTTATAGTTATCATAATAGTAACAATTTTCAGATATTTAAGGAGAGATAGCATGAGCCAAGCAAATAAAGAAGTATCAAACGCCTTATTTCAAGCATATATATCAAAGGAACCTATTGAATTTGTAAGTAACACACACACGCTTACTGAACCTGAAGCTTATCAAACACAAGATGATCTTATTCAGCAAATTCAAGCTGAGAAGCAGGTCCCTATCAAAGGTTATAAAGTAAGTATGACAAGTGCTGCAACTCAAGCCATCGCTAATACTAACGAACCAGCTTACGGTACAATTTTATCTCATCAAGTTGTAGAAAATGGTCATGGCGTATCACTCACTACATTATTTGCGCCACTATTAGAACCTGAAATTATTTTTGAATTAACTGCTGACTTACCTGAAGATGCTGACACGCAAACTATATTAGAAAGTGTGAAAATCGCACCAGGAATCGAAATTCCAGATGCACGTTATAAAGATTGGTTCCCTAATTTTACTCTAGGTGACTTGATTTCTGATAATACTGCTACAGGACTCATCGTAGTGGGCGAACGCATCACACCTCTCGATTATGAAGCATTCGCAGTTATTAATTTAAAATTATTCAAAGATAATCAGCAAATTGAAACTGGTCACTCTAGTGAAGTGCTTGGAAACCCTATTGAATCCGTGAAATGGTTAAATAAAAAATTACATTCTCATGGCAAATCTTTAAAAAGAGGACAATTTATTTCTTCTGGAACCTTTATTTCTCCTTTAAATTTAGAAGAAGGTACGTATACTGCTGACTATGACAAAGTAGGATCAGTCACAGTTAAAGTCATTGATTAAACATACGTTCCAACATTATCCTGAGTCTTAAATAAATTATTTATACACCCTATTCATTATTATTGAACGGAACAATGAAATCTTCATACTATATGTGGTTTCTATTCCGTTCTTTTTATATTTATTTTATTTTGCATGATTAAAAATATATGTTTAGTTGAGAATGAAAAAGGTTAATTGATATTCAGAAGAAATGATAACACCTATTTTTCAAATTAAAAACTAAAACTTAATCACTTCTTCATTTTCTTAACGACGTGTTAAAAAACCTGTTCAAACAATGTTAAAACAGCATTTTATCACTTATAAGTGCATTAAGTTGACGAATAAGAAATAGCATGTAATAATAATACTTAAGAAATTAGAATTATTATAAACAAGCAATTATTATTATGTAGTTCTAATTAATATTCACGATAATCAGGAGGAATTTAAGTTATGTCTTTAATCAATAAAGAAATTTTACCATTCACAGCGCAAGCTTATGATCCTAAAAATGACGAATTCAAAGAAGTAAGCCAAGATGATTTAAAAGGTTCTTGGAGTGTCGTATGTTTCTACCCAGCTGACTTCTCATTCGTATGTCCAACTGAATTAGAAGATTTACAAAACCAATATGACAAATTACAAGACTTAGGTGTAAATGTATTCTCAGTATCAACTGATACACATTTCGTACACAAAGCTTGGCATGATCATTCAGATGCTATCAGCAAAATCCAATATCAAATGATTGGTGACCCTTCACAAACAATCACTCGTAACTTCGACGTATTAGACGAAGAACTTGGATTAGCTCAACGTGGTACATTCATTATTGACCCAGACGGCGTTGTTCAAGCAGCTGAAATCAATGCAGATGGTATTGGCCGTGACGCAAGCACATTAGTAAATAAAATCAAAGCCGCTCAATACGTACGTCAACATCCAGGTGAAGTTTGCCCAGCTAAATGGGAAGAAGGTTCTGAATCATTACAACCAGGATTAGACTTAGTAGGTAAAATTTAAGGAGGCATTAAAGAATGCTTAATGCTGATTTAAAACAACAATTACAGCAACTTTTAGGACTTATGGAAGGCGATGTAGAATTCAGAGCAAGTATCGGTTCTGATGATAAATCTAAAGAGCTTAAAGCACTTTTAGACGAAATCGCTGAAATGTCTGAACACATTACAATCGTAGAAAAAGATTTAAAACGTACGCCAAGTTTCTCAGTTAGCAAACCTGATGAAGAAGCTGGTGTCACATTTGCCGGAATTCCTTTAGGTCATGAATTTAATTCACTTGTATTAGCAATTTTACAAGTTAGTGGTCGTGCCCCTAAAGAGAAACAATCTATCATTGATCAAATTAAAGGTTTAGAAGGTAAATACAACTTCGAGACATACGTTAGTTTAACGTGTCAAAAATGTCCTGATGTTGTTCAAGCATTAAACCTAATGAGTGTTGTTAACCCTAATATCACGCATACGATGATTGATGGTTCTGTATTCCGTGAAGAATCAGAAGATATCATGGCTGTTCCTGCAGTATTCTTAGATGGTGAAGAATTTGGCAATGGACGTATGACTATTTCAGATATCTTAACTAAATTAGGCAGTACACAAGACGCTTCTGAATTCGAAGGTAAAGACCCTTACGATGTTTTAATCATCGGTGGTGGCCCAGCTAGTGGTAGTGCAGCCATTTACACTGCTCGTAAAGGACTACGTACTGGTATTATTGCTGACCGTATTGGTGGCCAAGTTAATGATACTGCTGGTATCGAGAACTTTATCACTGTAAAAGAAACAACAGGTTCTCAATTCTCAGCTAATCTCGCAGCACACATTGATGAATATGACATTGATACAATGACAGGCATCCGTGCTACTAATATTGAGAAGACAGATCAAGCCATCCGTGTCACACTTGAAAATGATGCTGTTTTAGAAACTAAGACTGCTATTATTTCAACAGGTGCAAGTTGGCGTAAGCTTAACATTCCTGGTGAAGATCGTTTAATTAATAAAGGGGTTGCTTTCTGCCCTCACTGTGATGGTCCTTTATTCGAAAATAAAGACGTTGCAGTTATCGGTGGAGGAAACTCTGGTGTTGAAGCTGCTATCGACTTAGCAGGAATTGTTAAACATGTTACTTTATTTGAATATTCATCAGAACTTAAAGCAGACACAGTATTACAAGATCGTTTGCGTTCACTATCAAACGTAGACATTCACACGAATGCAAGAACTGCTGAAGTATTAGGTGAAGATCATGTAACTGGTATTAGTTACGAAGATTTAACTACTGGCGAAATGAAAGAATTAAGCTTAGATGGTATCTTCGTACAAATTGGATTAGTACCAAACACACATTGGATTGGTGACGCAGTAGAATTAAATAACCGTGGCGAAATTGTTATTGATCGTAATAACAATACAAACGTTCCAGGTATATTTGCGGCTGGTGACGTTACTGACCAAAAAAATAAACAAATTATTATTTCTATGGGTGCTGGTGCCAATGCGGCATTAAATGCATTCGATTATATCATTAGAAATTAATTACTATTTAAGGATAGGTGTAAGATCTTTATGACCTTGCTTCTTATCCCTATCAATCACTTAACCTATCAAATATCTTCATATATAACAGAGACCCATGTAAGGGTCTCTGTTTTTGTATGACTTTCATATTATCTATGATAATCTAAACTTATACAGATAAATAACATTGGATGTCTTCTTTATGCATGAATCACTATCCCTAATTTCAGAGGAACAAACGAGTAACTTGAAGCAACTTGTAAATCCACCATCTTATTACAGCAAAGCCGATATGTTGTTTGAACTCGCTTCACAACCTAAAACATTAACGCGACTTTACAATGAGATGAGTCAATCTGAGAAAAATTATATTAGTACTTTTTTAAAAAATGGTGAATCACTCATTCTAATTAATAAGAGAAAATTAAAAAAGTTACCTATTTGTTATAAATATGGCATTGTTACATTTGTAAAAGAAGATACGTTTGTCGTAAATAATCTCATACTAACTATGTTGAACGAAGTGGTTTTAAAGAAAAAGTACCCTGATTTTCCACCAAAAACCATCAGAGAAGAAGATTATGTTATGAAACTTCATGGGCAATATACAGCAATTGAAAAGTATAAAAACGTTTCTCTTAAAGAGGAAATGGCTGAATATAATATGGAAAGTCTAAAAGATATTTGTCGTTCTTATAAAATTAAAGGTTTCTCTAATAAGAAAAAAGCCTCAATTATCGATTTAATAAATGACGCTTTCTTCCGAGATTTTTCAATTTTAAAACAGGAATTCGGACGAATGCCCCGTAGAATACTAGATATCTTTGTAGATACATATAAATCTGGTAAAAATGTTAATACGAATTATGACTTCAATGCATTAAATGCATACTTAAGTATGGATTTCCAGGTCTTAGAAAGACATCTATTTATTTTAAGATTTGATATACGTAGCGAAGTTATTATCATACCACAGGATGTTATGAATCATTTTTCACAATATGTGAATGATATTGGTGGGTTAGATAATCTTTTGCCCGATTTACTGACTATTAATAACGACGTCCCCTTCTTAGATGAAGATGACTATATTGATGAAGAATTGAATCTTTTATTCGATGTAAATAGCGATCATATTAACAAACTTATAGATATGGGCGTTGAAAACATCGATGAGCATGATTTAGAAAAATTATTAAGCGATGAAATTCTAGATTCTACATTTACGAATAGTGTTAATAATTTGTTAAAAGAAGCACATGTTGAATATAAAATAAGCGAAATGAAGGATCAAAATAAAAGTGATAAAGAAATTACCTTATTTAGATTTTATACTGCAGCAACAAATTTATATGGTGTCGTGTCACTGCAATTCGTTTCAAAATTATTAAAACGATTATTAAACACATCAAAATCAAGCAATGAAATTAAATTCCATATTCAATCTTTAAATATGCATCACTTCACAGTTATTAAGCAAGGGTATTTAGTCCATCCAGTAATGGCACATTATATTGACCCAACTTATGTTGAATCATTAGATCTTGATTATTATGAACCAAAGACATTAAAAGAGTTACTTTCTTTCGATGTCCATGAATATTATAAAGCGGACAAAGTGATTAAAGAATTTAAAACGTTCATAAAACACTACTTCACTACTGATGATAAAGAAGAGATACACACGGATATGACTATGTTATTCCACGAATTACGTTCATCTTCAGACTTAGATGAAGCGATTATGGCTATTGAAGTTATGATTGCAGGAGATATGCTGTACCCTATTCCCGAGGATAAACTAACCGAGCAAGTAGAACAGGTTTGGACTCATTTAAGACTTTGGTTTGCAAAAGGTAATACAATAGTAGAAATACAAAATATGTAGATGGATAAATGCCACAAATTGTTCATAGATAATTGTGATTTTAAGCACTTAACATTCAATTATTTTTCAATAAATGATAATCTATTACTATGTAAAATTATAGTTGCGTTACTAATAAAGGAGATTTTAGAAACCTATGAAGAAAAGTTTAATAATAGGTCTCTTTTTATCATTATTACTAACATTAAGTGCTTGTGCACCTGAGGAGGATAATGATTCAACAGACCATCATAGTAATGGTGTTAATGCACCTAAAAATGCTAAAGCGTTGAAAGAGAGCGATATTTTCACTTCCGATAAAAAGAATCAAAAACTAACTGAAGATGAAATGAATAAAGCCATTAAAAAATATTTAGATGTAAATAGTGATATTTTAGATAATAAATATGTAATGCAAAGCCAAATTGACCGTCAAAGTACAGGTCAAACACACGTTACGGATGAACAAGCCAAAAAACTTAGCAACTTATCAAATTTGGCCGTTAAAAACGATATACATTTCAAAAATTTCGTAAAAAACAATACGTTACCTTCTGGTTATAAAGAAAATACGGAGCGAATTATTAACTACTTCCACGCCTTAAATAGTACGATTGCGGATGTAGATAAGAGTATTGAGCAACTTAATTATGAACCTCAAAATACAATTAATGTCGTCGATGTGCCTACGCATTATGCAGGTGATGTGAATGGTAAACAACAAGATAAAATCCAAAAATTCCTAGATGATAAAAATATTAAATCTGACGTACTAGATAAATAAAAAACATACTAAGATTGGGGAGTGGGACAGAATTCTTTTGAATTCGTCGTCCACTCCCAGCTTGCTTTGTTTGTAGAATTTCTTTATGAAATTCTCTTTGCTGGGGCCCCGAACCCCAACTT
>NZ_JAFENV010000002.1:0-4685 GCF_016892225.1 Staphylococcus sp. GDY8P47P | reverse complement strand
CGGAACCCTTAACAATCCCAAAACTTGTCGAATGGTCGGCTTAATAGCTCACGCTATGCCGACATTCGTCTGCAAGTTTAGTTAAGGGTTCTTCTCAACTTCAATAAATTTTCTCGGCATAAATGCGTGTTCTTTTTTGTCTACTTAGTAGACCTGGTAAACCCAATTGTTATTGCTTTACAAGTCCAAAATTCATCGTTACAATCTAGTTAAATCCCGTAAGGGCGCACTTATACGTCGGATAAATCGACGTGTGCAAAACCATTATCGACCTTCGTCGATTTTTTATCTTAGTTTTAAGTAATCGGTGTTGTAGCACAGATATAAAAATTAATACTGCACGAATTTGAATCGACGTTGTAGCGTAGATATAAAAATTAATACTCCCTCAAAATTTAACTAAGATTTAAGCTACTAGTTTTTTGCTAGTAGCTTTTTTATTTTTAAAATTTTAAATACCTTTATTTTGAATTTTAAGGGGGCATTTTAAAGATTTAGGGGTAATTCATATAGTTTTATGCCTAAAAACTTATATAAGCTCTTAAAACGCGAATATGAGCCAAATAAATATATGCTATTTCCAAAAGCAAAAATTTGAGCAAATCCAGTGTTGATTTTTTAAGACACTGTCCATTTACATGCAAACTTAAAAGTTGGCATGTAAAGTGGTCAACCATGCCGGTTGAACGCTATAGTTCCCGCAGGGGCAAAAATACATAAAAAAACGCTAGCTTTTAAGCTAACGTTTCAAATTTTTTAAATAATAATTTTGTTTTTCAAAATTCCAAATTGCCGTAATCGAATGTGCTTTTTCTTCTTCGTCTGTTGTTTTATCTTCGTCACTTGTATTAATCAAATTACCATCTTCGGCATCATCTAAATTTAAAATCTTATGTTTTTGTTTAAGTAATCCACCATAACTCAACATACGCTTTCGGTATAAACCTTTTTCTAAATCATTCACGATTTCTTGATTTCTTTCATCATCATCAGTTAAAAAATCAGATGACTTAACCGAATATTTAGAGGTTTCTTTAATAGCTGCTTGAATATCTTTATCGCCTTTTTGATTTGGTTTGATCGCTTTAATATTTGCTACCGGTCGATAATTTACTTGTAATGCTTTTTGCCATAAATTAACCCATTCTTCTTGAGTTATATAATTAGCTTTATTCTTAAAATAACTATTTTCAACACACAACAAAACATGCATATGTTGATTATAACTGCCATCATTTTTATTAACTGTAACTTCTGTTGAACGCATAAAACCAATTAAATTTTTACTAACTTTTTTATATTTAAATAATCTTCTAAAAGATTCAGTTAAATGCTTTAAACTTCGTTCTAAAGTATCCCCATCTATCGCATTTCGTGTCGATAGAGTAAGAAATAACCATCGAGCTTTAGGCTTTTCTTTTACTACTTCTTCAATCACTTTTTGAGCTTGATAACTATTTTTCATAGCACGCCTCCAATTACAAACTGGGCATAATTTTGACTTACAAAACCATGTCTTATGTAACTTCAAATAACCTTCATCAGTTGGCTTGAATTCTAAGACGTTACCACATTGTTTTACGTTAAAAGCCTTTTTAATTTTTAAAATCTCCAGTATATCTGCGTAACTTACATTATCAATTTTCTTTTCTCTCCATGGGCGTTGCTTCCCACTTTTCGTCATATCTTTTAATGTTTCGTTATCTTGATTTTCGTCAATATATTTAGTAGTATTATATTGCATATAAAAATCCCCCAGTTTTATTTAAGATTCGACACCTTAATAATATAACTGGGGTGTTTTCATGTCAAATTTTCTTTTCAACCACAAAAATACATAAAAACACTGTCACATCAACGATAAATCATATTTTTAAAAAAGAACGTTATTTCTATATAGTATCAAGAAAAGAAGAAACTCGTTTTCAACTCGTTTCAAATTCCCAAGTTAGGAGGGAGAAGCAAATGAAATCTACAACTAAAGTAACATTTAAAGAACTCCATGTATAGGTGGCTGTGACAAGCTTTACATGGAGTAGAATAATTATTGTCCAAAGCCACCTTTGCAATTGCTAGTACTAACGCAAAGGAGGATATGAAAATGCAATACAAAATAATTAATGGTGCCGTTTACTATGATGGTAATATGGTGTTGGAAAACATCGATATTGAAATCAATGATAATGAAAAGATTGCTATTGTTGGTAGAAATGGATGTGGAAAAACAACCTTGCTAAAAGCTATTATAGGCGAAATTGAATTAGAAGAAGGAACTGGTGAAAGTGAGTTTCAAGTAATAAAGACCGGTAACCCTTATATTAGCTATTTAAGACAGATGCCTTTTGAAGATGAAAGTATATCAATGGTGGATGAAGTCCGTACGGTATTTAAGACGCTTATTGATATGGAAAACAAGATGAAACAGCTGATAGATAAAATGGAGAATCAATATGATGATAAAATCATCAATGAATACTCTGATATCAGTGAAAGGTATATGGCTCTTGGAGGTCTAACCTACCAAAAAGAATATGAAACGATGATTCGTAGTATGGGTTTTACTGAAGCAGATTATAAAAAACCCATTTCTGAATTTTCAGGTGGTCAGCGAACTAAGATAGCTTTTATAAAAATACTTTTAACAAAGCCAGACATTCTATTACTTGATGAACCTACTAACCACCTTGATATAGAAACAATACAATGGTTGGAGAGTTATTTGAGAAGTTATAAATCTACATTGGTTATTATTTCCCATGATAGAATGTTTCTTAATCGAATTGTGGATAAGGTTTATGAAATCGAATGGGGAGAGACCAAATGTTATAAAGGTAATTATTCAGCCTTTGAGGAGCAAAAACGAGAAAATCATATCAAACAGCAAAAAGATTACGATTTGCAACAGAAAGAAATTGAAAGGATTACACGCTTGATTGAACGTTTTCGTTATAAACCTACGAAAGCTAAAATGGTGCAATCTAAAATTAAATTATTACAGCGTATGCAAATATTAAATGCACCAGACCAATACGATACAAAAACTTATATGTCTAAATTTCAACCGAGAATCAGTAGTTCAAGGCAAGTATTAAGTGCTTCAGAACTTGTGATAGGCTATGATACTCCTCTTGCAAAGGTTAATTTCAACCTTGAAAGGGGACAGAAGCTTGGAATTGTTGGGAGTAATGGTATTGGTAAATCCACGTTGCTTAAAACACTTATGGATGGTGTGGCAGCATTGTCTGGAGATTTTAAATTCGGATACAATGTTGAAATTAGCTATTTTGACCAACAGCTTGCTCAAATCAGTGGAGATGATACACTATTCGAAATTTTTCAAAGCGAATACCCTGAGCTAAATGACACAGAGGTCAGAACTGCTCTTGGCTCATTTCAGTTTAGTGGAGATGATGTTTTTAGACCGGTGTCCTCTTTGTCAGGTGGAGAAAAGGTTAGATTGACATTATGTAAATTATTATATAAACGTACTAATGTTTTAATCTTAGATGAACCGACAAACCACATGGATATTATTGGAAAAGAGAATTTAGAGAATATCTTATGCAGTTATCAAGGTACAATTATTTTTGTGTCACATGATAGATATTTTACTAATAAGATTGCTGACAGATTACTTGTTTTTGATAAGGATGGTGTAGAGTTTGTACAATCTACTTATGGTGAGTACGAGAAAAAAAGGATGAATTCTGAAAAGCCATTTAATAACATTAAAGTTGAGCAGAAAGTAGAGAAAAATAACACAGTAAAAGGCGATCGTAACTCCATTGAGAAGGAGAAGGTTAAGAAGGAGAAACGAATTGAAAAGCTTGAAGTGTTAATAAATCAATATGATGAAGAATTAGAAAGATTGAATAAAATCATTTCTGAACCAAACAATTCTTCTGATTATATAGTACTGATGGAAATACAAAAATCAATTGATGATGTTAAAAGGTGTCAGGATAATTATTTTAATGAATGGGAACAGTTGATGAGAGAATTGGAAGTTATGTAATTTTTGAGTTATGCAATAAGGATGTAAAAGTGTTAATGATACATTCTGGTTGTTGAAAATGTAAAAAAATTAATGAATTTTTATTAGATATAATCGCTATGTGAAGACCTTTTGAGTTTGCCGCATAGCGGTTTTTATTATCTATACTTTGGAATTGTCAAGAAAAGTGTAGTCGTATAAACTCACTAAATTTCCTTTGATTGTTATGCTGCCAGAAGTTGTTCTTCCAGCTGAACAAAATTATTACGATTTATATGAAAAGTTGTTGCCTGGATGCCTTCACGTATGGAACTTAAGCATGAAGAATATGGGTATTTAGATATTCATCCTATAAATCTAAATGATGATGGATCAATTACCCAAGCAAACCCAGAAGGTGGTAATTATGTTTTCCAAAATGACTGGTTTTCAGAAACTAATTACAAAGGTCGAAAAATACCATGTATTTCAAAAGAAGCTCAACTTCTTTTTCATTCTGGTTATGATTTAACAGAAAAAGACCATTTTGATATAAAAAATTTAAAATCAATAACATAATTGCTTTATTCCAATTGCTTTATTGACGTTGAGCCTCGGAACCCTTAACAATCCCAAAACTTGTCGAATGGTCGGCTTAATAGCTCACGCTATGCCGACATTCGTCTGCAAGTTTAGTTAAGGGTTCTTCTCA
>NZ_JAFENV010000019.1:0-46948 GCF_016892225.1 Staphylococcus sp. GDY8P47P | reverse complement strand
ATTTGGTAAACCTCAAAAGGTTCTGTTGCAAAGTTAATTTTATAGTATAATTTTAACAAAAAAGGAGCGTTCTCTATGAATTATTTTAGATATAAGCAATTTAATAAAGATGTAATAACTGTAGCCGTTGGCTATTACTTAAGATACGCGCTTAGTTATCGTGATATATCTGAAATACTAAGAGAACGCGGCGTTAACGTTCATCATTCAACGATCTACCGTTGGGTTCAAGAATATGCTCCTATTTTGTATCAAATTTGGAAGAAAAAGCATAAAAAAGCTTATTATAAATGGCGCGTTGATGAGACATACATTAAAATAAAAGGAAAATGGTGCTATTTATATCGTGCCATTGATGCAGATGGTCATACATTGGATATTTGGTTACGTAAGAAACGAGATAATCATTCAGCATATGCGTTTATTAAGCGACTTATTAAACAATTTGGTAAACCTCAAATGATAATTACAGACCAGGCACCTTCGACGAAGGTGGCAATGTCTAAGTTGATTAAAGATTTTAAACTTAATCCCGACTGTCATTGTACATCTAAATATCTTAATAACCTCATTGAGCAGGATCACCGTCATATTAAAGTGAGAAAGACGAGATATCAAAGCGTCAATACGGCAAAGAATACACTCAAAGGTATTGAATGTATTTATGGTCTATATAAAAAGAACCGTAGGTCTCTTCAGATCTACGGATTTTCGCCGTGCTACGAAATTAATCACATGTTGGCCAGTTAAGGGAATACTACCATGTTAAAATGATAATTAGTTATATTTTTTCTGACTTTGCAACAGAACCGTTTTCTTCCTGTTGCAACAAGCAGCTGCTCTGATTCAATCACTTTTTTCTTGCCATCTACTGTAACATGAACCTTCTTTATCTCTCCAGATTGTTCTACACGCTCAAAAGATGCCCCTTTTACAAGGTTTATTCCTTGTTCAATTAAAGCTTTTTCTACTACTTCAGAAATCTCTGGGTCATACTCTTTTAACAGTCGCTCACTTCTTTGCATAAGCGTTACTTCTGAACCTAAGTTATGAAACAATTGGCCAAGCTCCATTCCGATATATCCTGAACCGATCACCGTTAATCGTTTAGGTACCTTTTTTATTTCAAGGAGCGTTGTACTTGTTAAATACTCCACTTCTTCAAGTCCTGAAATCGGCGGGAGAGAAGGAGATGCACCCGTTGCAATTAAAAAGCGTTTTGCGGAAAGTTTCTCCCCATTGACTTCAACCGTCTGTTCATCAGTAAATTTTGCTTCACCTACAATTAAGTCAATTCCATATTCATCAATTAGATCCACATATTTTTGATTGCGAAGCTCACTCACTAATTCATCTTTTTGCTTGATTAAGGGTGCTAATTCCACTTCTCCAGCAGATGTTTGTAATCCCGTAAATGGATTTACTTTTGCTAAATGATTAATTTCTCCAGCCCTAAGAAGTGTTTTTGATGGAACACAGCCAATGTTTACACATGTTCCGCCAACGGTTCCACGCTCAATCATGGCTACTTTTGCCCCGTATTCAATCGCTTTGATCGCAGCTGAAAAAGCCGAACCACCGGAACCAATGATAAGTAAGTCATAATCGCCTTCATTACCTAACACCACATTTTCTTGTGATGATATTTCTTCTATTTCTCCAGGTTGATATTTCGCCTCATCAATAGCCTTTTTTGCACTTTCAATCCCAATATCATCGGGTAATTCAAATAATACTTCACCGTGACGAAAACTAGCTTCTACATTCTTGGCACCAATATTTTCAAGTGCAACTGCTACATGTTCTTCACAACCCATACAAGTCATGCCACTAACTTTCATACTGATTTTCTTAGTCATTTTTTAACACTCCTTTTAATTATCGAAATATGCCACCCGGACCAATCCCCCAATAATAAGAAATATAAATTCCTGAAATTAAAATAACAATGGAGGAAATAAATTGGATCATTGCCATATTTTTAGAAAGTAATTGTTGGACATATCTTTTTGAAATCAAAGAAACAATGGTTATGGAAGTAACGACAACACCCATACCGATTGAGTACACAATAAATTTAAGTATAACCATCAATAACGAATTATCTTGCATAGATTCAGTGAGTACAAATAAAAAGGCTGGCAACGTACAACTTAATGATGTGATTCCATAAGCAATACCATAGAAATAAACTGATCGTTTACCCTGTTTAATATTAACTCTTAAAGGTAGAGAAACTTTTTTTCCAAGCAACATCCCTAGTCCCAAAAGAAAGATAAGTACGCCCATTAGAAATGACCAAATTGGAAAAACATTGATTAAAGCTCTACCTAATAACGATAATAGAAAACCGGCTATCACAAAAATAGTTAGAAATCCCAACGTCATAGACAATCCTAACCATAGCCCCTTTGAGATTGTCCTTATTAAGGAACGCCTTGTTTCAACCTCTCCTTCACCAATTAAATAACTAATATATGAAGGCAACATAACAATCCCGCAAGGATTAAACGCAGCAACTATTCCTGCTGAAAAAATAAATATAAAGGGAAACGTCATGAACTACTCACTCCAATACGTGTTAGTTCCTTTTGTAAATCATCGAAGGAAGGGTTAACCGCGTGATATATAACTTCTTGATTGCTATCTATTAAAAAAACTTCTTCCAATTGTTTTACTTTATACTTTTTAGTGAGTTCATATTCTTTATCGATTAAATGTGTCCATTCTCCACCATATTGACGTTGGAAATCCTTTAAATCTTGTTCTGTATCTTGTAGGGGATCCATATCAACAGTTATAAGTTGAACATTGTTCCCATATTTATTATGAATCTGTTTAAATACCTTTTCCCCTGCTACACAAGTCGGACACCAAGATGCCATGAAATAAATGAGTGTTGGCTTCTCGGAACTTATTGGTTGTGTTTTTTCATTGTTTATCGTGTTGGTTCCATTGGATATTCCACATGCTGAGAGGCTTACAATAATGAGAGCTGATAATAAAATCTTTTAAAGAACAATATTGATTTCAAATCACTCCCCCCCTTTTTCTTCTGTTTCACTGAATTTAGAATGGCAACAATCCGACTGACATGTATTACGACTACCTCTTCTTTTTACCAACATAATCAGTCCGACAATTAACAAAACAGCACCAAATATCCAAACTTGTTTTCCTATTAAGAAAGCACCCATAGAACTCAATCCAATTGCAATTAAAAGGATTGGTAAAGCGCAACATAGAACCAACAATGCTGGTATTCCTAAAAACAATAATTTATCATTATCCTTTACATTTTTTCGCTTTTGTACAGTCAATTTACATCACCTGCTAAAAAGTTGATTTTAACCCTCAAACATTTTCTCAATAATAGGGCAAGAATATAAATATTCTTCATTCGGACAACATTCTTTTAAATCATTCAACATATTCTCAACACGCATTAAATCTCTAATTTGTTGTTGTACTTCATCAACTTTTTGAGAAACGAACTCATATATATCCGAACACCGCACATCATCCTTATCTACAACACCAAGCAACTTGTGGATTTCACTTAAAGAAAAACCAAGCTCTTGCATCCGTTTAATAAACCATACACGCTTAACATCATCATCTGAATATATCCGATAACCAGCTTTCGTTCGGGAAGGTTCTTGTAATAAATTTTTTTGTTCGTAATATCTAATCGTCTCTTTATTTACCCCACATTTTTCTGCAAATGCAGTAATACGATAACTCACATAGTTCACCTCTAAATAATAATAAACCGCGTACCATAGTACGCGGTCAAGTATAATACATTTTTCTTCTTCAAGTGTCTTGCTTGTACTTTAAGGGAGCCTATCAACTCCACTTGGTTATTATTGTGATCTACTCAAACATTATAGTCAAATGACCATTTGATTGTATTTGTTATTCCTTTAAATAGTGACATAAATGGTTATTTTCTGTACATTACAAAATAAAAAAGTCAAATGGTATATACCCCTATACCGTATATGTTATACTCAAATTGTCTTATTACTATCTTTAAAAATATAAAATTAGGAGGTTTAATTTTGTCGAATAACAAAAAACACCAAAATCATGAGCATCATAGTCATCAAGAACATGAAAATAACACTAGTCATGGTAATCATGAGCATCATAGTCATCAAGAACATGAAAATCACACTAGTCATGGTAATCATGAACATCACCATCATGGAAATTTTAAAAGTAAATTCTTTATTTCTTTGATTTTTGCGATACCGATTATTATTTTATCGCCCATGATGGGAGTTAAATTACCGTTTCAAATTTCATTTACAGGGTCAGATTGGATTGTATTAATTCTTGCTACAATTTTATTCTTTTACGGAGGAAAGCCATTTTTATCAGGGGCTAAAGATGAAATTTCAACTAAAAAACCTGGAATGATGACGCTTGTTGCTCTAGGTATTTCAGTAGCTTATATTTATAGTTTATACGCCTTTTATATGAATAACTTCAGTGGTTCATCCACACATACAATGGACTTTTTCTGGGAATTAGCGACTTTAATTTTAATCATGTTATTAGGTCATTGGATTGAAATGAACGCAGTAGGTAATGCAGGCAATGCACTGAAGAAAATGGCAGAACTTTTACCTAATACTGCAGTGAAGCTGATTGATAACAATCAACGAGAAGAAGTTAAAATATCAGATATTCATATTGACGATATTGTGGAAGTCAGAGCAGGCGAAAGTATACCCACAGACGGAATCATTGTTCAAGGAGAAACATCAATTGACGAATCATTAGTTACTGGCGAATCAAAAAAAGTTCATAAAACTCATAATGATGATGTTATTGGAGGTTCAATTAATGGTTCAGGTACAGTACAAGTTAAAGTGACTGCTACGGGTGAAAATGGCTACCTATCTCAAGTTATGGGTCTTGTTAACCAAGCTCAAAACGATAAGTCAAAAGCTGAACTCCTCTCTGATAAAGTCGCAGGTTATTTGTTTTACTTTGCAGTAAGTATTGGCCTGATTTCATTTATTGTATGGATGCTTATTCAAAACAACGTCGATTTCGCACTTGAACGGCTAGTAACCGTATTAGTCATTGCTTGTCCACATGCATTAGGCTTGGCAATACCTTTAGTTACAGCACGTTCTACCTCTATAGGCGCACATAATGGTTTAATCATTAAAAACAGAGAATCTGTAGAAATCGCACAACACATTGATTACATCATGATGGATAAAACTGGGACACTAACTGAAGGTAACTTTTCAGTGAATCACTATGAAAGTTTTACAGACGAGTTAAATAATGAAGAAATATTGAGTCTATTTGCTTCATTAGAAAGTAATTCTAATCATCCACTTGCCACTGGTATTGTTGATTTTGCTAAAGGCAAAAATATTTCATATGCTACTCCTCAAGAAGTTAATAATATTCCAGGTATAGGCTTAGAAGGCACAGTTGATAATAAAAAACTCAAAATAGTGAATGTTTCTTATCTCGATAAAAGCAATTTTGATTATAATAAAGAACAATTTACGAATCTCGCTCAACAAGGGAATTCTATTAGTTATCTAATTCATGACCGACAAGTTATTGGTATTATCGCACAAGGCGATAAAATTAAAGAAAGTTCAAAACAAATGGTTTCGGATTTATTATCGAGAAACATTACGCCAGTCATGCTTACAGGCGATAATAAAGAAGTGGCACAAACAGTGGCTGAAGAATTAGGTATTAGTGATGTCCACGCGCAATTGATGCCCGAAGATAAAGAAAGTATTATCCAAGATTATCAAAGCAATGGTAGCAAAATCATGATGGTTGGTGATGGTATCAATGATGCGCCAAGCCTTATTAGAGCAGATATTGGTATGGCAATTGGCGCAGGGACAGATGTAGCTATTGAATCGGGGGATGTCATACTCGTTAAAAGTAATCCTTCTGATATTATCAATTTTTTGTCCCTTTCAAAAAATACGATGAAAAAAATGGTTCAAAATTTATGGTGGGGCGCAGGATATAACGTGATTGCAGTTCCTCTTGCAGCTGGTATATTAGCTTCTATTGGTTTAATATTATCACCTGCTGTGGGTGCAATACTTATGTCTTTAAGTACGATCATCGTAGCAATTAATGCATTTACATTAAAATTAAAATAAAAGAGGTAAATATAATGTATAAAAAAATGTTCACAATTTTAATTACGTTATTTTCTATAATGTTTATGGTTCCTAATGATACTTTTGCAGAAGGTAAGCACAACATGATGGACATGAAAGAAAATGATCAAAAGCGAAATGATATGATGGATATGAAAAGTCATGACGAAAGAAAAAATTTGAATTCTTCACAAGGAAAAAATGAAATAACATTTCCCAAAGTTTTAGATCCTAAAAAAGATAACAATGGTTATAAAAGTTATACATTAAAAGCGCAGAAAGGAAAGACAGAATTTTACAAAGGTAATTTCTCTAACACTTTAGGATACAATGGAAATTTACTTGGGCCAACTTTAAAATTAAAAAAAGGAGATAAGGTTAAAATTAAGTTAGTCAACAACTTAGATGAAAATACAACATTTCATTGGCATGGGTTAGAAATAGATGGAAAAGTGGATGGAGGCCCTTCTCAAGTTATAAAACCAGGAAAAGAAAAAACAATAAAATTTGAGGTTAAACAAGAGGCTGCTACATTATGGTATCATCCCCACCCCTCCCCAAATACAGCTAAACAAGTTTATAATGGTTTATCAGGGTTATTATATATAGAGGATGACAAAAAGAATAATTATCCTAGCAATTATGGGAAAAATGATTTGCCTATAATAATCCAAGATAAAACATTTGTATCTAAAAAATTAAATTATACAAAAACGAAAGATGAAGATGGTACTCAAGGTGATACAGTCCTTGTGAATGGGAAAGTAGATCCTAAACTAACAACAAAAGAAGGAAAAATACGTTTGAGACTTTTAAATGGCTCCAATGCTCGGGATTTAAATCTTAAGCTAAGTAATAATCAAAGTTTTGAATATATTGCTTCAGAAGGCGGCCATTTAGAAAAGACTAAAAAGTTAAAAGAAATTAATTTAGCTCCTTCAGCAAGAAAAGAAATAGTAATAGATTTATCTAAAATGAAAGAAGAAAAAGTCAATCTTGTTGATAATGATGAAACAGTAATTTTACCAATTATTAACAAAGAAAAAAGTACTAACAAAGACACTACTCCAAAAGTAGATAAAAAAATCAAATTAGAAGGTATGGACGATAATGTTACTATTAATGGCAAAAAATTCGATCCTAACAGAATAGATTTCACACAAAAAGTAAACCGGAAAGAAACTTGGGAAATTGAAAACGTCAAAGATAAAATGGGTGGTATGAAGCACCCGTTCCATATCCACGGAACGCAATTTAAAGTTTTATCAGTGGATGGGAAGAAACCTTCAGAAGATATGAGAGGCAAAAAAGACGTTATATCTCTGGAACCTGGACAAAAAGCCAAAATAGAAGTGGTTTTTAAAAATACTGGGACATACATGTTCCATTGTCACATACTTGAGCATGAAGATAATGGAATGATGGGACAAATAAAAGTAACAAAATAATTTATAAGGAGAATTCAATATGATGAAAAAATTGAGCTCAATTATAGTAGCTTCAGGATTAGTATTATCAGCTTGTTCAACTGGTAACGAAGAAGAAGAAAATTCTAAAGATCAAAAACAAGAAAAACATATGAATCATAAGAGTGAAAGTAAAGCCCCAGATAATATGAAAAGTACAGATGACAGTAAATATAAAAAGGACGATAAAATAACAATTACAGCTGATCATATGCCTGGTATGAAAAATGCTAAAGGTACAGTTAAAGGTGCTTACAAAACCTATGCTTATGTCGTGAGTTACACACCTACAAATGGTGATGAAAAAGTTAATAATCACAAATGGGTCGTTAATGAGGAAGTTGCAGATGCCCCTGAAAATGGATTCAAGAAAGGTGATACAGTTAAATTAGAAGCTGACCATATGCCTGGTATGAAAGGTGCAGAAGCTCAAATTGATGATGTAGAAAAAACAACCGTTTATATGGTGGATTATAAATCAACAGAAAACGATGAGATGGTTAAAAATCATAAATGGATGACAACTGACGAACTAAAATCTCGTTAATGTCTATCATTTTAAAGCTTTAAAGTATTTAGTTAGTTATTCACAAATGCAATGAGAATCCCCTTTGTTAAATAGACAAGTAAACAAATAAAATTTATGGCCACTCTCATATCCACAATAATGAGAGTGGCCATTTGTTTAGAAAAATTAAATGATTTTAATGAAAATGAGGGGATCTTTTATAATTTATCAATGGAATTTCGAAAAATATAAAAAATGGAATAGTGAATGTATTGAGCTTTATCATTTATCAAGAAAAGTTATTCTAAATTAGCAGGTAAAGTCACATCTATCTCATTTTACTATATAATGAAATCTTTTATATTTATAATTTCGAATATGCTTAAAAATTTATTTTAGGGTACACCCTAATCATACAAATATGGTTATTGAATTCATAGTAACTTAAACGTATGATTAGGGTGTATATTAATTACGGAGTGAAATATATGATTGTTGGTTATGCAAGCTTATCATCAATTGATCAAATCTAGAAAGACAACTTGATAGTTTAAAAACGTTTGGAGCTGAAAAAATTTTCACAGAAAAACAAACTGGCTAATCTATTGAAAATAGAATGACATTTCAAGAAAAGAAGACACTCGTTTCCAAAACCTAAAATCTGGAGGTTAATAAATGATTTTTATAAGTGCATGCTTAGTCGGCCAAAATGTTAGATATGACGGAGGAAGCAAACTCAACAACAATTTAAAAAAACTTGTAGACCAAGGTGTAGCAAAACCAATATGCCCCGAAATCTTAGGGGGATTATCAACTCCAAGAAATCCTGCAGAAATCGTAGGAGGAGATGGTTTTGACGTTTTAGAAAATAAAGCTAAAATCATTGATAATCAAGGAAACGATGTTACAGTTGAATATGTAAATGGAGCGAAAAAAGCATTAGATACTTGTCAAAAAATGAACTGTAAAGCATTAATACTAAAATCCGATAGCCCAACTTGCAGTTCAGAAAATATTTACACCGGTGAATTCAATGGAAACAAAAAACAAGGGGTAGGAATATTTTCCGCACTACTAATAAAAAACGGAATACAAGTTTATAACGAAAAAAACTATAATATTTAAATACTTTATTCCGATTGATTCAATTATAATCCTATTAAAAATGTAAATATTGAATTGATTCTATTGATTTGCTTATAGATTTTTCTCCCTAATATTCACCCTTCGTTTGTCATTTTCATAGTATCTTTACTTATATTAAATGCCGGTCCTATTTTGCTCATTTATTTTTTAACCATGCTCAACATCAATAAATAACTAAACCATAGTAATAGAAGATATCCTACTGTATAATTAGTTATTATTTTAGGTGGCCCTATGAGTCCGAATGATTTAGATGATTGGATTTTTAAAGAAAGAGAATTGATAAGAGCATTGTTAAAAGAGAAGAAGCCAATTTTTGGTGCTTGTTATGGTGCGCAACAAATAACGAAAGCAATTGGTTATACAGTAAGTAAGTCACCAGTAAAAGAAGTAGGTTGGGATAAAGTATATCTTGAAACTAATACAATACCAGACTTACCAAAAGAATTGATGGCATTGCATTGGCATGAAGAAATGTTCCAAATACCTAAAAATGCAGAATTACTTTTCTCTAGTGAATATTCAACTAATCAAGGGTTTTTGTTAAATAACAATGTTATTGGTTTGCGATTCCATTTCGAACCAGGTCCTTTTGAAGTTAAAGAAATTGTAACTAATGATTTTTCTTATGCGGTTGATTCTGTATTAAACCAAACTCCACAAGAAATTATTGAACGCGAAGTTCCTAAAGAGAATAAAGAAGTTATGTTTAAATTACTTGATCATATAACTGGTAGATAGACTAATTTTAAGTATTTTTCACACAATCACTTCAAAAAATAAAATATTAATAATTAAAAATATGCGACTTTAGGCACACTAACAAATCCCCTCATTACACCAATAGTGAGGGGATTTCTGCATCTATGCTAGATTTCATATTAACTAAATTATAGAAAAACGTAGTTACTTCATCTATTTTTGGACATTATGTTTTACACACATTCTAAGCTCCCGAACCTTCAAATCCAATAATTGCTGATTGTACTTTACCGTTCTTTTGTACAAACGTTACGGGTGTATGATAATTACCATTTTGGCCACCAACTAATTTATAATCATCGCTATTAGGATTTTTATGACCATGAACATCTGCTTGCTCTACAAGATCGCTACCATAAACGGATTTAAGTTGTTTCACAGTTACATTATTCACTTTAATTTGAACAGATGTTGCTGTTTTCTTTCCAGACTTCACTGAGAAGAAGTTTTGATCATACTTACTAAAGTTATTCAACTTACTGCTTGTCCCCGTTTGAGGTACTATTTTAGTTCCATTAAACGTAACATTGCCATACTTAACCGCATTTTTAAACGTTTTATTTAATAAGAATGAACCATCGTTATTTACGTAGCCACTATACGTATAATATGGTGTAGTAGCTGCATGTGCTTGATTATTGTGTGGTTGTTCTACTGAGGCTCCGACTCCGAATACTGTTCCCATGGCTAAAGTTGCACTAACAATTGCTTTGGCAGTTTTATTCATATGAATCTTCCTCTCATTTCTTAGTCAAATCGTCATAACAATCGTTATATTACGATTTGTTTACAATATTACAACAATGTTTCTAAAATTGCAATTTTACATCTATTAAAACATTATTCATCCCGAAATAATTATGATTCATATTTGCTATGTTCACCATATAAAAATGCACCCCATAAAGTTAAATTTTAAGCTCAACCTTAGGGATGCACCTTATCGAATAGTTTTTTAAACACTAATTTCTTAAGTATATTACGATATTCTATTTCTAATAAATTAATGTCGTCTATCCATCATAGTCTATTAATTTTTGCTTTCATTCTAAAATATCTTCGCTTGATTCAAGTTCTACAATGTCATAACGATATTTTTCCAAAAGGGTTTTATATTTATAGAAGAAAATGATGCCGAAACCGATTGATGCTACAAATAAGATGTTTTTCATTTGTTGTCCTCTTAACTTCATAGATTAAATTTATATTCATTAAATAATTATAACATCAAATAACTTTATTATAAATTTAAACAGTTAATTTATTGTTGCTAATACACCCTACTCACCAGGAATAAATACATTTGCTTCACTATCTTTAGGATAATAATAACCATTTGGTATAGTCTGTAACTCAATTAAGGCATTGAACGGTGCCTTAACGTACACACTCTTACTACCTTTCGAATCTTCATAAGTTGAATTATCATGTGTTTCAGATAGTGGTTCAGCGCCTGCACGTATGGCATTGTCTAATACCGCTTCAATTTCATCTACCATGAATGAAATATGGTGATAACCCAAATCTTCAAGTTTAAGTGGATCTTTCTGATGATTACTCTTTACTTCAAACATTTCAATATTCGGACCATTTCCAATCACAATCATTCTTTGGCGCACAATTTTTGCCCCTTTAGTTAAACCTAGCATACGTTCAACTTCTACACCTTCACGTGGTTCATCATCATACGTTAATGCATCATACGCAATTTTAGCGCCAAACGCTTCTTTTAAGAATGTTGTCGCTTCATCAATATCTAACACTGTTAAACCAATATGATTAATCCCTTTAATATGGCTCATATAAACACCTTCCTTTTCGCTTTCAAATATATTTACCCTAAATTTGTGAGAAATAAAAAAGAGTGAATTCAAATTGAACCCACTCTCTTACCTATTAATATGAATTATTAGAATTGAATTACCATACGTCCGGTAATTGTTCCTTGTTCCATTTCTTCAAAGATATCGTTAATTTCTTCTAACTCACGTGTTTGTACTTTTGGAACAACTTTTCCTTCTGCAGCGAATTGGAAGGCTTCTTTCAAGTCTTGACGTGTTCCTACTAATGAACCAACAACCTCAATACCATCTAAAACTAAACGTGGAATTTCTAAGTCCATTTTCTCAACAGGTAAACCTACAGCTACTACACGTGCGCCAGCTTTCACAACATCCACTGCTTGATTGAATGGTGTTTTAGCTACTGCAGTAATAACTGTCGCATCTAAACCTTTATCGTCAGTTAATTTATTTACTTCTTCAACAGCGTCTTGATTTTTAGTATTCACAACCGCATCTGCGCCTAATTCTTTCGCAAAATCTAACTTATCATCACTAATATCGAATGCAACAACTTTAGCGTTAAATACATTTTTAGCGTATTGAAGTGCTAAGTTACCTAAACCACCAATGCCAAATACACCAATCCATTGACCTGGTTTAATGTTACTTACTTTTACAGCTTTGTACGTCGTTACACCAGCACAAGTAATTGAAGAAGCTGCCGCTGGGTCTAAATTCTCAGGTACTTTCACTGCATAATCCGCTGTAACAATAACTTGTTCAGCCATAGCGCCATCAACAGTGTAACCTGCGTTCTTAACATCACGACATAATGTTTCACGTCCTGTTGTACAATATTCACAATGGCCGCAGCTTTCGAACATCCAAGCGATTGAGACACGATCGCCTTCTTTAAGCGAATCGACACCTTCACCTACTTTAATAACACGTCCAATACCTTCATGGCCTAATGTTACGCCAGTTACATCACCGAAGTCTGCATTTTTAACGTGCAAATCAGTATGACATACACCACAATATTCTGTTTGAACTAAAGCTTCACCGGGTTTCAAGGCACGCACTTCTTTATCTTCTACACTTACTTTATGATCATGTGTTACTACTGCTGCTTTCATGGTCAATCACTCCTTGTTCAATTAACATTTAATGATAAATTTGTAAATCTACACTCATTATATGCAATCGCTTATAGAATTGGAATCATTTTCACTTAATTATTTTTAATTTTCAAACATTTTATTTTTTGCAGTTTTATTTTTTATAAAATGATTAATACCACTTATGCTAATACCGTTAGACTACTACGCACTTACCATTAAAAAACGCGATATAGTTATGCTATAATTTTACATATAACAATTAATTAATTGCTTAATTACAACTATTGCATCAAGACTTATGGAGGGATTTTTAGTGAAAACACATGTCCTATATGGAAAGTCTGAAGTAGAAGTCAATGTTCCTGATGATAGTACAGTCATAGAACCTCAAAAGATAGAAGCATTAGATGATTATACTTCAGCAATTCAAAATGTTTTGCGACAACCAACAGGTTCTAAGCCACTGAAAGAATTGGTTAATAAGGATGATATTGTATCAATCGTCATTAGTGATATTACTCGACCAACACCGAATCACATACTCGTACCTTTACTAATTGAGGAATTAAACCATGTGCCACGTGAGAATTTCGTAATTATTAATGGTACAGGTACACACCGTGATCAAACACGTGACGAACTCGTACAAATGTTAGGTGAAGATATTGTCAATAGCGTAAAAATCGTCCACAATCACTGCGACGAAAAAGAAAGTTTAGTGAAAGTTGGACATAGTAAATATGGCTGTGATGTGTATCTAAATAAAGACTACGTTGAATCTGACTTCAAAATCGTAACAGGCTTTATTGAACCCCATTTCTTTGCTGGGTTCTCTGGAGGACCTAAAGGAATTATGCCAGGTATCGCTGGTCTTGAAACAATTAAGACCTTCCACAACGCCAAAATGATTGGTGACCCTCGCTCAACTTGGGGTAATTTAGAAGATAATCCTGTTCAAGATATGGCACGTGAAGTCAATACGATGTGCAAGCCTGACTTCATGTTAAATGTCGCATTAAATAAAGATAAAGCAATTACAGCTGCATTTGGTGGTGATGTCTTCGAGGCACATAAAGAAGGTTGTGCTTACGTTAAAGAACACGCAATGTTCAAATGTGATGACCGTTTCGATGTGGTTATTGCTTCAAATTCCGGCTACCCTCTCGACCAAAACTTATATCAAACCGTTAAAGGTATGAGTGCTGCTAGTAAAGTTGTAAAAGAAGGCGGCAATATCATTATGGTATCTGAGTGTGCAGACGGATTCCCTGATCATGGTAAATTCGCCGAAATATTCAAAATGGCTGACACGCCACAAGGTATTCTAGACTTAATTCATGACCCGAACTTTTCAGAAGTGGACCAATGGCAAGTTCAAAAACAAGCCAGTATTCAAACATTCGCAAATGTATATGTGTATTCAGAGTTAACTGACCAACAACTTAAAGACTCAATGCTAAATCCAACATCAAATATTGAACAAACGATTGCCGATTTAGAAGCGCAATATGGCAGAAAATTAAGTATTGGTGTTATGCCACAAGGTCCATTAACGATTCCTTACGTAGAAGACGAAGCATAATGAAAGGATTGATAAACATGACTGAATTACAAAATAAAGAACTTAAATTAAATCAATTATTAGAAGATATGGGCAGTGTCGTAATTGCTTTTTCAGGTGGTGTAGATAGTAGTTTAGTACTTAAAAAAGCAATGGATGTATTAGGTACTGAAAATGTTAAACCGGTTGTTGTTAAATCTGAACTTTTCAGAAATGAAGAATTCGATCAAGCCATTGCATTAGGTCGCGAATTAGGCATCGACGTTATGGAAACTGAAATGGCTGAATTAGAAGATGCAAATATCGTTAAAAACACACCCGAAAGCTGGTACTATAGTAAACGTTTGATGTATGGCAAATTAACTCAAATTAAAGAAGAGTTAGGTTTCAACTATGTATTAGATGGTATGATCATGGACGATTTAGAAGATTTCCGTCCAGGTTTAAAAGCAAGAGATGAATATGGCGTTCGCAGTGTACTACAAGAAGCCAAACTCTATAAATCAGAAATTAGAGAATTAAGTAAACAACACGATCTGCCTGTATGGAACAAACCTGCTTTATGTAGTTTAGCTTCACGTATTCCTTACGGCGAAGCATTAAGTTTTACTAAAGTGAATAAAGTCAATGAAGCTGAAAAACACATTTTAAGTTTAGGTGTTAATAACGTACGTGTCCGTTACCATCACAATATTGCACGTATCGAAGTATCAGAAGATGATTTGGCAACTGTAATTAGAAACAAAGATAACATTACATTACGCTTAAAAGAACTTGGTTTCGACTATGTTACTGTTGACTTAGAAGGCTACAGAACAGGTAGTATGAATGAAGTCATTGATACCAAAGCGACTAAATTAGTATAAGGACGTATACTCATGAGTAAAGATTCTAACTTTATTGAAGACTTGCTCGAAGGTGTAAAATCAAATCAAATATCCATTGATGAAGCTAAAGCCCAACTCAGTCATTATGACGAATTGGGCTTTGCTAAAATTGATTTACATAGAGCAAAGCGCCAAGGATTTCCTGAAGTGATATTTGGCCAAGGTAAGACAAAAGAACAAATCAGTCAAATCATTACAAGTCTATCGAATCATCACAATGTTATTTTAGTCACACGTATTAATGAAGAAAAAGCATCTTATGTTTTACAACAACACCCAGACTTAGACTATTTTGCTGAAGCAAATATAGTCTGTACGCCACTTGATTCTATTAATCAATCACATCACTGTATCTCAGTCCTTTGCGCCGGTACATCTGATCTGCCTATCGCTGAAGAAGCTGCAGTCACAGCTGAAGTAATGGGTATTCAAGTTAATCGTTATTACGATGTAGGTGTTTCTGGTATCCATCGATTATTTGAACATATTCATGATATTCGCAGTGGTAAAGTATCGATTGTTATTGCTGGTATGGAAGGTGCCCTCGCAAGTGTTGTTGGCGGTTTAGTCGATCATCCTGTATATGCTGTACCTACTAGCATTGGATACGGTGCCAACCTAAATGGTATAACCACTTTATTATCGATGATTAATGCTTGTGCACCAGGTACAAGCGTACTAAATATAGATAATGGTTTTGGTGCAGGGTATAACGCTGCAATGATTATTAAGATGCTAGAAAATCAATAGAACGGAGCTATAATTATGAGTAATGCTTTATATTTAGACTGCCATGCTGGTATTGCTGGTGACATGTTGCTGTCCGCACTAGTTGACTTAGGCGCTGACCCTATATCAATTGAACGCGAATTAAAACAATTACCTATCGATGATTTTGCGCTTCATTTTAATAAGAAAGTTAAACAAGGTATCCATGCTATGACGCTGAAGATTGATTTTCATGAACATCATCATCACCGAAAAGCGTCTGATATCTTCAAATTAATCGATGATAGTCAGTTGCCAGAACGTGTTAAGCAACGTAGTAAAGCAATATTTAATACGATCGCGCATGCTGAAGCAAAAATCCATGGTATGACGATAGAAGACGTTCATTTTCACGAGGTCGGTGCTATGGATTCAATTATAGATATTATCGGAGGCTGTATCGCATTGGAACAACTTGGCATCGATACGCTCTATTGTTCCCCTATTCCAACAGGTAACGGGAAAATTAATATTGCACATGGTATTTATCCAATACCGGCACCTGCTACTGCAGAAATTCTAAAAAACATACCCCTCGCAGCATTTGACGTACAAAGCGAATTGACTACACCAACAGGGGCAGCATTTGCTAAAAGTTTAGTCACTCAATTCGGACCTTTCCCAGCTGCAACAATGCAAGAAATTGGGTACGGGGCAGGTAATAAAGACTTTGATTTTCCAAATGTTTTACGCGTCATTCAATTCCAAGATAACCAACAAGTTTCTCACGACCAAGTACAGGTCATAGAGTGTCAAATTGATGATATGACTCCAGAAATGTTAGGTCATTTTATGGACACGACATTGAAAGCAGGCGCACTAGACGTTTACTTTACACCTATTACAATGAAGAAGAATCGCCCTGCAATTCAATTGACAGTCTTATGCAAAATTAATGATAAACAAACCATTGAAAATTTAGTATTAACACATACATCATCACTAGGCGTTCGTAGTTACACAGTGAATAGACACATTTTAAAAAGAGCTTTCCGTGATGTAGAGACTCCGTATGGTCAAATAAAAGTAAAATTCGCTTTAAAAAATGGAACAATCTTAAAAATGAAACCTGAGTTTGACGATATTAAAGCCATAAGCGAACATAAAATCATACCATTACATCAAGTGTATAATACCTTAATGAACACTATAAATAGTCAATACCATATTGGAGAATCTTTAAAATAATTACGACGTTTGTAGAACCAGAATTGATTTAAACAAACAAATCTAATATCAATACAAAAGGCAATTCCTATTAGAGTGTTATAGGAATTGCCTTTTATAATATGGGAGTGGGACAGAATTCTTTTAAATTCGTCGTCCCACCCCCGCAAGGATGACTAGAACTGAGAAAAGCTTGATTTAAGCGCCTTCTCAGCTCAGTCAGCTACTGCGAATTTGCTAAATAGCACTATTATATTATTTATGCCCCAGACTGAAGTAGTTCTAAAATGGGTAATGGAACGTAGTTGAGCGACGCCTGAGGGAGCAGGATTTTATTGAACTTAAGTGCTAAAGCACTTAAGTAAGAAATTCTAAAGATGAATGACGAATATTTTTGCGCGCGGGGCCCCAGCAAAGAGATTTTCAATATGAAAATCTACAAACAAAGCAAGCTGGGGTTGAGGAGGGAGCGGGACAGAATTCTTTTGAATTCGTCGTCCCACCCCCGCAAGGATGACTAGAACTGAGAAAGCTTGATTTAAGTGCCTTCTCAGTTCAGTCAGCTACTGCGAATTTGCTAAATAGTATTATTATATTATTTATGTCCCAGACTCAAGTAGTTCTAATGATTAAAATCAAAGAACTACTTTAGAGCCTTTCCCACAGGAAAGCGAAACAACTTAAACGAGTGAATATCTATCTAAGAATTTCTTTACAACTTAAGCGAAATGAGACTGACATACTTTATCAATGAATGAAAATAAGCCAGTAAATGAACTTATTAAAATTCACTTACTGGCTATTAAGAATAGCGTCCCACGCTTAGTACTGTTTATACTATTCAAAAGCTTTGAATAATTCGTCATTCGAATTATTCCACATATCCTCATTGTGCGATATTAAAAAGTCTTTCAACACTTTTTTATTTTCTTCGCCAATATGATCAATCATAATTTTATGTTTCATAGACTTATCCATCATATTGACATGTTCAGGCATACTCTTATAACCACGGCGTATAGACTTGTTAACTAATAAATAGCATGCAGTAACACCGGCATAATAAGGTCCAGTTTCACTACGCTCAGTTGTCACCCAGCAAAGCCAATATTCTTTAGCTTCTTCGCCTTCGACTTCCGCTTTGTCAGTTATCCATTTAACACCTTTTTCAACTTGAGCACGCGCATGCATACCGCCTATATCAATAAACGCCTCTTTATTAGCTACATCTATAAATACTGGGGCAATATTATCTAAACTAATTGCACCAATATTCGTTCCTTTATGTCCGTCAAGCGGGTCATTCTTGATAATATTAAATTTAAAACCTTTATTCTCAGACACACGTGACACCTCCGAAAACTTAAATTCATAATTTCTATATTATGTGTTATATATTAAAGTTTCAATGGCTTAATTCAATTCATTAAGTAAATTAATAATTGAACCCTTAATTTGTGGATTATCGATATTAAGAATCATTTCTTTAGGATAGTACAATTTATAATCTTCACGATTAATACCCGTAATACTAGAAATAACAAGTGATTGGCTACTAATTTCTCTAATATTACCATCACGTCTTAATAAATGTATTGGTTGTCTATTAGATCCTGGTCGATCATAATCATAAGGCAAATCAGAGAAAGCTTCACTAACGAAATAATAATTAGGATCAATATGTCCCTCTATAAACAACTCTTGCAGTTCAGTAATAGTAATGATTGAACCATCAAATGGAATGTATTTAAACAAGTCCCTATTGATAAAACGACGTGCTAAATCACTAAGAATGGCATCATCTTCTTGTATCCATCGCTTTAAATAATAAAGCACTACGACTTCATCTAAATCAACATATTGCTCGATTGTAACCTTCTCTTCGAAGAAAGGAACAAAATCTTCAGGATACATTTTAAAATGATAACCCTCGTTGTACAATTGCTTGACACGTTTCAAACAATTATTTAGTAAAACTTCCCCGCCTCTACTAACCGGATGAAAGTATATTTGCCAATACATTTGATAACGGCTCATTATAAAGTTCTCTACAGCATGCATCCCACTTTCTTTAATGAGTACTTCATCTTTTGAAGGTCGCATCAAACGTAGAATACGTTCCATATCAAATGTACCGTAAGAGACACCAGTAAAATAAGCATCCCTTTGCAAATAATCCATTCGATCGGCATCAATTTGAGATGAAATCATAGAAATGACAAGTTTATTTTGATGTGTTTTATTAATAACATCCGCGACCTCTTTAGGAAAAGTATCAGATACACGACTTAAGACTTCATTCACTTCAGTAGGTCCTGTAATAATGGCTTGTGTAAATGCCTCATGATCTGTATTAAATATCTTTTCAAAACTATGTGAAAATGGACCATGCCCTAAATCATGTAATAATGCTGCACATAAAGCTAATGGTCTATCTGCATTATTCCACGCATCACGCCCAACAAATGATTCATCAATCATACGACGTACGATTTCATATACACCTAAAGAGTGACCAAATCGACTATGCTCTGCAGTATGAAAAGAAAGATATAATGTACCTAATTGTTTAATACGACGTAAACGTTGAAACTCTTTCGTTTTAATGAGATCCCAAATAAGTTGATCTTTGACGTGAATATATTTATGGATAGGGTCTTTAAATACCTTCTCTTCAGCTAATTTCTGTTCAACATAAGGTGTTTGCGTCAAATAAATCCTTCCTCTCATTACAGTATAGTGATAGGGATTATATACTTTTCTTCATTAAAGCTAAATCCATTTGCTCTCCATACATTTCTGGTTGATAAGAACGTACGATTTCAAAACCGTTATTTTGATAATATTGAATAGCGCCTTTATTTTTATTATCAACTTCTAAATATACTGCATCATATTTACCATCAAATTGTTCTAATCCTTGCTTAAGTAAGCTAGAACCGTAACCTTTGTGTTGATATTCTGGATGTACATAATGCGCAGATAAATACAGTTCTTTACCATAAATGAAATTAGCAAAGCCTATAATTTCATCATTATCCTCGGCTACTAAAAATAATTGTTCTTCTAAGCGTTTCTTTAAATGTTGCTCATTATAAGAAGCAGCTAATAGTTCATTAATTGTTGATGCTGCATAAATATTTAAATATGTGTTATACCATGCCTTAGTAGCAACATCTCTAATTGCTACGACGTCATTTGATGTGGCTTCTCTGACTTTAAACATACTTGATTCTCCTGACTTTACTATGGAATTAATAATGAAATTATATCACAGTAGTT
Source organism: Staphylococcus sp. GDY8P47P (assembly GCF_016892225.1). Lineage (NCBI taxonomy): Bacteria > Bacillati > Bacillota > Bacilli > Caryophanales > Staphylococcaceae > Staphylococcus > Staphylococcus sp. GDY8P47P. Next base: position 26,335 of record NZ_JAFENV010000019.1, on the reverse strand, counting down.
ATACAATCGCTCAATATAGCGTATTTATCGATGTAATTTGTCGTACCTTTCATCAAAATCTATATTAGTGTTTCATTCCATTCTTTAGCTCTTTCGAATGCAAATGTATCTTTCGAAATATCTCCTGGTCGTTCAGCTGTACCGATAATATAACCGTTAAGTTCAGCCCCAATAAAATCTAACGTATATTTCATTTGTGTAATACAAGGCTTTGCTTTCACTTTTGGACAATCTCCACCAACTAAAATAAGACGGAAATCTTTCTTTGCCATTCGTTCTTTGAAGTCTCTATAATTTGGATCAACCATTGTTTCAGACCAATGATCAATAAATGCCTTTAAAGATGCAGATATACTGTACCAGTAAACTGGTGATGCGAAGATCACCGTATCACTTTCTAATACTTGATCAATGATGTGTTTATAATCGTCTGTATAATTAGTAATGTCTTTATTATCATGACGGAAATCTCTTACAGGATTAAATTGGTAATCTGTTAAATCAATCCAATTATAGGCTAATCCTTCTATTGCATACTTAGTAAGTTGTGCTGTGTTCCCCTCTGGACGACTGCCTCCAAATAAAACTGTAATCATGTCTATCCCTCTCTCTTAATTTATATTTAAAATATGCCATTATTTTTAATTTGTTCGCTACATCAATACTTCATATTAATTTAATATTTCGCATATTTGCCTAGTACCCTTATTTCATATGATATATGTACATTTTCCTAAAATAAAAAAGAATCATTACTATTTATTCAAGTTTCTAAAAAAACTCTTACACAAATATAAACGGTGTAAGAGCTTAAATTACTTTAATTTATTTTATATCCGCGTTTGTTATTCAATCGGAAATAGTTCGTCGATTTTTTTCAATTCATCATCTGTTAGTTGAATATTAGCCGCTTCAATATTTTCTACAACTTGTTCAGCACGTTTTGCACCAGGAATTACTACATCTAGCGCTGGACGAGTTAAATAAAATGCTAGAACCACATTGGCGATAGATGTGTTGTGGGCTTCTGCAATACTTTGCAATTGTTTCACTCGACGCACATTATCATTAAATACCTCTGGTTGGAAGTCACGACGAGGCGCACGATGATCATCAAACGTTTGGTTTTCCTCATACTTACCAGCTAAGATACCTGACGCTAGTGGGAAATAAGGAATAAATGTAATATCATTTTCAGCCGCGTATGCCATTACATCTTCATTTTCACGATGTAATAAGTTGTATTCTAATTGCACTACATCTACATAGCCATCTTTATTTGTCTCTTTAAGTTGTTCTAATGAGAAGTTAGAGACCCCAATTGCTTTAATCTTACCTTCATCTTTAAGTTCTTTTAACGCTGCAACTGCTTTATCTTTCGGCGTATTTTCATCAGGAAAATGAATATAGTATAAATCAATATAATCTACTTGAAGACGTTTCAGGCTATTCTCAACCTGTTGTTTTAAATAATCTGGGTCATTGTTTTGAATGACGTCATCATTATCTTTAATAACATGAGAACCTTTCGTCGCAATTTGCACTTGTTCACGTGGGTATTCTTGAACCACTTGGCCAACTAATTCTTCCGAACGTTCAGGACCATAAATATATGCCGTATCGAGCAATGTAATACCATTATCAATTGCTTTGCGCACAACATCTTTCCCTTGTTCTTCATCTAAATTTGGATATAAATTGTGGCCACCTACTGCATTGGTACCTAATGCGATTGGAAATACACGAACATCTGATTTACCTAATTGTACTAAATCTGCCATTCATACTCGCTCCTTTATTCAAATATTACTACTTGTAGTTTACCCCATTCTGATTAAGTCATTCATATTGACATTTTATATAAGATATACTTTAATGTAACTAATCAAGTTACATTAAAGGCGGTATACGATGAATTTAGAATTTAACATTGCAGTACACGTGCTTAGCTTTCTCACTAAGCACTCAGAGGAACATTTCAATAGTCAGGAATTAGCAACACTTACTTGTCTTAATCCAGTGCAACTAAGACGCGTTGCTACAATACTAAATAACCAACAATTTATTGATACACGTCGCGGTAAAAGCGGTGGTTATCGTGCGAATGAGATTACACCCACGATTACGTTAGATACGCTGTATCAACTTTTTGTGTTAGATAAATCACCTGCGCAACGTATTTTCACTGGTAGTGAAGAGAGTCATTGTACGATTTCTAAGCATATTGCAACCACTATGACTAAATATAAAGCGCAAGAAACTGCCCTAGTGCGCAACTTTTATCGTAACTTGACAATTAACGACGTCATCAAAGATACACTTCAGGAGGACACAATATATGACACATTATAATTTATTAGTTATTGGCTTCGGTAAAGCAGGTAAAACACTTGCCAAATATGCAGCAGCACAAGGTCAACACGTTGCTTTAGTAGAACAATCGTCAGATAATTTTGGCGGTACATGCATAAATCACGGCTGTATCCCCTCTAAAGTGCTCGTGCATGATGGTATGGACGGTACAGATTTTGGTTCTGCCTTTTCAAGAAAAAAAGACGTAGTTCGTGCATTAAATAAGAAAAATTATGATAACTTAGCAAATGATGCAAATATTGATGTATTCACTTACAAAGCTCAATTTAAATCCAATACAGAAGTTAATCTTGTAAGCGAAGATGGTTCTGTTGCTCAGACATTAACAGCAGATAAGATTGTTATTAATACTGGTGCGAAATCAAATATTCCTGCTATCAAAGGGATAGAGACCGCACAACATTTATATGATTCACGTGGATTATTAAATATTTCATATCAACCTAAGCATTTAGTAATTATTGGCGGTGGCTATATCGCTTTAGAATTTGCTTCGATGTTTGCAAATTTCGGTACTAAAGTTACTGTTTTAGAATATGGTTCACAAATCATGCCACGAGAAGATCAAGACGTGGTTACTCATGCAATTAAAGATTTAGAAGATAAAGGCATTTCGTTTATTACAAATGTAGAAACACAAGCATTTAAAAATGAGGGCAATCAAACAACAGTTGTAACTACTCAAGGTAATTTCTCAGCTGATGCCGTACTGTTAGCGACTGGACGTGTACCTAACACTGACTCAGCACTTGAACACACTGATATTGAACTTGGCGAACGTGGTGAAATTAAAGTGAACGCGCATTTACAGACATCAGTTGCCCACATTTATGCAGCAGGAGATGTCAAAGGTGGACTACAATTTACGTATATCTCGCTAGATGATTATCGAATACTGCAGTCTGAATTATTTGGAGATCGCTCGCGAACAACGGGTAACCGTGGTACAATCCCTTACTCTGTCTTTATTGACCCACCATTATCTCGAGTTGGTTTAACGGCTAAAGAAGCACAGTCTCAAGGCTATAATTATATAGAGAATACATTACTTGTCTCTCAAATTCCAAGACATAAGATTAATAATGATGCGCGTGGAATTTTCAAAGTAGTTATAAACAAAGATAACGATATGATTTTAGGTGCTACCCTTTACGGTAAAGAATCTGAAGAAATTATCAACTTAATTAAATTAGCTATCGATCAGCATATTCCTTATCAAACATTGAGAGATACGATTTATACGCACCCAACTATCGTCGAATCATTTAACGATTTATTTAATATTTAAAATATTTTTTATGTGCCAAAACGTTGTCATATTAGTGCATGGAGAGATATAATTTCAACTTATCAATATTTTTAAAAATAAAAAGCTTTACTTATTAACGAATAACAGTTATAGTTAATCTAACGTAATAAAAGCTCGTGAATTTAAATGTAGTGTGTTTGTCTAGAATACTCTCTTTTTTATAAATGAATTTGTTACAAATATTCGTGCAAAAGCACATGGAGGTATTCTATATGAATAACGGTACAGTAAAATGGTTTAACGCAGAAAAAGGTTTTGGTTTCATCGAAAGAGAAGATGGTAACGACGTATTCGTACACTTCAGCGGTATCGCTGGTGAAGGTTACAAAACTTTAGAAGAAGGTCAAAAAGTTGACTTCGATATTACTGAAGGTCAACGTGGCGAACAAGCAACTAACGTTGTTGTAATGTCATAGGATTAAACCTAATTAAGCACTTAGAAGACGATAATCTTCTAAGTGCTTTTTTTTAACATTAAAAAAGCTACGACAATATTCAGATTAGAATACATTCATAGCTCAATTTATACTAACATTTAATTATTTATTCGCTTTACGTTTAGCTAATTTTTCTTTTAGCTTGCGGTCTTGTTCTTCTTTACGACGTTTACGTTCTTCATTACGTTTTCTTAGACGCTCTTCTTCTTCCGGATCTCTTGGTTTTTTAAGCTGGGCTGTGACTTTTTCTAATAGTTCGTCTTCAGTAAGCGCAGCAAGTGGACGATTATTGACAAAAGCAAACGTTTTTCGACGTCCAGGACCACAATAAGATTGGCAACCAATTTCAATTTCCGCTTCTGGATCTAACTTCTCTAGTTTTCTCTTCAACGTTTTAATATTAACCGCCTGACATTCATCACAAATCAAGAATTTATTTTTCACCTTGCCACCTACCTTTCTATATTGTCATTGCTATATAAATTTTTTAAAAAGTTTTACATACGCATCGATGAATTTAACTCTAATTATTTTACTCCTTTTACTAAAAAATTCAAGCAAATCATTAAAAGTCATGCGCACTTTCATTAAAAAAGAGCAAGACTTTGATTCAACATTTGAATTTAGTCCCACTCGTTTACGTGCGAATATGATTATTGTCCATGATAAATTCTAAATTTCAACGGTTTAATACCGTGAGATGCCCATTCATCATAAATACGATTTTTATCGATACGATTATCGATAATTGCGATACCGCAGTCACCACCACCAGCTCCTGATGTCTTAGCAGCAGCGCCATAACGTTCTCCAATATCACATAATAATTTTAAATTTTCAGTTTCGATATCAACCGTCGCCTCATTATCCATTTGTTGAATAATCATGCGATTTTGTCGTATCATCTTTTGAACACCTTTAATGTTATTTGTTTTAAAGGCATAAATTAAGTTTTCAACACACGCATGCGATTGATCAAGGAATCTTCCGTAGAAAGAAGGGTCTGATTTCAAGCGTTTGACTTCACTAACTAAATGTGGTGATGATGCAGGTGAACCTGTCCACCCGATTAACACTTCCATATTTTCTGGTGCCTGTAGTGGTTCAATATGAAGTCCCGGCCAATTCTTTTCTAGTACTTCATTAACTGAAGTTTCTTCCATCTGTTGTTTAACCCAATCATGGTCAAAAGTACTATAAGCTAGCCATCCACTATACACGCTGACAGCTATATCACCACATGAGCTTAAACTTTGTAGTCGCATGTTAGAAATGACCGCCAATTTATAAATGTACAAATTAGACAATTGCATATCGTAAAACTCATTTAAAGCCTTAACAACAGATACTAAGACAGCTGCACTCGAGCCAAGCCCATACTTATTACCTGAAGCATCATCTAAGTTACTGTCAATTTCTAAATGAAAGTGCTTTAATTCAATATTGCAACTTCTTGCATATTGTTCAAAAACTTCAATCGCAGTTACAACATATTTTAGTTGACTCGCAGCATTGGCATCAGAGATATCTATTTTATCTTCATTGCGATTAAACGTTACAGGCTCATAATGTAGTATCTTTGAGTGAATCGTACCTGTTACCTCATTTGAAGCTTCAATCGTAGCAGTCACAAATCGATCGACCGCAATTAAGACAGACTTATATCCCGGCTCAGTCACTGCATATTCGCCTGCTACATAAAGCTTTCCTGGTGCTTTCACCTGAATCATTATATCTCTTCCTTACTTAATTATTTCGACTCCTGATTGTGTAATATCACTTGTGATGATTTTTGATTGATCAAATGCTTGTAAAAATTTATCTACGATGGCTTGTTGATTTTTCTTCTCGATCAATACTTTGACATTTGGTCCCGCGTCCATTGTAAAGTAACATGGTAAACCCGCTTCCCTACATTCCTGAACGATGCGCATTGCATCGTAACTTTCTTGTACTAAATATGTAAATGGCGGTTGTGCACCTAAATTTGTAGCGTGCATACGTAAACCATTGGCTTCTATCACTTCACCCATACGCTTGAAATCTTTTTGACTAATTGCCGCTTTCGTCTCTTTCAAATCTGGTTCAACATGATCTAACCAATATTGATAAAAGCGAGACGTATCACGTGTCAATGACATGCCCGAGCGACTAGATACTTTTTTAGATTTATTATTAATGACTACAAAAATCATAGCCAATTCGTTTTCCCAACTGTCGGATTCAACACGGTGTGCATAAGACGTTTCATCATCATGCCCTTTTTCCCATTCAGCAAATCCGCCATAAATACTTCGCGATGCTGAACCAGAACCACGACGCGCTAAACGTGAAAGGTCTTTATCAGACAAACCTAATTGTAGAGCTTCATTACACGCACCAGCTAATGCAGCATACGCACTCGCTGAAGACGCTAATCCTGCAGCTGTCGGAACAAAATTCTCACTTTCAATAAGTGCATGTTCTGAAATACCTGCTTCTTTACGAACCATGTCCATATAACGTTGAATCTTAGCGCTTTCTTTAGCGTTTACAGTTTCCCCGTTTAGGATTAACTGATCTTCAGTCAATGTGTCGTCAAATGTAACACGCGTTTCAGTGTAGAAACGGTCTAGTGTAACTGACAAACTATTATTCATTGGAATAATTAATGCTTCATCTGCTTTACCCCAATATTTAATCAGTGCAATATTCGTATGTGCGCGTGCTTTACCACTCTTTTTCAATGGTTTATCCTCCTAACTTCTCAATCCATGTATGTTGTGCGCCAGCTTTTTCAACGGCAGCGACAATACGCTTAGCTGTTTGCAATTCTTTAGCTAAGATAAGCATACTACCACCTCGACCGCCACCTGTTAACTTGCCAGCGACCGATCCATTTTCTTCTCCTAAACGAAGAAACATTTCAATTTTATCGTGACTTACTGTCAATGTTCTTAAGTCATCTTGACATTGATTAAAGATTGTTGCTAATTGATCAAAACTATGATGCTCAATGGCTTCACTTGCTGAATACACTAAAGATCCAATATGTTCAACAATTTGCATGTAATTTTTGTCGTTATCACATAATTGATGGACATCTTCAACTGCTTGTTTAGTTGAACCTTTGACACCTGTATCGATAACAACCATATAGCCATCTAAATCTAATGTCTTTAATATTTCAACTTCACCTTTTTGATACCAAACAGGTTGATTTGTCACAATCGTCTTTGTGTCTATACCGCTTGGTTTACCATGTGCAATACGTTCTGCCCAGTCTGCATTTTCTAATAATTCTTTATCCGTTAATGGTAAACCTAAATAATCATAGCTTGCTCTTATGAAAGCTACAGCAACTGCTGCACTTGAACCTAACCCTCTAGATGGGGGTAAATTAGCTTGAATTTTAATTAATAACGGCTCTTCTACCTTTTTGTTTTCAACGAAATGCCCTATTAACGATTTCAAATGTTCTGGCGCATCATAAAGTGGTCCATCATAGACATCACTTTGAATTGCTGAGTAATTCCCTTTTTCTAAACTTTCAATTAAGACTTTTACTTTTCCTGAAGTGAACGGAATCGCAATTGCAGGTTCACCGAATGTGACTGCATGCTCCCCGATTAATATTATTTTGCCGTTAGACTCCCCATAGCCACGTTGTACCATGATATCTCACCTTTAATATTCTTTCTGAAAAATTATTTTCGAGATCAGTGGACATACGTATCATGCATATATCCTTAATCTGCCAACTCTATGTATGCTTAAGTAACTTGGTGTTTGATTTATCGATTTTTATCGATGTATATATACGTCAATTTATCTTTAATGACATTTGTCTTCGTCTAAATTCATTTTTGCGTTTGTTGCAAACTGATTAAAAATAGACTCAAATTATTTACTTTAAAACTTAAAAATAATTATACCCTAAAATTTAAAATCTCTAACATACTGCTATGTCAATGGTTTACGATTGATCGATCCATTCCGCGGTTTGAACCCACTCTCTGCGCATGATGATGACACGCAATATACATTGTTTTTATATTAATCCACCTAAACTATATTACTATAAAAAGTAATAGGAATATAGCAATTTATAATAAATTTGATATATAATTCCACTAAACTTTACATTTATTCAAATGAAAAGGAGACTTTCTAAACTATATAAAAGTAATAGAAAGTCTCCTTTAACTGTATCAAATTTTTTATTTTAAAAGTTGTTTCACGCTTAATTTCCTTCTATTGAACGATTCATCTTCTCATTGCGATCTATCATTCTGTCGAAATAACCTTCATAACGTGACCATTCATCTTCTGTGATGGGATCCATATTCAGATTACCACCTAAATCTTTAATCGCATGCAATAGTTGAAACATTACATCTTGCACTTTAATGTCTCGTCCAAGGAGTGTTTCAAGTGATGCCATACATTCAGGTTGAATATCTGGATATTTAAATTTAGTTACTTCACCTTTTAGCGCATGTTCATAAAAGACACGCATCATTTCTGCACGTTCTGAACCTGAACCTTCAACGCAGAGGTATATTTGAACTGCAATACCACCTCGAACACGTCGTTGTGAAATGCCGGCAAACTTTTTACCGTCTATGCTTAAGTCGAATTTACCTGGGCAGTATGAATGCTCAATTTCACGTGTATCAATCTCTACATTTTCATTTTCGAACATTTTACAAATCAATAAGTACATCACTGTAAATGCTTCATCAATGGTCGTTTCAGTTTGACCTTTGAAAATAAGAGAAATATTTAACACACCCTGATCTAACACGACGCCAAGGCCACCTGAGTTTCTCACAATGGCATTATAACCAATGTCATCCGTTAAATATCGAATACCATCTTTAAGAAATGGCAAACGAGAATCATGGATACCAAGAATAACTGTATGTTGGTGGATCCACGTTCTAACCACGTTGCATGATAAATCTTTACCTACACTTTCTGAAAACGTATCGTCAAAAGCAAATGATTGCATTGGCGCTAAACCAGATGAATGATCTACATAGCGCCAATCAATATCATTAAAGTACTTGCTTGCTAAATCCATTATTGTAATGTTTGAGCAGCTGTAATGATTGATAATTTATAAACGTCTTCAGTTGAGCAACCGCGTGATAAGTCGTTAACAGGTGAGTTTAAACCTTGTAATACAGGACCAACTGCGTCAAATCCACCTAAACGTTGCGCAATTTTGTATCCAATGTTACCAGCTTCTAAGCTTGGGAATACAAAGACATTTGCATTACCTTGGATTTTAGCACCTGGTGCTTTTTTCTCTGCTACTGAAGGTACAATGGCAGCATCAAATTGGAATTCACCATCAATGACAACATCTGTTAAGCCTTCAGATTCTACTTTTTCTTGAGCTAATTTAACTGCATTTGCAACTTTATCAACATCGTCAGATTTAGCTGAACCTTTAGTTGAGAAACTTAACATCGCAACGCGTGGGTCCATGCCGAAGCTTTCAGCTGATTTCGCACTTTCAACAGCGATTTCTGCTAAATCAGATGATTCTAATGTTGGATTGATTGCACAGTCACCAAATACATATTGTTGGTCATCTTTAATCATAAAGAAGATACCAGAAGTTTTAGATACGCCTGGTTTTGTTTTAATGATTTGTAATGCAGGGCGAACAGTATCTCCAGTTGAATGCGCAGCTCCACTTACTAATCCGTCAGCATGACCAGCATAAACTAACATTGTACCGAAATAGTTAACATTATTTAATAATTCTTCAGCTTGTTCTTCAGTCGCTTTACCTTTACGGCGTTCAACGAATGATTTAACTAATTCTGGTTTTAGTTCACTTGTAGATGGATTGATGATTTCGATATCTGAAACATCTAATCCTTTGTCTTTAGCTAATAAATTAATTTTGTCATAGTCACCTAAAACGACAGGTGTTACATAGTCAGTTGCTTGTAATTGTGTAGCAGCTGTTAACACACGCTCATCTTCACCCTCAGGTAATACGATTTTGACATTTTTTCCTGAAAGTTTCTCTTGTAATACATCTAATAAACTAGACATAATGCCCTCCTAAATAATTTCATAATAATATTTTGCAACCTAATTATACTGTATTTGTATTGATATTTCCATTTCACTAATTTGTAATCATTTAAGTATGTTTACTAATTCTCTTTATGATAAAATTTAGTCTGTATTAAACAATAATAATCAATTTTCGAAGGAGCGATACACATGAGTGAAGCAGCTGAAACTTTAGATGGTTGGTACAGTCTTCATTTATTCTATGCTGTTGATTGGGCAACATTCAGACTAGTGCCTGAGGACGAACGTGAAGCAATGATTAATGAATTCAAGACATTCATTAACGATAAAGCTAGCGCCAGAGAACAACAAGCCGGTGACTATGCACTATATAATATTACTGGTCAAAAAGCCGACATATTATTATGGTATTTACGTCCGGAAATGAAAGAATTAAATGAGATTGAGAATGAATTCAATAAACTTCGTATTGCTGATTTCTTAATTCAAACTTACTCATACGTATCAGTTATTGAATTAGGTAATTATCTAGCAGGTAAATCGGATGAAGATCCATATCAAAATCCACATATTAGAGCAAGATTATATCCTGAATTACCTAGAACAGAATATATTTGTTTTTACCCGATGGATAAACGTCGTAATGAAACATACAACTGGTATATGTTACCAATGGAAGAACGTAAGAAATTAATGTATAACCATGGTATGATTGGCCGACAATATGCAGGTAAAATCAAACAATTTATCACTGGATCAGTTGGTTTCGATGACTTTGAATGGGGTGTAACGCTATTCTCAGACGATGTACTACAATTCAAGAAGATTGTATATGAAATGCGTTTTGACGAAACAACCGCTAGATATGGTGAATTTGGTGGGTTCTACATTGGTCATATCTTAACAACAGATGCTTTCGAACACTTCTTCGCTATCTAATCTATTGTTAAGTCATTTTATCACTTGTTTATGTATAACTTGTTCCCTTCTAAGCTTGCTGCAATAAGCTTTCGAAGGGAACTTCTTATTTATTAAAGATAGAAATCCGTTTTAAATACTCCCATTAACACTATGATATCGAACTGCAATATTCACTATGATTCATCTAATCAGAGTTTAATCGACGACCATTTAGGGAAAAATATAGTCTAGTAAAGTCGTGCACAAGTCCACAATAAAAACAACCTGAGACACATGCGATGTCTCAGGCTATTATAGTGTAGTATGCGTTTTGGGAGAACTTAATTACTACTCTGAACATTAACAACCATAGTCATATTGTCGCTACCCAAAATGACTCATAAATTGCTAACTAATTATTATTTAACCAAATTGTAATATTTTGAAACATTATAGAATGAGTTTCTATATAATTTTCATTTTAAATATATTGCAATTTTATACTATTTTGATTAATATACACGCTTTGATTTATCTCGACTACTTTAATGGTATACTGTCTTCATTGTGCAGAATGGCGTATGCGTTGTAGTCATTGAATGCCAACTTACTTTTTAGTAAATCCTCTAACGACATACACTCAATAATGCCTTCACGCATGTTTATAACAACTTACTATAAACGTATGACTTTAAATGAATTAGTCGATTTAATATGATAACTTAAGTTTAAATAGCTTTAATATCTCAGATTGATTGACTATAATTATGAATACATCTTAACGAATGGTGATGAAATGGATAATACACAAATACATGAAAATGCAGATGAAAAATTAATCAAAGACGTCGTCATGATGGCTGGACGTATATTATTAGAATCGGGTGCAGAAGGAACACGTGTTGAAGATACGATGACTCGTATTGCGCGTAAACTTGGCTATTCTGAAAGTAATAGCTTTGTCACTAATACTGTCATTCAATTTACATTACACAACGAATCTTACCCTCGAATTTTTAGAATTAACTCACGTGATACCAATCTCATTAAAATTTCACAAACAAACGAAATTTCACGTTTAATAACTAAAGGTGCTATTACACTTGAAGAAGCTAAACTAAAGCTTGAAAATATATATGTTGCTAAACGAGATAGTAGCTTATTATTTAAAGGGATTGCTGCGGCTATTATCGCGATTAGTTTCTTGTACTTACAAGATGGTAAACTGATCGATGTTATCACAGCACTGTTAGCAGGTGGTTTAGGCTATCTTGTCGTTGAAATTTTAGATAGACGCTTACATGCGCAATTCATTCCAGAATTTCTAGGATCGCTTGTTATCGGTATTATATCGGTACTGGGACATCACTTATTACCTACCGGAGACCTCGCAACCATTATTATCGCCTCTGTTATGCCAATCGTTCCCGGGGTGCTTATAACCAATGCCATACAAGACTTATTTGGTGGCCATATGCTTATGTTTACAACGAAATCCTTAGAAGCTCTTGTCACCGCTTTTGGTATTGGCGCTGGCGTTGGCTCAGTATTAATCTTAGTTTAGGAGTGGGAATGAATGTTTTGGATATTAAACTTAATTTTTAGTTATACCGCTTCACTATTTTTCTGTGTGATCTTCGATGCGCCTAGAAAGCTCTATCTTTCATGTGGGTTTGTAGGTGCCTGTGGTTGGATGGTTTACATTCTCTTCTTTCAAGGGTTAAATGTACATACCATTTATTCAAGTTTCTTTGGTAGTTTAGCACTAGGTTTAATTAGTCATTATATGGCTCGTACAAAGAGAGAGCCGGCAATTATCTTCATGGTACCTGGCATCATTCCACTTGTCCCAGGTGGCCTTGCATTTGATGCAACTAAGAATTTGGTGCTATTAGACTTTAGTAAAGCGATTAATACAATGCTTGAAGTCACACTGATTGCAGGTGCCATTGCACTTGGCTTATTATTTGCAGATCAAATTTCTAAAATTATATTATCTGGATTTGCAAGAACACGAAAAAGAATTTAACGTCCTTGATTATATATATGATATTAGAAAAGCGCGTGGCTCATTGAGCCCGCGCTTTTAAAATTGAACTTTTTTCACTCTATGATTTATAGGTATCGTCTACCATATCCTCAACTTCTTTTTCAGAACGATTTAAAATTAATCGACTTAATTCATCACTATCTATGTTCTTTAATTTCGGATAGCGAATCACAAAGAAAAGCAATCCTATCACTAGCCATCCGCCTAACGCAATATAAGACGGCATTGACAATGACGCCGGTGAACCAGGCACTAATAATAATAAAAGGAAGATAAACGATACAATCGAACCTAAAATGGCAAAAGTCTTATAGACAGGCCCATACGTATTGCTTTCTTTATTAAAGCTAAATAACTTAGCAGCAGATAAACATGTAATAAAATAAGCAATCGATACGCCTGTTGACGACATATCAACAATCCATGTTAATGCCGTACGACCTAACCAAGGCGCAATTAAAGTTACAGCTACTAAAAAGATAATCGCAATATAAGGTGTTTTATACTTAGAATGTAATTTACTAAACGCAGTTGGCATAATTCCAGAACGCCCCATCGAGAAGAGTAATCGACTGGCACTCATCAAGAAGCCATTTAAACCTGTAAAAATACCCATAATAATCGCTATAGCTAATACACCTAAGCCAATGTAACCAAAGGCAGTTTGTGTTGCTGCACCTGTCACCCATAAATTACCATTTAAACTTGCACTATTCGTACTTAACCAACCTGTATATAAAATCATAACGACATAAGTTAATGACGCTGCAAGCAAACTATAAACAATTAATTTAAACGTCTTATTCGGTGAAAAGTTAAATTCCTCCGCAGTTTGGGGAATGTTGTCAAACCCAACATAAGCCCATGGCGCTACTGCCACAATCATAATAATAGATGTAAACCAGCCTGTACTTGGATTGGCTAATGGTTGTAAATTATTAAAATCAAAATTATTACCAAAGAATGAGCCAAAGAACATCAGTAAGACAACGATGACCATAGCTACACAAAAGTAATATTGTAATGAACCAGATACACTTGCGCCACGAATGGCTACAAACATAAACACAAGTAATAATACTGTTGCAATAATGATTTCAGTTATGTAAACATCCCAGCCTGCAATCGTGTATAATCGCCCAGTATTAAGCAAATCTGGGAGTAGAAATTTCACTAATAAACTAAACGCAGTCGCATTAAGTGCAACCACACATACATAGCCGAATGTTAGAAACCATGATGAGAAGAAACTAACATATCTTCCGAAACTTAAATAACTAAATGCAAAGGCGCCCCCTGAAACTGGAAATCGCTCTACTAAAGCGCCATAACTCACTGCAATAAGTATCATTAATAACGCACCAATAACGATACCGATAGATGCCGCAATTGGTCCCGATTGCTTAATCCAATCTCCAGGTAAAATAAAGGCACCCCAACCAATACATGAACCATAAGCAATCGCCCATACAAATTTTTCAGAGAGGTTCTGTTTCAAATCGCCTCGATCTATATTCTGATTTTTATTATTTTTGCTCATAAAATAAACTCACCTCAAGTATGCTATATACCCCAAAGGTGAGTTATTTAATCTATAGTATTGATACAATATAAGTGTTTAACTATTTAAATTCAATGACATAAAGGCTTTAAATCATATTAAATATCACCCTACAAATTTAAATGTAGAAATGATAAGCATAAGCCAACCTGCAATAAATAATACGCCACCAATAGGTGTAATCGCTCCTAAAATGCGAATTTGTGTTAAAGCTAGAATATATAATGAACCACTAAAGAACACAACACCTAGGAAGAGTAGCCAGCCTGCCCAATTCACATTAATAGATGTTGTACCACTAATCACCCCAATAATGATTAATCCTAATCCATGGTACATTTGATAATTTACCGCTTTTTCCCAAACTGACATATATTTATCCGATAATTTACCTTCAAGTCCGTGCGCACCAAACGCCCCAGTACCAACTGACATCATCGTACATAACGCACCTAGTATTATAAACAATTTCATCATATCTCTTCATTCTCCTTATTCAGTTTAAAAATCAAATATGGATTCGCCATTACCGATTTCATCGTCCGTGATCATCGTATTAGACGGTAAGTGATTATTCTGTGTCGATTTCATGGTATTTGGAACTGTTCCACCCATCGCTTCGATTTCTGCAGCTGTCACTTTAGATTTATTTTGTGACGTTGATGTATTAGAACTTTGGTTTACCTTTGAAAATGACGGCGTCACCGTATTGGTAAAATCTTGACTTTGTGTCTTAGAAGACGCCGACTTACTGTCACCATTGGCATAGATCGACGTTAGTGTATGGATTGCATACATATGTTTCTCAAATTGTTGCGCATTCGTCGCCTCATCAGCTTGCACTAATTCTTGTTCAATCAACTGAATTACTTGTGCTTTATTCATTTAAACCTCCCCATTCTCACACCAATTTATAGGTGTTTTACCTTTACTTATTAAATAATCATTCGCCTTTGAATATGGTTTAGAACCAAAAAATCCGCGATACGCCGATAAAGGACTTGGATGTGGTGATTTAATAATATAATGTTTGGATGTATCAATTAATTTAATCTTCTGTTGTGCAGGTTTCCCCCATAATATGAACACAACATCCTCACGTTGTTTCGAAATCGCTTGAATGACTTCATCTGTAAATGTTTCCCATCCAATATCTTTATGAGAATGCGCTTCGCCTTGTCGTACCGTTAAAACGGTATTTAGTAATAAGACGCCTTCACGTGCCCAATCTTGTAAATGGGGTGATGTTCTGTGACATCCGATATCATCTTCTAATTCTTGGTACATATTTCTTAATGATGGTGGGAACTTGGCATTGGGTTGTACCGAGAACGCTAAACCATGCGCTTGATTTGGACCATGATAAGGGTCTTGACCTAATATCACTACTTTTACATTTTCAAATGGTGTTAAATCAAAGGCTTGATAAATATTTTCTCGATCTGGGTAGACAATTTGCGTCGTATATTCTTTTTCTAAAAAATCATGCATCTCTGTAAAATCGTGTCGTTCCGTAATATCGTGAAATATTTCTGACCATTCCATCGCTTTCACCTCAAGCCATATTTTAACATAATGCGCACCTTATAAGTTATTGATTTCATCCATTACTTCAAGCTAGCACGTTGTCCGATAAACATGCTATGATTAGACATAGATTAGAAATTGTCGGGAGTGAATGTACATGGCTTTAAAAAAAGTATTAACAATTGCAGGTTCAGATACAAGTGCGGGCGCTGGTATGCAAGCTGACCTTAAAACATTTCAAGAATTAGACACATACGGTATGGTCGCTTTAACTGCTGTTGTAACGATGGATAAAGAAACTTGGTCACATGATGTGACACCTCTTCCAATGGATTTATTCGAAAAACAATTAGAAACAGCGATTTCAATTGGTCCAGATGCAGTTAAAACAGGCATGTTAGGTACACAAGAAATCATTAAACGTGCTGGTGAAGCATTTGAACAATCAGGTGCACAATATTTCGTAGTCGACCCTGTTATGGTATGTAAAGGGGAAGATGAAGTACTTAACCCAGGAAATACTGACGCAATGATTGAACATTTATTACCTAAAGCAACTGTTGTCACACCTAACTTATTTGAAGCTGGTCAACTTTCTGGTTTAGGTAAATTAACTTCTATTGAAGACATGAAAAAAGCAGCAGAAATCATCTTCAATCAAGGTGCACAACACGTTATTATTAAAGGTGGTAAAGCGTTAGATCAAGATAAATCTTACGACTTATACTATGACGGCAATACGTTCTATCAATTAACTACAGACATGTTCCAACAAAGCTATAACCACGGTGCTGGTTGTACGTTTGCAGCTGCTACAACAGCATACCTAGCAAATGGCAAATCACCTAAAGAAGCTGTGATTAGTGCGAAAGCATTTGTTGCTTCAGCAATTAAATACGGCTGGAAAATGAACGACTTCGTAGGTCCTGTAGATCACGGCGCATATAACCGCGTTGAACATATCGATGTAGAGGTAACAGAAGTATAATAGTAAACACTTAATTTTTATTAACTCAAACTAACCTCCTCAATAAAGTCTTTTTTAAGATCATTTATTGAGGAGGTATTTTTATTAAAGTCATTCACATTAATTTAGGCTTATTATAAATTCTAGGTATTAAGTCGTAGAAAGTGATAGGCTATACGTTGTATCCAAAGTTGGTACCTTGGGCTCATGTTTTTATTTTAAAATTGCTTTACTATATTAAGTGTAGAGAGACAAAGGAGGAATTACACATCATGATTATCTACAAGCAAAATATAGAGAATGGTATCCCAATGTACGAAATCATTACGAAAACCTTCAAGACAATTACGGTAAAATTTGATGAAACGTTTAACAAGAATGAAATCTATAAATTGCTCTCTCTACTAGAAAATGACCTTGATAACATGAAACTAGGTTATTAAGTCATTAAGACATCAAGAAGCACAGTAAAAGTGTTTTCCAAATTGAGAATTCAAACAGATGAATTATTCCCAAAATTGACTTAAAAGTTCTTATGCCCCCTAATACTATTGAGTAACTTTAAAAGTCATTAATCATTCCTAAACTCACCTTATTTAAATAGCGTCGATGTTAGACGAGGATTGTCCCCCCTCGTATGCTTAGAGCGTAACTTTAAGCTTTGCTAACATTGACGCTATATTTTTACGTAGCTAATTATTTATAGTACTTCTATTTAAAGTTAAATGAATTAAAAAACGCATTGATGCGAACGTGCATCAATGCGTTTAATTGATAATTACTATGCGTTTTTATTTTTCTTAGTCTTAATCCACCATAATGCTTTTTTAGGATTTGATTCATAAAATTGTAAATCTTTTTTATTATCAACATTAGGATAAGATCCTTTAAGTGATTTACCGGCAGTACTTACATGTAGTACTGCAATCACAATAAAGCCGATAATACTAATTGCTGTTAAATAATACGCTGGTGCGTAAATATTACCAGTTGATTCAACTAACCATGAGTTCACTAAAGGTGTCGTACCTCCGAATAATGAAACGGAAACATTAAACGTTACCGCTAATGTTCGATATCTAATATGTGTATAGAACATTGTTGGTAATGAACCAGGCATTGTTGCTTCATATGTTGATAAGAAGAAACCTAAAATAAACACACCAAGAATAATGAATGGTAATGATTGCGTATTTAATAAACTAAACGCAACGATACTTAATAGTGTCAGACCACCAGTACCAATTAAGAATACCTTCTTCTCACCGATTTTATCTGCTAATTTACCGAAGAATAAAGCTAATGGAATCATAATTGCCATAACACAAGTAATTAATACACTTGTTGTTGTTTGGTCAATCTTAACAATTTGTCCTAAGTATGTCGGTAAGTAGGCAGTCACTGTATAGTTAGTTACATTGAAGAAGACAACTGCTACGAAACATACTAAGATATCTTTAAAGTAATAACGAATAATTGTAAAGAATCCTATATCGTCACGTTCTGGTGCCTGTACATCATTTTCATAAATTGGAGATTCTTCTAACTTACGACGTAAATAAAGTCCAAATAAACCAAGGAATAATCCTAGGATAAATGGAATTCTCCAACCCCAAGCTTCCATTTGTGCATCACTTAAGAAGAAGCTTAATAATGCAATCATAATAGAAGCAGCAATATAACCCGATAGTGTACCAATTTCAAGACCACTACCTAAACTATTACGTTTCTTATCTGGTGAAATTTCAGCAATATAAGTCATCGCACCTGCATATTCCCCACCAGTAGAGAAACCTTGTAACACTCTAGCAAGTAGCAAGAGCGCTGGTGCCCATAAGCCTATCGCATCGTAGTTTGGTAAAATACCAATCGTTAATGTTGATAAAGCCATTAAAATAATTGTCGTAGTTAATACAACTTTACGTCCATATTTGTCACCAATAATACCAAATACGATCCCGCCTATTGGTCGTAATAGGAACGCAATTGCTAATGCGGCAAACGTAAATATCTGTTGAATTTGTGGGTTCTGTACCGGTGAAAAGAAATTCGCACCGATATACGCTGTAGTGTACGCATAGACACCAAAGTCGAACCATTCCATGGCGTTACCAATACCTGTAGCAAACACTGTTTTCTTCGCTGTTTGCCCATCGACCATGTTAATTCTATCTTTTTTAAAATCCATGACCTGTAACACTCCTTTTGTTTATGTTACATAATTATACAGACCTAATGAATGTTGTCAAATTACTAAAAATTATATTAATTTCAAAAATACAATATTATTCATATTGCAGAATTTAACAATATTCTTATGTACACGCTTTCAAAATTTTAATAAAAGCAAAAAAAGTTATAATTAGAAAATAATATTTTTATCAATTTCTAATTATAACTAGTTTTACCCCACCTGATTTATTCGAAACAATAATTTTATTCTTTCCAACAACTTCAAATCCCACAAACTCATTGATACCAATGCTTTCAAGATATTTAATTTTATATTTATCCCAGTGTTGATCTAACATTGAAAATACCTTTTCAACGATGAACTGTCCTGGTACAATATCGCTATGAATTGGATTTTCATCATCAACAATTTTTAAATATTGATCTACCAACTCTTTATTAAAAACCATATATTCCCTCCCCAGAAATAAATATTTGTTCGATAATCATACAAGTTTTATTATTTTTATTAATTTCTAATTTAAAGATAAAACGGTTAAATTGTTTTATTTTATCGCAACTTTTATACGTTAAATATGCACAATATTGCATGTCACTTTCTAAATTTTCAAATTTCTCAACATTAGTACGGACTAGTCGTATCGGCTTCCCCTTGAAAACTTGGAACATTTTAAATTTAGGCCATAGTTTAGCACACATTAATGGTGGAACGATGCCATCATACGCCATACCGATTACATCACAATAACTATGCACATCATGCTCATGAAATTCAATTGTTATCATTTCACTGGTTCCACTTTTCAAAGAGAATTGCATTACCCATACCTCCTCCTATGCCCATCGTAGTAATTCCTAACTGCCACTTAGGCAAGTTTAATAGTCTAGCAACTAATGCCGCGCCACTTGCACCATATGGGTGTCCTGTAGCAATCGCACCACCCCATTGATTTACCTTCTCTATACATGCATGCAGCTCATTTATGGATGCAAGTACTTGTGAACTAAAGGCTTCGTTAAGTTCAATCGCTTGGATATCTTCAATATTTAATTGCTGTTTCTTTAATAATTGTGAAACTGCAGGTACTGGTCCAATTCCTAGTAACGTTGGATCCACACCTGTTGTAACAGCATCTTTAAACACCATGCCGTATTTCAAGCCTAATGCTATAGCCATTTCCTTATCCATAATTAAAGCTAGCCCAGCACCATCATTCTTCATGCAGCTATTTCCAACTGTTACTGTACCATTCGATATAAGCGGTCTTAATCGTTGCAAACGTGATTCAGTTAACGCTGGTTTCAAACTTTCATCTTTACACAACCACTTCCCCTTAACCTTTAAAGGTAGAATTTCACATTGTATATCACCATTATCAAAATGTGTTGTTGCCAATCGATGACTCCGTGCTGCAAATGCATCTTGATGCTGCCGAGAGATATTATAATGTTGCGCCACGTTCTCAGCTGCTTCAATCATGCCTGGATCTTGTCCTTCAGGTGCAAATGATGCGCGCTCATAAAATTGTGGCAACTGTGATTCATATACTGACTGAGGGCGTTTCATCTTCCAAGGCGCACGACTTGTACTTTCTACACCCCCTGCGATATACACGCGTCCAGCTCCACATTGCACCATTCGACACGCATAGATGATGCTTTCAAGTCCCGAACCACACTGTCGATCCACTGTAACACCAGGAATAGTATACTTTAAGCCAGACTCTAGTACTGCCTTTCTAGCAATATTGCCACCATTGCCTACCACATTGCCTAATACTACATCATCCACTTGATCTATAATTTCAGGAAAACTTGCCTTTATATTTTGAAAAAGTGGCACCAATAAGGCTTCAGGTTCTAAATGTTTCAACATGCCTCCATATTTACCAAATGGTGTCCGCTTAGCCCACACTATAACTGCTTCTCTCACGATTTAAATGCCCCCTTTAAATAAAGTGCTTGTACTTTACGCCGTGCTACCTTGCCGCTATTCGTAAAAGGCAGTTTACTGACTTTCACAATCTTAGATGGTATTTCATACCTTGATAACGTTTGTTGTAAATAATGTTTCAACGTTGCATATGTGAGTGCTCGATCTCCGAGATAGATTAATACAGCAATTTCACCAAACTGACGATGTGGTTCACCAATGACAACCGCTTCTTCAATTCCATCTAATAATTTCACTTGTTGCTCTATCACACTGGGGTATATATTTTTACCTCCAATAATAAGGCGATCGCTTTGACGACTCACTAAATAAAGATACTTATCTTTTACATAGGCGTAATCGCCTGTCTCTATCCAATTTTGAGGTTGCACCACCCCAGCATTAACATAGCCTGAATAAGTCATATTACTTTGAACCTTTAACAATCCAATATGCCGTTCATCTTGTTCTTCAAGTTGAATTGAAACATTCGGAAACACTTGTCCGACCGAATGCGTTGGCGCTGTTTGATTAAAATTATATGTAATAAAGCTTGCTTCCGATGTTCCAAAGAACTCAATGATGTTGGCGTGTTCATACTGTTGTGTCACTGCTTTAAACAATGGTTCTGATAATTTCGAACCACTACACAATATAGATGTAATACATGTTAATTTCGATTCGGTAGTTAATAATTGATGTAACATTGTTGGCACAAGAAATAACGCTATATTGGAATATTGTTGCCTTAATATTGGTATCAAGCGATGTGTGTTGAATTGTCTTTGTCCAATAAATGTTCTTCCCGAATAAAGCGCGTAGATGCAAGTGTACAATGATAATGAATGCGCGAGTGGACCAGGCGCAACTAAAATTTTTTCTTGGTTAAGTAATAAAGCTTCATTTTCTTTATATGATGCAACCCATGAAAGTTCATTTCGGTAATATGCCTTAGGTAGTCCTGTAGTCCCTGAGGTAAAGCCAATATGTAGTATATGTTCTACCTTCGCTTGTTCATTCATATATTGATTATATGTCCCATACGATACAGTCGGTTCAAAGTTGGCGATAGCTGTGGCGATATATTCAATGTGATACGTCTCTATGAGTTCATCAATTGTTGCTTGTGTCCACTTGGCATCTATAAAGCATGGCACACCGCCCATCATTAAAATAATAAAATAATTTGTCATATTCGTTATAGGTGAGTCACTCAGCAAGCCTACCCTACATCCACTTTGAAACATTGGCAACGTCACGGTATAGTAGCATATATTTTCGTATAACGCCTCATAACTTAATCTTTCATCATCAATTTGAAGCGCAATAGACTGCGGTTGTACTTGAGCATAATATTCAAGTCGCTTTAAAATTTCTAGCATCATATGACCTCTTTCGACCTTTAATGTTAACTTATTTTTATATTATGTTAACATTTATTCAAATTTAATTCTCTTATATTTAAATGAAAATTTGTATTGCGCTATAAATCACACTATAAAAAACCTTCCAAAATTACATAAGGAAGGTTAATAAAATTTAAAAGTTAATTTAATTAATTTTTAATGGTACTTCAAAGTAAAAATGATCATCTCGACCATTAATGATATCTAGCTTTCCACTATATTGCTCCAACATTTTTCTACAATGATTAAATTCTAATTCAGTAAGAAAGCGTGGTTGCCAGAACGTTTCTAGATTATTCCCATAAATCGGATATAGCTTTAGTTTCAATTGATTATTAGAACTTATAATTAATTGTGCTATAAAACTATATGGTGGTACATATCTTTGGTCATATTCCCCATTACTATTAAATACACCATTACCAATACTATACACTACAGTCGTATCATTTATATATTCAATTTTTTGCATCATATGTGCGCCGTGGCCAATAATTAGGTCTACCCCAGCCTGTTGCAACATTTTTGCATATTCTCGTTGTTTAGCATGAACACTCCCGAAATCGACACCCCAATGTGCGATAACAATCACTTTGGATCCACTATCTTTCATTTCACGAATTTTTTCATATAAGAAGGGATTTAAACATGCTACTCCAGGTTCATTACCTATTGCATAAAAATCATATTCACGATGCATTGGTCGTCTATACCAATATGCATTAAATATCGCATAATTTTGATTGTTAACTATAATATTAAATGGCTTCTCTGCTTCATTCTGATTTATAGCTGCACCAATTGTTGAAATTCCATTTAAATTAAAATGATTCACTGTACGTTCTAACCCTTCTACACCACAATCCATTAAATGATTATTGGCTAACGTAGCTAATTGTATATTTTCTTTTTTTAGTGTTTCAACTGTATGTACTTCAGAAGCATTTAAAACAAATGGCTTTCTTTGTTTCAGATAATCATTTTTATCGTCGGAAATTGCTGCTTCGAAATTACAAACATTAAAATCTCCTTTTTCTAAAATGTCACGAATACCATCAAAACTGTAATGTCGATTTTTCAATGTTAAGGCGTCATCAATACCTTTACGTCGACGTCTTTCTGTATAAAATTCTCCGAAATATGTGTCACCTATGATATTGATGGTATATGGTGTATTACGATTTTCACTAATTGTTACACTTTCTGAAGGTTGTAGTTCATTTTGAGTAACTTGCATAATGGAATTGTAAATCAATGCATCTCGGTGGAACGCATCTCGCGCCCCAATAACTACAGTTATATATTCTTCACCATCGATTTTTGATAATATTGCTCCTATTGAATGTTCTTGTCCATAAAAAATCCCATGAGAAGCAATTCCATAACTAAATAAATTTGATTCTGATTTATAAAGTTTATTTTTAAATACATAATTATTTCTTGATAAAATATCTTTAATGAATGGATATTTATTAAAGAGTAATTTACTTGCTAAATATAAATCCTCTAGCGTTAAATGCTGACGTTTACCTTTAATACGTCTACCAGTAATATTAAGCGCACTTTCTGAATGAGCACCAATCATTTGTGCAGACTTTTTAATTACTTCTAAACTTTCTTTATTCGAACCTTTAACAGTATTTGCCAACATCAAAATTGCATTAGGAGAAGATGTAACAATTGCAGCAGACAATAAATCATTTAAAGTAATTTCATCATTTTGCTTCAAGGGAATCGCTCTAGAATTGACACTTTCTCTAATTGCTTGTCTATCGGGCTTATAAGTTTGATGCAACTCTAGTTGATTGGCAAAGATTAAATCCAAGATATGATTAATTAACAATATTCCGCCAATTCCTTGATTTTGAACTACATCTTGTTTACCGATACTTGCAACTTTTATTCCTGACTTAACATTATATGTAGCAACACCATAACCATTACTAGGTATTGTATCTGTTAACTTAAACTGTACTCCTTTTGTTGTATATGAAATAATTTTACTCTTAACATTCTTAAAATCACTATTTCTAACAGAACCTTTAATTAAAACTAAGTCATCATTCTGAATGATATTAGCAACTTCAATTGCTAATTGATCTGCATTTTCATAATAACCTCCAATAATTTCTTTAGGTAATTTTTTCATAGCATATTTCATTTCTTTACCATGACCAAATACAATGTCAATATTTGCTTTAATGAGTTCATCGGCTATAAGTTCATGCTGTCTTTTGGCTTCTTGTGGATCCAATCCTATAATTCGTCCTAATACCGCTATCGTTTTACCTTTGTAAAATTTAGACTTTTTTTTCAATACTCGAATACCTTCAAGCATAGAGATTCCCATAGCATTCCAAGCATCGTTAATTAATGTAAAATTATCGCCACTCTTTGTGGTATATTCCTCAAAATTCTGTACCCCCATATTTGGCTTATATTGTTCTAAACGAGAAAGTACACTTTGACAAGATATTCCTAACAGTTTAATGATTGTTAATGCACCTACAATGTTTTGAATCATTGCTTCTCCTGACAATTGTGTATCGAATGATATGTTTTCTCCTATAATATAAGCATCTACGTGTGAATGGAATTTAAATTCTTCATATCTTATTACATAAGCATCTGAATCCTTATTAAAACCATAAGTAATAATATTTTTATTGTATTGTTTTACTGTTTGAACAACAGTTTCATACTCATTCATATCTCGATTAACCACTACATTCCCTAAATGGTTCATTCCTTCAGCAATTTTTGATTTTAATACTGCTATTTCATGAGCATTTTTCTCCTGTCCACCATCAATCGATGTAATCATTGCAATATCTGGAACGAATGTCTTAGCAATACCACCATTTCTCATCCATAAACTTGACACTGCAACTTCTAATACTAAATAGTCTGGTTGATTTATAGCATTTGCAATAGTTAGAGGAACTCCAGTTCTAGTGTTATGATTACCTCTTGTCGCATTAACAGAATTATTTTCACTCAATAACTCTTTTAATAAAGATTTACAAGTAGATTTACCTGCTGTTCCAGTAATTTCAATCGTTTTCCCCTTAAATACTTCGTAAGAAAATTGCCCTAACTTACGTATCGCACTATATGTATCATTCATGATGAATTGCGGAATATTCTCATTTAAATCTTCAATAGGATGGCGTGCAATAACACCACTCATATACGTCTCATATTCTTTCAAATTTTGATGTGTATCATTCCAACCTGCATAAATTCCAGTATTTCCAGAACCTCTGTGCCAAGTCTCTGAATCTATCGCTATAAATAGTGTTTTATAGCCATCATGACTATAATTCTTTATTTGTTGTTTATTAATATCAATATTATCTACATACCATCCATCTTGGGGTTTTCGATACCAATATCCTTCTAATAACTGTTCAATCAACTTTTTATTATATACCATATCCCTCATCCTATCGCCTTTAATAATGATTCATTATCGATTGTTAAAAATCACATTAAATTCATTTCATTCTTCAGTTAATTAAAACTAATTTTTATAAGTATTTTACATAGTTGATATTAAAATTAATATTTAAATATATACATAATATACTATTTATTATATATACTTGTTACATGCATTAGTCAAGTCCAGACTCCTGTG